>CALWIW010000013.1 GCA_944380855.1 uncultured Clostridia bacterium | reverse complement strand
GGCTTCCTCTGTTTTTTTTTTTTTTTTTTCATCGGATTCCCCGCCGTCCGGTGCCGTGGCGTCGTCTTTGATTTCTTTGGCTCCTTCGTTTTGAACGTAAGCGGTTTTTTCGTTTTTTTTAGCTTTTATAAGAATATATGGTTTCTTTCCGGCATTTAAAAATGCTTTTCCTGCATTTTTAACCACTATATCCATAGCTTCTTCTGATTTTATATTTCTGAGATACAGTAAAAATCCGCTGTCATTCTGTCTTATCTCATATATGCCCAATGAGTTTGCCATATTTCTTATGAGAGCAGTGTCGATGAGTCCGACCACACTTTTTGGCGGATCGCCGAAGCGGTCAATAAATTCATCTGTAACGTCACGGGCGTCATCGTCAGTTCTGATATCGGAAATTCGCCTGTATGCGTCCAGTCTTGTTGAAAGGTCAGAAATATAGCTTTCCGGAATATGAGCCTCAACGGCAACATCTATTAGACAATCAATTTCAGGATTTGAGGTTTTTTCTCCTTTTTCTTCCTTTACCGCGTCGCCCAAGAGCTTTAAATACATATCGTAACCTACGTCCTCCATGTGACCGTGCTGTTTTGCTCCTAAAATATTTCCGGCACCTCTCAGTTCCAAGTCTCTCATGGCAATTTTGAAGCCCGAGCCGAACTCTGTAAACTCTCTTATTGCGTTAAGCCTTTTTTGAGAAATATCGCTTAAAACCTTGCTTCGTTTAAAAGTAAGGTAAGCGTAAGCTCTTCTGCTGGAGCGGCCCACACGTCCTCTTAGCTGGTGAAGCTGGGAAAGTCCCATGCAATCGGCATTTTCTATTATCAGTGTGTTTGCATTGGGAAGATCCACACCGGTTTCGATTATGGTGGTGCAGACAAGAACATTTATTTTTTGTTCCAGCATATCCTCCCAAACCTTAGAAAGCTGATGCTCCGACATTTTTCCGTGTCCGACACCTACAACGGCTTCAGGTATTCTGTTTGCAATTGAAGCCGCAATGCTGTCTATAGATTCAACCCTGTTATGGAGGTAGAAAACCTGACCTCCTCGTCTAAGCTCTTTTCTTATAGCCTCATTTATAACAGCATCATCATGCTCTAAAACATATGTCTGAACCGGCTGTCTGTCCTGGGGAGCTTCTTCTATTACAGACATATCCCTGATACCGCTCATAGCCATATTAAGGGTTCTCGGAATTGGAGTTGCGGACAATGTAAGCACGTCGATGTTTTTATACCATTCCTTAAATTTTTCTTTTTGGGCTACACCGAATCGCTGTTCCTCGTCTATTATAATCAGTCCCGGGTCACGGAATTTAACATCGTTTTGGACAAGACGGTGAGTTCCGATTATTATATCAATTTCACCTTTTTCCAATCTGTCTAAAATATCTTTTTGCTGTTTTCCTGTTCTGAATCTGGAGAGCAGTTCAATTCGTATTGGGTATCCGTCAAATCTTTTAAGAGCGGTTTGGTAATGCTGCCAGGCTAATATTGTGGTAGGGCAGAGCAGGGCACATTGTTTGCTGTCACATACACATTTAAAAGCGGCACGAAGTGCAACTTCTGTTTTTCCGAACCCTACATCACCGCACAAGAGTCTGTCCATAGGTGCGGTTCTCTCCATATCGCCTTTAATTTCGTCGATACATCTAAGCTGATCCGGTGTTTCTTCGTATTCAAAACAGGCTTCAAAATCCTTTTGCCATTCGGTATCTTCTGAAAAGGCGTGACCTTTTGTATTCATTCTTGCAGAATACAAGGCGATAAGTTCTTTTGCCATATCTTTAACAGCAGCTTTAACACGGGTCTTTGCTTTTTGCCAGTCGCTTCCCCCGAGTCTGTTTATTTTTACAACTGAATTTTCTTTCGGTCCGATATATTTGGAAACAAGGTCAAGCTGTGTAACAGGCACATAAAGTACGTCGCCTTTTGCATAGCTTATTTTAATATAATCCTTGACAATTCCTTGTGTTTCAATTTTATGAATTCCACCGAAAATACCTATACCGTGAGTGGAGTGAACAACGTAGTCCCCGGGGTTTAACTCTGACAAACTGTAGATAGCCTCGCCGTTTTTTATGGATTTTCTTTTCTTCTGAGGCTTAACTGTTATAAGACTGTGTGTGATAAGGATAAAATTAAGATTCGGATATTCAAAGCCCGAAGAAAGGCTTCCGCCGATAACGTAGATAATTCCTTTTTCAGCTTGCTCAAGATTTTGGGAATATACTGCGTTGTAATTCCTGTCACGAAGCAGAGAAGCTACATTAGTCGCCGCTTTTTCTGTTCCTGCAAGAATAACTACCGATTTGTTTTTTAGGGTTATTCCCTCAAGGTCATCGCACAACGAGGTAACCGAACCGTTCCAAGGGGAAAGCTGTTTTGCAGTAAAGGGGATTATTGCGTCAAGCTTTATATCATATCCGCCTCTTGAAAAATTATCAAGATAAATACAGGTTTTTTCTTTTAAAACCTCATCGAAAGAACTGTGACTTATGCTGTATGTTTCAAAACCTCTGCAAAGTATTCCGTCGGAAAAATATTCTTTCAAATCTTCTGAAAACCTGAACTCGCTTCCTTTAATTCTTTCTCTTACATTTATAAGTTCGGAAACAAAAAATATTGAATTTTCGTCGGCATAATCCAAAAGAGTTGCCGTTTTATTATAAATAAGTCCTATGAATTTATCCATTGAACCTATTTTAATATGGTTCTCAATATCATCAGCTTCACGGTAAAGTCTTTCCTTGGCAAGAGCACTGTTTTTGCCTTTAAGCAAATCTGCTTTATGCCTAATTTTTTCGGCAAGCTCCGGATTATCTGAAATCAGTATTTCAGTAGATGGTGCTAAAAGAATATTATCACAGCTTTCTGTTCGTCTTTGAGTTTCTACATCAAAGAAATTAAGGGTATCTATCTCGTCGCCCCAAAATTCAGCACGGACCGGGTATTCACTTTCGGGCGGGAAGAAGTCAAGTATTCCTCCTCTTTTTGAAAACTGTCCTTTCCCTTCAACTTTAGCACAGTTTTCATAGCCGAGAGTTGTCAAAATACAGCAGCATTTATCGGGAGAAATTTCTTTTCCCTGATGAAGATTTAACACGGCAGCCTCAAGGTTTTCTTTCGGAATAGTGTACTGCATGGCGGCGTCTGCACAGGCAACAACAGCTTCACATTCAGAGGTAATAATACTCATCAATATGCCGATTCTTTTATGCTCATATTCCCTTGATTTTCCGCTTACATCTGCGAAAATAAAATCTCTGTATGGGTAAAACTGTGCTTTTATTCCCATAGAACAAAGGTCGTTTGTAAGCTGTTGTCCCTCTCTTTCGTTGGAGACAATACAAAAACATTTTTTTCTGTCTTTTCTGCACAATGTACCGATAATGTTTGCCTTATGTATCTGTGTTACTCCGGTTACAAGCAGAGAGTTTTTTCCGCATGAAAGGCTTTCAATTTTATTAAATTCCGCGGATTGCTCCATAATTTTGTCCAGAAAGCTCATCATTTATATCATCTCCCTTGCGATAATTTCTTAATATTAATCAGTTGTATTTGTTCATTGCTTCGGCAATTTTTCCGTTTATAATAAGCTTGGCGGCTTCTGCGGCGTCTTTTGCTTTTTCCTCAAGTATTTTTTGTTCATTTGCGGAAAAGGTTGAAAGCACCCAGTCGGCTAAATCCCAGTTTGGATTGGGTTTTGCTCCTATTCCCATTTTTATTCTGGGGAATGTGTCGGCACCGCTCAAATATATAATGCTTCTCATGCCTTTTTGACCGCCGTCGCTGCCTTTTCTTCTTATTCTCATTTTACCTACATCAAGTGATATATCATCAAAAATTACAAGAACGTTTTCAGGCGGAATCTTATAAAACTGCATGGCCTCTAAAACTGCCTGTCCGCTGTTGTTCATATATGTCTGAGGTTTCATAAGCATAACCTTTTTACCATCGATAATGCAGTTCCCGATAAGTGATTTATATTTTATCTTGTTAATCTTGCAGTCGTAAAGCTCGGCTATCTTGTCAACAGTTATAAATCCCATATTATGGCGAGTATTTTCATATTCTCTTCCTGGGTTTCCGAGACCTACTATAATAAATTCACACCCGGAACCAAAACTTTTATTTTTTCCGAACATTAAATCATTCCTTTCCGGCAGACAGAAAACTTGTTTTATTTATATCTTTGAAAACAAAACACCAAAAAGGGGTACGCAGTTACGCACCCCTTATTATATCCCACAAATATTGAGTTATTTGACGAAATTAACCGAAAATCTGAGAAACAGGCTTATCGGCATAAATTCTTTCGATTGCTTCTGCGAAAACAGGTGCAACAGGAAGAACAGTGAACTTATCAAGCATTCTTTCCTTTGTAAAAGGAATTGTATCAAGAAGAACGAGCTCCTTAATAACGCTGTTCTTGATTCTGTCAAGAGCAGGACCTGAAAGAACGGCATGAGTTGCACAGGCATATACTTCTGTAGCTCCTGCTTTTTCAACAAGAGCAGCGGCGGCATTGCAAAGTGTACCTGCTGTATCTATCATATCGTCAACAAGAATAACCTTCTTGCCCTTTACTTCACCGATTATGTTCATAACTTCGGAAACATTTGCTTTTTGTCTGCGTTTATCAACAATAGCCAAAGGACAGCCGATTTTTGCAGCAAAGTTTCTGGCTCTTGTAACAGAACCCAAGTCAGGTGATACAACAACATAATCATCTGTTGCCGCACCAATTTTTTCTTTCATATGACGGGCAAGAATAGGAGCACCCACGAGATGGTCAACAGGAATATTAAAAAATCCCTGAATCTGGTTTGCATGAAGATCCATGGTAAGGACTCTGTCTGCACCAGCTGCAGTAATAAGGTCAGCACAAAGCTTTGCAGAAATCGGATCTCTTGCTTTTGCTTTTCTGTCCTGACGTGCATAACCGAAATACGGCATAACCGCTGTGATACGGCCGGCAGACGCACGCTTCATTGCGTCAATCATGATTAACATTTCCATAAGATGATCGTTTACCGGAGTGCAGGTAGATTGAACAATAAAGCACTCGCTTCCTCTGACTGACTCATGAAGAGAAACTGCAATTTCTCCGTCGCTAAAAGTTGTGCAGTCGCTTTTTCCCAAAGGAAGACCCAGTATACCTGCGATACCCTGAGCTACATCTCTGTTGGAACTGCCGGAAAAGATCTTAATATCCTTGCCGTGAAAATTCATATAAAATCCCCCTGTAGTTAGTAATAAACATCGGCATACCCAATGTTTGTCCTGTAAAGGTCTTCTGACTCAATATATATAGTTTACAGAATAAAAACGTATATACAAAGGTCTGTAAATGTCTAATAAAGTACAGACAAAACAGCAACAACAAAAGACCGTCGAAGCAAGAAAAACATTCGACAGTATGCACCATAAAGTTTTGTTGAAACATAACTATACAACCCAATTATCTCATAAAATTTGATTTTTTCAAGGGGAAAAAGTATTTTTGTTAGATTTAAACTACATTTTTATCGAAATATACAATATAACTGTCGAAAGTTGGGTAGATTTTTTCAAAAAAACTAAGAAAAATTTGTAAAAAGATATAGCTATTTTTGCAAAAGTTTGTTATAATACTGTATAGGCTTAGGAATACGTGCGTCTTGAAACTGTGCGTATTAAAAAAGCGGAATTTATTAAGGAGGTTTTTACAATGGGCCACAAGTATGTTTACTTATTCTCAGAGGGCGACGGCTCTATGAGAGAGCTTCTCGGCGGTAAAGGTGCTAACCTTGCTGAGATGACAAAACTCGGTCTTCCTGTTCCACAGGGCTTTACTATTTCAACAGAGGCTTGTACTCAGTATTATGAGGACGGCAGAAAGATTAACGATGAAATCCAGGCAGAAATCATGGAGAATATCGTTAAGATGGAAGAAATCACAGGTATGAAATTCGGTGATAAGGAGAATCCTCTCCTCGTTTCCGTTCGTTCAGGTGCAAGAGCTTCCATGCCCGGTATGATGGACACAATCCTCAACCTTGGTCTTAATGAAGAAGTTGTAGAAGTACTCGCTGCTAAATCAGGCAATCCTCGTTGGGCTTGGGACTGCTACAGAAGATTTATCCAGATGTATTCCGACGTTGTTATGGAAGTCGGCAAGAAATATTTTGAAGAACTCATCGATGAGATGAAAGAGAAGAAGGGTGTAACTCAGGACGTTGAGCTTACAGCTGACGATCTTAAAGAGCTTGCAAATCAGTTCAAAGCTGAGTACAAAGAGAAGATCGGCACAGACTTCCCAACTGATCCTAAGGAGCAGTTGATGGGTGCTGTTAAGGCTGTTTTCCGTTCATGGGACAACCCACGTGCAAACTTCTACAGAATGCAGAACGAAATCCCATACTCATGGGGTACAGCTGTTAACGTTCAGATGATGGCTTTCGGTAACATGGGCGATACTTCCGGTACAGGTGTTGCATTTACACGTGACCCTGCTACAGGTGAGAAGAAACTCATGGGCGAATTCCTTATGAACGCACAGGGCGAAGACGTTGTTGCCGGTGTTAGAACACCACAGCCAATCGCACAGCTTAAGGAAGTTATGCCTGAGGTTTACGAGCAGTTCGTAAAGATCTGCGGTATCCTTGAGAATCACTATCGTGATATGCAGGATATGGAGTTCACAATCCAGGATAAGAAACTCTATATGCTCCAGACAAGAAACGGTAAGAGAACAGCTGCTGCTGCTCTTAAGATCGCTTGCGATCTCGTTGACGAGGGCATGATTTCTGAAGAAGAAGCTCTCCTCATGATCGATCCTAAGCAGCTTGACGCTCTCCTCCACCCACAGTTTGACGCTGCTGCACTTAAGGCTGCAAAGCCTGTTGCTCACGCTCTTCCTGCTTCACCGGGTGCTGCTTGCGGTAAGATCGTATTCACAGCTGAAGATGCAGTTGCTGAAGGCGAAAAGGGCGAGAAGGTTGTACTTGTACGTCTTGAGACATCTCCTGAAGATATCGAAGGTATGCACTATGCACAGGGTATCCTCACAGTTAGAGGCGGTATGACATCTCACGCTGCTGTTGTTGCTCGTGGTATGGGTACATGCTGCGTATCCGGCTGCGGCGAAATCAAGATGGACGAAGAGAACAAGAAGTTCGAGCTTGCCGGCAGAACTTATGTTGAGGGTGACTACATTTCTCTTGACGGTTCTACAGGTAACATCTACGGCGAGGCTATTCCAACAGTTCCTGCTTCAATCGGCGGCGACTTCGGAAGAATTATGGAACTTGCTGATAAATACAGAACTCTCCAGGTTAGAACAAATGCTGATACACCAAAGGACGCTGCTCAGGCAGTTAAGTTTGGTGCTCAGGGTATTGGCCTTTGCCGTACAGAGCATATGTTCTTTGAAGCAGACAGAATTGCTGCTATCAGAGAGATGATCTGCTCCGATACAGTTGAGCAGAGAGAGAAAGCTCTTGCAAAGCTTGAGCCAATGCAGCAGGGCGACTTCGAGCAGCTCTACATTGCTCTTGAAGGAAATCCTGTTACAATCAGATTCCTCGATCCTCCTCTCCATGAGTTCGTTCCAACAGAAGAGAAGGACATCGAGCTCCTCGCTAATACACAGGGCAAGACAGTTGAAGAGATCAAGGCAATCATTGCTTCTCTCCATGAGTTCAACCCAATGATGGGTCACCGTGGCTGCCGTCTCGCAGTAACATACCCAGAAATCGCTGCAATGCAGACAAGAGCTGTTATTAAGGCTGCTTTGGCTGTTAACGCAAGCAAGGGTTACAACATCGTTCCTGAGATCATGATTCCTCTCGTTGGCGAAGTTAAAGAGCTTAAGTTCGTTAAGGACGTAGTTGTTAAGACTGCTGACGCTGTTATTGCTGAGTCAGGTGCAGAGCTCAAGTACAAGGTTGGTACAATGATCGAGATCCCAAGAGCTGCTCTTACAGCTGATGAGATTGCTAAGGAAGCAGAGTTCTTCTCATTCGGTACTAATGACCTTACACAGATGACATTCGGCTTCAGCCGTGATGACGCTGGTAAGTTCCTCACATCTTACTATGAGCACAAGATTTATGAGAATGATCCATTCGCAAGACTCGACCAGGTTGGCGTAGGCAAGCTTGTTAAGATGGCAGCAGAGCTCGGTAGAGCTACACGTCCTGACATCAAGCTTGGTATCTGCGGCGAGCACGGCGGCGACCCAACAACAATTGAGTTCTGCCACAGAGTTGGTCTTAACTATGTATCCTGCTCACCATTCCGTGTGCCGATTGCAAGACTTGCAGCAGCTCAGGCAGCTATCAAGAATAAGTAATCAATTTCATGATAATGTCAAGAGGTAACCCGATTTTGTAAAAAAAGTTTACCCCAATTCCAATTAGCGTGTTATACAAGATATTGATATTCCGTCGTTTGTCACCCTATAAAAAATAGAACAGACAAAGTTGGAACGCAAAAAAATATGTGCTGCTATAATTCTAAGTATTAAGAAAAATAACAGCACATATCAAAAAATATAGAGAATAGACCTTATGAGAAGATTCATAGGGTCTATTTGTTTTTTATAAAAGTTATAACAGCGGCTAATTTAGAGTGTCAATAAAACTATTATTTTATTGTCATTTTGAGAGGGAAGATGGGGTAAAAGTTTTTTGAAAAATGACTTTTGCCGGGATAGATAATGTCAAGAGGTAACCCGATTTTGTAAAAAAAGTTTACCCCAATTCCAATTAGCGTGTTTACAAGATATTGATATTCCGCTGTTTGTAACTCTATAAAAAATAGAACAGACAAAGTTGGAACGCAAAAAAAATATGTGCTGCTATAATTCTAATATCAAGAAAAATAACAGCACATATCACAAAAATATAGAGAATAGACCTTATGAGAAGATTCATAGGGTCTATTTGTTTTTTATAAAAGTAATAACAGCGGCTAATTTAAAGTGTCAATAAAACTATGATTTTATTGTCATTTTGAGAGGGAAGATGGGGTAAAAGTTTTTTGAAAAATGACTTTTGCCGGGATAGATAATCTAATTTCGATTTAATTTCGGAATAAATTAGTCCCCGACTTGAATTTTCAAGTCGGGGATTTTTGATACTCTGAATCTGGTATGGTAAATAGTTGTGATACAAAATAAGGCTTTAAACTTTCAATGTCTTTATAATGGGTGATTTACGATTCTTCTAATTTGTTATCACAGTATATTTGATATATGAGGTAATTCATTATCCATAATGGTAATTAAATCTTCCTTTAACTTTTCCGCTGCTAACATAAATTCAAAATCTTTGTCATGTTCAAGACAAAAAGTCATTTCCTTTATATCTGATGAAATCTCTACTGTCTTTTCATGCTGAATGAACATATTTATTTTGGGATTTGATTTATCCCAAAGGTCAGAGACCTCATAGCAAAGCTCAATGGCTTCCTGCTTTTTATCTTTTTTGCATAAGTCTGTGGCTTGTTCAATTAAACTTATGCTTTCTTTGGCAGGGTTAAAGACTATATAAAGTTCTAAAAAAGCGGAAAATACTGTAAAAATTAAAAAAACTATAGCAAAGTATATTCTTTTCATGAGTGTTTTCTCTCTTTCAGAATAATTGAAGTAATTTTCTTTTTATCTGCTGTAAGTATGAATATCTCTTCCTTGTTCAGGTTAAGTCTTTTAAGCTGTTCCATTAGATAATCTTTGCTCATGTTGCAAAGATTTAAAGAATTGCTTAGTATTTCACCGTCATTTATTACTACAGCTTCAATTCCGTCATCTTTTGTTTTTATTTTTGCTTGTGAACAATTCGGTTGTCTGTATGGGGGTTTTTGCAGAACACTTATTGAACCGTTTGTTTCTGCAATGCAGTACTGAACCTCATTTAAAGAAAAAATATTTAATTGTCTGAGCTGAGCACAAAGATCCTCTGTGCTTATTCTTAGGCGTTTCATTTGACTTTGCAGTAGCTTTCCGTCTTCAATGAGCAAAACCGGACTTCCGCAGATAAGCTTTCGGAATTTGCTTTTCTTTATCATGATAACACTGAATATAATTTCTAAGGACATCAGCACAAGTATAGGTATTATGCCGCTTAGCAGTGGTTGAGAGGTATTTTGCAAAGGTATGGCGGCGATATCCGAGATTATCAGAGTTATAACAAGCTCTGAAGTTTGCATATCGCTTATTTGCCTTTTGCCCATAATTCTCATAGCGGCGATTATGAACACATATATAAGTGCGGATCTGACAGCGGAAATAAACATGAAATTCCTCCCTTTTCAAAATATTTTTCCCTTTTGATTTTGTTATATACAGTCTAAACAATCAAGTGTTAAAGAATAATAATCTAAAAATTGCCAATGCTTTTATTGGTGATGTATATGAATAAATCTCTCAAAAAAAATATTGAGGCTTTCAAGGAGATGTTTTCAGGTTCGGCAGATTTTACGGTAAGAGAATTTATGCTGAATACTCCCAAAGGTAAAAACGCTGCTGTATTTACCATGGAGGGAATGTGCAACAAGGAAACCTTAGCTATTTCTGTAATAAACCCGATTATGGGGAACAGATACAGAAGCGACGAAGGAACTTTGCTTCTTGATGTGATAAAAACCAACGTTATCACTGCTTCTGAAATGGTAGAGGTAAAGGACGAAGAAAGTTTTTTATCACTTTTAATGTCAGGCTTTGCAATTATAGCTATTGACGGCTGCGAAAATATGATTGCAGTAGGAATACAGGGTTTTTCATTCAGAAGTGTTTCAGAACCTTCGGGAGAAACTATACAAAGAGGTTCCCGTGAGGGCTTCGTTGAGCCTTTAAGAATAAATATGACTCTAATAAGAAGAAGAATAAAAAGTCCTTCATTGGTTTTTGAAACCATGACAGTGGGAACACTTTCAAAAACACAAATATGTCTTTGTTACTTATCCGACAGAACTTCAAAGCACATTCTCGAAAAATTGAAAAAGGATTTGGAGAAATGTAATTTGGAAACTGTCCTTGCGGCTGGATACCTTGTACCGTTTCTTGAAGACGGAGAGGAAAAATCGCTTTTTACAGGTGTTGGAATTTCTGAAAGGCCTGACACCGTTTGCGGGAAAATTACTGAGGGCAGAGTGGCAATAATGATTGACGGTTCTCCGTCGGTTTTGTATGTTCCAAAGCTGTTTTCAGAAAATTTTCAAAGCTTTGACGATTATTCAAACAGGCCGTATTATGCCGCTTTTACAAGAATTTTAAAATATATCTCCTTTCTTGCCGCAGTATATATACCTGGACTTTATGTGGCGTTTGCTACTTTTCACCCGGAACTTTTTCCGCCGGCAATACTGTCAAAAATAGTCACCTCGGTAACACAGACACCGCTGCCTTTGATGCTTGAAGTGCTTCTTATTCATTTTATTTACGAGATTATGAGAGAAGCCGGACTTAGAATTCCAAAACCTTTGGGTCATGCGGTGGGTATAGTTGGAGCATTGGTTATCGGTGAATCTGCTGTAAGTGCGGGTATTATAGGATCTCCTACGCTTATGGTGGTAGCAATTGCCGCAATTGCATCTTACACAATTCCTGATTTATATCCCTGTATTACAATTTTAAGGCTTGTATATATAATATGCGGAGGCATATTGGGCTTGTGGGGAATTGTACTTGTGTCTTTTGTTATGCTTGTAAATTTATGCGGTAAAAACAGCTTTGGGGTGCCTTATTCATCTCCTTTTGCTCCGTTTATGCCGTCGGCAATGCGTGATACGTTTATAAGAGCAAGCTGGAAAAAGCTTGCTGATAAAGTGATGAAAATACAGAATTTAAAAGGAGCTGACGACGAGGAATGAAATTAAAGGGAAATGTTGGTTCTTTTGGATTCTATCTTTTTATGACAGCGGTACAGATTTCTTGTTTTCTCGGATTGTTTTCACATCTTCCTCAGGGAATTACCGCTTACAGCACCGTTATAGCTCTGCCGTTTGTTATAATCATCTCTTTTCTTATACTGTTTTTTTCTTTAAAACTTTTGGACAATTACGGAAACGACACATCAAAGTCTTTACAAAAGAACTCAAAATCAACCGGAGCTGCTTATAAACTTATACTGGGAATCTTTTTGCTTTTTGCCGCTGTTATTTCTGTTTTACGGTATACTGATTTTGTATCAGAATGTGTAAACAAGGATGTTTCTCCATTGATACTATTGTTTCTTACCATGTGCGGAGTATTATACGGAAGCTGTAAAGGCCTTGAGGCTATTTGCGGGTCAAACGGAATAATATTCGCTGTAAGCGTTGTGTTTTTATCTGTTTTATTTTTCGGACTTTTTCAGCAAATAAGTATAGACGACGGAACATTTGCAGGATTTTTAAATACAAATGTGTTTTCCGTAATGAAATCAGCTGTATATCTTATTTCAGGTATGTTTTCCTTGCCTCTCTCAGTTCTTTTGTTTGAAAAGTCAAGGGGAAATAACAGACGGTCAGCATACGCTTATCTTCTCATATACTTTTTCACGGTAGTAGTGTTTTTGGTTTTCGTAATGCTTTGCTTAGGTGTTTTTTCCGAAAGTGAAAGCAATCCTTTATTCGTGCTGTCTAAAATATCCGGAATGAGTGTTATTGAAGAAAATGACGGACTTTTTTTCAGTGTAAGAACCGTTTTGATATTTTTAGAATTGTCCGGATATACCATTGGTTTTTCATCGCTTTTTGAAAGAAGCGGAAGCAGAAAAAGCAGTATGTTTTTTTGTGCTGCTGTGTTCATAATAAGTGAAGTGATTTATGAACTGTTAAAGCTTTCGGCCGATATTTTTGCCTATGGTATTGTTTTTGGTTTAATATTAATTTCAATTGCAGTTTCACTGATTTTTAAAAAATCGGTATCAGGAGGACTTAAATGAAAAAAATATACCTTTATTTTATCGCTTTTATTTTAATTCTTTCTTTTTCCTCCTGTGCAATAAATGAGGTAAACGAGAAAGCAATAATAGAAGGCTTTTTTGTTCAGGAAAACAAGGACAGTTCTAATGGTCAGTTTGTTTATACCTTTGCAGTACCGCTTTATGAAAAAGAAGATATAACTCAGAAATACATTTCTGTTAGCTGTAACAGTCTTACCGAAGCTTTTGACGCTTTAGAAAAGACAACAGCCAAAAAGCCATTCCCCGGACAAAATAAATATGTGATTCTTTCTCAAGATTTAGATAATGAGCAAGTTAACAGGATTATAAAAGAATTATCATCAGATTACGAATGGAGAAAAGACAGCGTTTTTTTCTTCGGTGATGAGAGTGTGTTTCGATATATTAAGGAAGAAGAAATAACATCAGATTTTATAGTAGGTTTTGCAGAGATTTACAACAGTAAGAACCGCAATATCAGTACAGGATTATTTAAAGCCGAAAAGTCTGCAAAAGAAGAAATATATTCCTATTTATTTCCTGTGTTTACAGTAATTAACAACGGATTTTCGGAAAAAGAAATAAAAAACCATTTGATTTTATCAACAAATATAAGCATAGATTTTTGTGCATTATGATAGGTAATTTCCAAAAATCTACCTAAAATCAGAATATTTATAAAAAAATTATTTTTATACTATAAAAGACTTTAAAAAAACAGTGCTTTGAGGTATAATAAAAGCTGATAATTTGTAATAAATTTTAGAAAAGGTCGGTGTTATTATGCCTGTTGAGTTTAAAGTTCCGCTTTCAAAAATAGTTAAGGATCTTTCCCTTGAAGCTTTATATCTTCCGGATGATTATGAGGATATTCAAATTACGTCTATGGATGTCAACAGACCCGGTCTTGCTCTGACCGGATATCTTGACTTTTTTGATATTACGAGAATTATTATATTCGGTAAAACAGAGTACTCTTATCTTGCACGTTTCGGGAGCGAACAGCAAAGACATGTTATAGAAAATCTTTTTAAGCTGAAGCCTCCTGCAATTATAATTGCAAGAAATCTTCCTGAAAAGGATGAAATTTTGTCCACCGCAAAGGTTTACGGTATACCTGTACTGCGTTCTCCTGACTCGACGTCATCACTTTCCGCTTCTCTTGTTTCTTTACTTAATGTGGAGCTTGCTCCGAGAATTACAAGACACGGCGTATTGGTTGAGGTTTACGGCGAAGGTTGTCTTCTCATAGGCGACAGCGGCGTCGGAAAAAGTGAAACTGCCATCGAGCTTATTAAAAGAGGTCATCGCCTTATTGCAGATGACGCAGTAGAAATAAGAAGAGTTTCAAAAACAACCCTTGTCGGTTCTTCGCCGGATAACATTCGTCACTTTATTGAAGTAAGAGGCGTTGGAATTATAAACGCAAGACGAATTTTCGGTATGGGTGCTGTAAAGCTTACCGAAAAAATTGACATGGTTATTAATATGGAAATTTGGGACAGCACGAAAGTGTATGACAGAATGGGTCTTGAAAATGAATATATGGAAATTCTCGGACTTGATGTTCCGGTAATGACAATACCTGTAAAACCCGGCAGAAACCTTGCAATTATTATTGAGGTTGCCGCAATGAACAACCGTCAGAAGAAAATGGGTTATAACGGAGCACAGGAACTTTTGCAAAGTCTTGGAATGGACGTTCAGCCGACAGAAGTTCACAAGAAAAAAATTATTACTAACTGGAAAGCATAAAATGCTTTTCATTATATTTAGGAGGATTTATGACAGATTCTCAGGTTAAAAGCTCTTTTTGTCATTTAGCCGAGGAGTGCGGCTGTACAGTGCTTTTCGATGAACCAATGAGCAAACATACTACTTTCAAAATAGGAGGCCCTGCGGAGATTTTTGTTGAAGCTAAGTCTTTACAAGCTTTGCAATGTATTATCCGATGTGCTGTTGAAAGTAAAATTAAGTATATGATTCTCGGCAACGGAAGCAACATTTTAGTAAGTGACAGCGGAATTGACGGAGTTGTTATTACTTTAGGCGGGGAATTTAAAGCCATAAGCCTTATTTCCGATGACACAATATTATGCGGTGCCGGAGTGACCTTGGCAAAGCTCAGTTCCTTTGCTTTGGAAAACTCTCTTGAGGGGTTGGAATTTGCATGGGGTATTCCTGGGACTGTGGGAGGTGCGGTATTTATGAATGCCGGAGCCTACGGCGGTGAAATTAAAGATGTTTTAAATACCTGCCGTCATATCTCGGAAACCGGAGAAGTTATAACACTTACAAGAGATGATTTTAATTTCGGATACAGAAACAGTATTTATAAAGAAAACGATTGGACTATTCTTGACTGTGTCTTTAAGCTAAAAAAAGGTGATAAAGACAGCATTAAAGAAAAAATGACCGATTATATGAACAGAAGAACCTCGAAACAGCCTTTGGAATATCCCAGCGGAGGAAGCGTATTTAAACGGCCTGAAGGTAATTTTGCAGGTACGCTTATTGAACAGTGTGGCTTAAAGGGAGTTTCAATCGGAGGAGCTTGTGTAAGTGAAAAGCACGCCGGATTTATAGTAAATAAGGGCGGAGCGACCTGTAAGGATGTATGTGACCTTATAGCTTTAGTTCAAAAAACAGTAAAGGAAAAAACCGGTTATCAGCTTGAAAGAGAATTGATAATTGTAGAATAAAATTTGAAACATAGATTTGTTCATCTGTAAGTCAGTGAAAAGGGAATGAGTGAACGCTAATGGAATTTGTAATTATTACCGGCTCGTCCGGTGCGGGAAAAACAAACGTACTGCATATGATGGAGGATATAGGATTTTATTGTGTTGATAATATTCCTCCGGCACTTTTGTCCACTCTTTATGATTTGTGCAACACTACTTCCGATAAAAGAATGAAGCGTGTAGCTGTAGTAATTGATGTAAGAGGAGGTAATGTTTTTGATACGCTTATAAAAGAAATAAGCAAATTTCGCAAGGAAGAGAAAAATGTGAAGATTTTGTTCCTTGACGCAAAAAATGATACTCTTCTTATAAGATACAAGGAAACAAGGAGAAAACATCCTTTGACGGATTTGTATTCCAACATTACAATAAATGACGCTGTAGAGCTTGAAAAACAGCTTTTAAAGCCTATTAAAGCAAATGCTGATTACATAATAGATACCACGAATATGTCATTAAAGCTTCTACGTGAGCGTGTCACTACCCTTTTTCTTAAAAACATCAAAGACGGACTTATTATTACCTGTATGTCTTACGGATTTAAATACGGAATACCCCTTGAAGCGGATTTGCTTTTGGACGTAAGATGTTTGCCGAATCCTTTTTACATAGATGAACTTAAAAAACAGACCGGTCTTGACGAACCGGTCAGAAGCTATGTAATGGGATTTGAGGAATCTGTGGAGACGGCAAACAGATATCTTGATTTTTTAAAATACACATTGCCTCTTTACAGAAAAGAGGGAAAAAGCGAATTGGTTATCGGCATTGGCTGTACCGGCGGAAAGCACAGATCAGTGACTATTGCCTGTTACCTTAATTCAAAGCTTACCGAAGCAGGTTACAGATGCGGTATTCATCACCGAGATATATGGAAGCCTTAAAAAATTTATCAGAGGGAAGTAAATGTCATTTTCATCAGATGTAAAAAGAGAGCTGTGCTCTTTGGAAATAAATCCGGCAGATGTTAATTTTATTGAAAAAAATGTGGCTCAATGTTACGGAATGCTGTTATTCGGAAAGAAATTTTCGTATAATGAAATCAGTCTTTCAACAGAGAGCCGTTCCACTGCCGGTAAATTTGTTAATTTTCTTTCGGGGCTTTTTTCTCCGCCGCCGATTATTGATACAATCAGATCTCTTAAAACAAAGAGCGAAGAAATCAGGATGTATACGGTAAAGGTTGTCAATTCCGATGACTGCATGAGAATATTTGAAAAGTTCGGACATGATAAATCGCAGATAAATCTGCGTATAAATATGGCGAATATAGAAGATGATACTGTGTCGGACTTTTTAAGGGGAGTTTTTCTTTCCTGCGGTTCGGTAACAGACCCTGCGAAAAACTATCACCTTGAGTTTAATGTTTCGACTAAAAGTCTTTGTACCGATTTGTGCAGAATAATAGAAGATGCAGGAGAGTTTTCCATCAAGCCAAAGGTTATTCAGCGTTGCGGTGTTTATGTTGTATACATAAAGGGAAGCTCTGAAATACACGAGTTCTTGAAGCTGGCAGGTGCTAAAGAAAGTCTGAAAAGATTTGAAGAGCAGAAAAATCTGAAAGAGCTTAGAAACAGTGCAAACAGAATTAGCAATTCTGAAGTTGCAAACATTAAAAAAACTGCTGACGCTTTTCTAAAGCACATGAAAGCTATCGAAATAATTGACAAAACCTGCGGTTTGGATTCGTTGCCTCCGGAGCTTGAGGAACTGGCAAAAATAAGAATGGAAAATCCCGAGCTTTCCCTGAGAGGGTTAGGCGAAATGCTTACTCCTCCTATAAGCAGAAGCGGAGTCAATCATCGTCTTGAAAAAATCATGGAAATAGCACAATCTATAAGCGGAAGCGGCTTGACCGAAAGTAAGGAGAGAGAATAAATGTCGGCGGATTTAAACAACAATAGTGAAAAAGAATTCTCTTTTGAAGAGGGCTGCAAACGTCTTGAAGAGATAGTAGCAGCTCTGTCAGCCGGAGATGTAACACTTGAAAAAAATATACAATTATATGCCGAGGGCAGTAAGATTATAAAGGCTTGTTCCAATATGCTTGAGCAGGCTAAGGGAGTTATCAAGTTTGTTGATGAAAACTGATAATTCGGAAAGTGAGGAAATACCGTGACTGAATATTTGTCTTTAATAGAAACAAAATTGCAGGAGTTTTTGCCTTCAACGGACTGCACGGAAAAAGTATTGATTGAATCAATGGCATACAGTCTCAAAGCGGGTGGAAAAAGAGTAAGACCTTGCCTTGCTTTGGAGTTCTGTAAAGCGTGCGGAGCAGAACCTCAAAAAGCGTTGCCTTTTGCCTGCGGAGTAGAAATGATTCACACATATTCTTTAATACATGATGACCTTCCGGATATGGACAATGATGACATGAGAAGAGGAAGACCCTCTAATCATATTGTTTACGGTGCCGCTACGGCTATAATTGCCGGCGACGCCTTGCAGAGTCTTGCTTTTGAAACAGTTTTATCGGAAGAAGCAGAAAAGCTTTGCGGAAGTGCTGCCTGTGTAAAGGCGGCACGTACTCTGGCAGGCTATTGCGGTGCGTTGGGAATGTGCGGCGGACAAATGATTGATATAATGTATGAGGAAAAAAAGGCAGGCATTGAAATTCTTCGTGAAATGGACGAAAAGAAAACGGCTGCACTTATAAAAGCCGCCTGCGAAATGGGCTGTATAGCAGCCGGTGCTGACGATCATAAATTACATTGTGCAAGAGTTTACGGTGATAATATAGGACTTGCTTTTCAGATAGTTGACGATATTCTTGATGTGCTTTCAACAGAAAAAGAATTGGGTAAGCCTGTAGGAAGCGACAAGGAAAACGATAAATCAACTTATGTTTCGTTGTTGGGAATAGAAAGATGCAAAGAAATTGCAGAACAGGCAACAGAAAAAGCCGTTGAGGCTCTTGAAGGATTTGACGGAAATACAGACGCCTTAAAAGAATTTGCATACAGTTTATTGAACAGAACCAACTGAAATTTGATTTATTCAGAATAATCTGGTATAATAAGTCTTTAACATGAAACGCTATACTGAAAGCGTTTTCTAAAATAAGTGAGGAAAAAACCATGAAATCATACGAAATTCTTAATGGTATCACCTCTCCACAGAATCTTAAAAACCTTAATGATGAACAGCTTGCTCGGCTTTGTGAGGAGATACGCCAAAAACTAATCGAAACTGTTTCGGTAAACGGCGGGCATCTTTCTCCTAATTTAGGAGTTGTGGAGCTTACTGTGATGCTTCATTACGTTTTCGATTCACCAAAAGACAGTATTGTCTGGGACGTAGGACATCAAAGCTATACTCATAAAATTCTTACCGGCAGACTTGAAAATATAGATACAATAAGAACAGAAAAAGGGCTTTCGGGTTTTCCGAAACGCAGTGAAAGTGAACACGATGCCTTTAATGTAGGTCACAGCAGTACCTCAATTTCTGCGGCCTACGGAATTGCACAGGCTAAAAGCTTGTTGGGAGATAACAGCTATACCATTGCCGTAATCGGAGACGGCTCATTAACAGGAGGACTTGCTTACGAGGGTTTAAATAATGCGGGCCGATTTAACAAAAATTTCATTGTCATACTTAACGATAATAAAATGTCAATTTCCCGTAATGTAGGTGCTATCGCAAGATATCTCACAAATATGAGAATTCAGCCTTGGTATCTGAGAGTTAAGAAAAATATTGAAAAAGTACTGTCTCACTTTCCTATATTTGGAGAACATATCAAAAGGCATCTTCAAAAAAGCAAATCAAATCTTAAAAAGCTTCTCTACAAGGATACTTTTTTTGACAGTATGGGGTTTACCTACTACGGACCTGTTAACGGTCATGATATTGGCGAGCTTAAAAAAGCACTGTTAGCCGCAAAGAGAATGACCTCTCCTGTATTGCTTCATGTTGTGACCAAAAAGGGAAAGGGATATCAATACGCAGAAAATGACCCTAAAAACTTCCATGGAATAGGAAGTTTCGATGTTGAAACAGGTGAACCGCTTTCAAGAGGTGTGGGATTTTCAGACGTTTTCGGCGATTATATAACTCAGGCTGCAAAAGAGGACAAAACTATTTGTGCCATAACTGCCGCTATGAAATCCGGAACCGGCCTTAATAATTTTGCACAGAATTTCAGAGAAAGATTTTTTGATGTAGGTATAGCGGAAGAACACGCTGTAACATTTGCCTGCGGACTTGCTTCCCGTGGGCTGCTGCCTGTTTTTTCTGTGTATTCTACTTTTTTACAGCGTAGTTATGATCAAATACTTCACGATGCTGCTGCCCAGCAGCTTCATATTGTTTTAGCGGTTGACAGGGCAGGAGTTGTAGGCGAAGACGGCGAAACTCACCAAGGTGTATTTGATGTGAGTCTCCTCAATTCTGTACCCGGAGCTACTATTTATTCTCCATGTTATTTTGAGGGTCTCGGTCTGTCTTTAAACAGGGCGATGTACTATGATATGGGGGTTGCCGCTGTAAGATACCCGAGAGGCGGAGAACTGTACCGTCCGGAAGATTTAAAGGATATCAGTGAAGATTATAATATCTACGGAAACACAAAAAGCAGTGTTCTGATTATAACCTACGGACGTGAGTTTTCTAATGTCTGTCTTGCAAAAGAGATTTTAAAAAATAAATTCGGCAAGGATATATGTATATTAAAGCTTTGCAGAATTAAACCTATAAATCCTGAGGCGGTTGATTTTGCATTATCATTCCAACAGATTGCCTTTTTTGAGGAAGGAATTCTGAGCGGAGGAATTGCAGAAACCTTTTTATCTTTGCTTGAAGAAAAGAATTACAAGGGCGATTATATAATAAAAGCAATTAACGATGAATTTGTCACCCATGGCAAGGTTAATTCTCTGCTTGAACATTTGGGACTTGACAGCGAATCGGTGGCAAATCTTGTTGCAGATAAATTTTTTAATATTTATAAAGGGAAGAAATAAAAAAGACATGAAAAAAAGACTTGATATTCTTGTATATGAAATGGGTTTGGCTGAAAGCAGAGAAAAAGCTAAAGCCATAATTATGGCGGGACAGATTTATGTGGATAATCAAAAAGCAGACAAGTGTGGAGATACCTATGAGGAAACTTCAAACATTGAGCTTAGGGGTCAAACTCTGAAATATGTAAGCCGCGGCGGATTGAAGCTTGAAAAAGCTATGGAGCAGTTTGATATTGACCTTAACGGAAAGATTTGCATGGATATTGGTGCGTCTACAGGAGGTTTTACAGACTGTATGCTGCAAAACGGTGCTAAAAAAGTTTATTCCGTTGATGTAGGTTACGGTCAGCTGGCATGGAAGCTTAGAAACGACGAAAGAGTTATAAATCTTGAGAGAACAAATATGAGAAAGGTGACCCGTGAAGAAGTTCCGGATATTATCGACTTTTTCTCCATGGATGTGTCATTTATTTCAATCAAGCTTTTGCTGCCTGTTGCCCGTGAGCTTATGGGCGAAGACGCACAGGCTGTATGTTTAATAAAACCTCAGTTTGAAGCAGGCAAGGGAAAAGTAGGAAAAAAAGGAGTTGTAAGAGACAGTAACGTCCACGTTGAAGTTGTTAAGGATATATACAGCTATTGCCTAAATAACGGATTTGATGTACTGCACACGGATTTTTCTCCTATAAAAGGGCCTCAGGGAAATATTGAGTACCTTATTCACATAAGAAAAAGTGAAAATCCTCAAGATTTTGCAAAAACGAACGCTGAAGAACTGGTAAAAGTTTCTCATGAAAATCTTGACTGACGGCACATAATCGAAAAGGAAGAATAAAATGAAACTTGCTCTTGTGGTTAACGATAAAAAAACGGAAGCGGTTAAATTTGCCGCCCGAATAATCAAAATGTTTTTTGATGAAGATGTATTTATCGGTATGAATCGCTCAAATATCAATACCTTGCATGAGTTTTTTCCATCAATTAACGGCAATATCGAATGTTTTGAAAACCACAGTGTGTTGGCACAGTGGTGTGATTTTGCGGTTACGGTGGGTGGAGACGGAACCATCATACATATGGCAAAGCACGCCGCTTTGGCAGGAAAACCCATTGTCGGCGTAAATGTAGGGAGAGTCGGTTTTGCGGCTGAATTGGAACCTTATGAGATTTCCGAGCTTAAAAAGATTATTACATCTGACTTTAGTACTGAAAGGAGAATGCTTCTTGAGGTATGTGTAAAAAAGAGAGAAGCAGTAAAAACATATATTGCAGTAAATGACGCAGTTGTTTCAAGGGAAGGATTGTCAAGAATAATAGACATGGAAGTTTCCTTAAACAATGAAAACTTTTGCTGTTACAGAGGAGACGGAGTCCTTTTTTCCACTCCTACAGGTTCTACGGCATATTCTCTTTCTGCCGGAGGACCTATAGTTGACCCCAAAATGAGCTGTATTATTATGACTCCTTTGTGTCCATATTCACTGTTTTCAAGGTCTGTTGTGCTGTCGGATAAAGCTGAGCTTTCTTTGAAAGTTCATTCTCCGGACAACAGCAAAGGATTTTTGACAATTGACGGACAGGAGTCTGAAGAAATTTTAGACGAAGATATTATTACGGTTAGATGTTCAGAGGTGTGCCTTTCTATGATACATCTCAAAGACAAAAATTTTTACAGACTTTTAAAAGAAAAACTGCCCAGGAGTGAATAAAGATGAAAAACAGAAGACACGAACGGATATTAAAGCTAATAAATGAATATTCAATAGAAACACAGGAGGAACTTCTCAAATATCTGCGAAGCAGTGGTTTTGACGTAACTCAAGCTACTGTGTCAAGAGATATAAAAGAGCTTAGACTGTTAAAAACAATGACTCATGACGGCAGATATAAATATACAGCCGGCGTTACCAACATTGTTGATATAAAGAATAATTTCCAAAGCCTTTTTACAAATTCGGTTATCAGTGTAGACTATGCCGGAAATCTTGTCGTGATTAAAACCTCAACGGGCATGGCTCAGGCTGTATGTGTTGGTTTCGACACTATGAAGTTTGATTCTATATTGGGCAGTATTGCCGGTGATGACACCATATTTGTTGCCTGCCGTTCTAACGAAGCGGCTCAAAGCTTGGCTTTGGAATTGAAAAAATATAATAGCTGAGGATACAATTCCCGGCAGGAGTGATTTACAATGCTTGATACCTTATACATTGAGAATATTGCGGTTATTGAGAAAACAACTATATGTTTTGAAAATGGTTTTAACATTATGACAGGTGAAACAGGAGCAGGAAAAAGTATAGTTATTGATTCAATAAACTGTGTTATGGGTGGAAGAACCTCTAAGGACTTGATACGAACCGGTTGTCAGAAAGCGGTTGTAACCGCTGAATTTTCACAAATACCACAAGAATGTTATAAAGTGCTGAGTGACTTCGGTTTATCATATGAGGAAGAAGACAGCCTTATCATGAGCAGAGAAATTCACTCAACAGGCAGAAGCTCATGCCGTATAAACGGTGTGCCTGTTCCGCTGAATGTATTGAAAGCTATTTCACCAATTCTTATTAATATACACGGACAGCATGAAAGCTATGAGCTTATAAGCGACAGCAGACATTTGGGTTATTTAGATTCAATGGGCAGCTATCAAGATGTTTTACAGCAGTATAAAGATGAGTACGCTAAATATAAGAACTATAAAAAAATTCTTGAAGAAAATGCCACAGATGAAGCTCAAAGAATAAGAGAAGCAGATATATTAAGCTATCAGGTCGAAGAACTGAGAAATGCACAGCTTAAAGTCGGCGAATGTGATGAGCTGACAGCGGAAAAGCTAAAGCTCAGCAACGGAGAAAAAATTCGCTCGGCACTGGCAAATACGAAAATGCTTCTTGACGGAAGAGATTTTAAAGGGGCCTGTGAGCTTGCCGACGACGCTTCGTCGGCTCTTTCATCAGTGAGCAGCTATATGCCACAAGCAGAAAAGCTTGCGGCTCGGCTTACAGACTCCTATTACGAGCTTAGAAGTATTTCTGAAGATATTGAGGCTCTTATTGATGAAGCTGACATAGATCCATACAGATTAAATGAGATTGAAGAAAGACTTGATTTATTATATAAACTAAAAAGAAAATACGGTGACAGTGAAGAGGAAATGCTTGAATTTTTGGATAAGTCGGAAAAAAGACTTTTCCAACTGGAAAATTATGAAAATACATTAAAGCAGGCTCAAAAGGATTATGATTCTGCACTTGAAAAAGTTTCAAAGCTTGCAAAAATTCTTACGGACAAACGAATTGAAACCGGAAAGATTTTTAAAGAAGAGGTAGAAAGAGAGCTTGCCTTTTTAAATATGAAAGGCGTGAAGATTGAGGTTTCTGTTGAAAAATCCTCCCTTACCGAAAAAGGCTGGGACAAGGTTGAATTTTTGATATCTTCAAATCCCGGTGAACCGCCTAAACCTGTGTCAAAGATTGCGTCCGGCGGAGAGCTTTCAAGAATGATGCTTGCCATTAAGACTGTTCTTTCAAAAAATGACATAACAGGAACTCTTATTTTTGACGAGGTCGATACAGGCATATCCGGGTCAGCATCTCAAAAAGTCGGAATGAAGCTTAAACAGGTTTCTGAGAACAAACAGGTTATTTGTATAACTCATCAGCCTCAGATTGCAGCTCTTGCCGACGTACATTTCTTGATAAAAAAATCGACAGACGGAGAACGAACATATACTAAGGTTGATAAGCTTGATGATGAAAGCCGTATTCAATCTCTTGCCGCTCTTATCGGAGGTGCAGAAGTAGGCACAACGGCGTTGAAACACGCAAAAAAATTGATTGAAGACGGAAAAAGTTTGTAAAATTATTTTGACAAATAAAGAAAAAAGTATTATAATAACAAATTATATTTTAATTGTTTTTGATATATTGGAGGTGTCCGTATGAAAAACTGGGTCGTTGCTAAAGCAGACAGAAAGGCGGCGGAAACGCTGTCGGCTCAGTGCGGTTTGCCTCCATTTATTGTTTATATGCTGCTGATAAGAGGGTTTAAAACAAAAGAGGAAATACTTGATTTTATTTCTGATGATGTGGGTTTTGAAAATCCTTTTGACGCCATTGACATGGATAAAGCTGTTAACAGGATAAATCAAGCTTTAGATAATTTTGAAAAAATATGTGTTTACGGTGATTACGACGCAGACGGAGTAACTTCCACTGCGTTGCTTTGCACTTATTTGGAAACTGTAGGAGCAGATGTATTCTATTATATTCCCTCAAGAGAGCATGAGGGTTACGGCATGAATGAAAATGCCGTAAAGAAGATACATGAAAAAGGGGCAAGACTTATTATTACCGTTGATAACGGTATTGCCGCTCACGGTCCGGTTCTGACTGCCAATGAACTGGGGATAGATGTTGTAATTACCGACCACCATAAGCCTGTTTCAGATGAATTGCCAAAGGCTGTTGCTGTGGTTGATTTGCACAGAACTGATTGCCCTTCTGTATTTAAAGAGCTTTCGGGAGTAGGAGTGGTTTTAAAACTTATTTTTGCCATGGAACAGGGACAAACGGAAAAAGAGGATATTCTTGATGATTACAGCGATATAGCGGCTATCGGTACAATAGGAGACATTGTTCCTCTGTTAGGAGAAAACAGAACGATAGTAAAACACGGACTTAAACTGATTAAAAACTCTCAGCGTTACGGCATAAATGCTCTTATAGAATCCTCCTCTTTATCCGGAAAGAAAATTTCTGCCGGAAGTCTTGCCTTTTCGGTTGTTCCCAGAATAAATGCCGGCGGCAGACTTGGAGAATCATTTGAAACCGTAAATTTACTTATGACTGACGATATTGACGAAGCGGAGAATATAGCAAAAAATTTATCGCTTGACAATAATAAGCGGCAGACTATTGAAAAAGATATTATCGCAGAAATATTGGCAGAGCAGGAAAAACGTCCTGAAATTTTTGCTGAACCGATTATCGTTATTGAATCGGAAAACTGGCATCAGGGAGTTATTGGCATTGCTGCGGCAAGAATAAAAGAAATATTCGGTAAACCTGCCATAGTTATAACCTTTGAAGGTGATGCGGGAAAAGGTTCAGGAAGAAGTGTAGCCGGCTTTTCTCTTTGTGACGCTGTATTTGCCTGTTCAGAACATCTGACTCACTGCGGCGGCCACCCAATGGCTGTGGGAATAGGAATTGAAAGAGATAAGGTCTCTGATTTCAGAAATGCCATTAACCGTTACGCTGAAAGTCTTGGCGAAATGCCAATGGACACTTTAAATATAGACTGCAAGTTAAATCCGGCAGGAATAAATGTGAATTTTGTAAGACAACTGAATATATTGGAACCTTACGGTGCCGGCAATCCTACGCCGATATTCGGACTTTATTCAATGAAAATAGTTGATATTAAATCTCTTTCTGAAAATAAACATCTTAGGATTACGGCTGAAAAAGGTTCATCAAGAATAATTATAATGAAATTTTTTACGGCAAAAGAGGAATTTCCCTTTGAAAAGGGAGATGTTGTTGATTTTGCGGTTAAACTTGATATAAATGAATACGGGGGCGGCAGCGTATCAGTTATAGCAGTAGATGTTAAACCCGAAAACCTTGAATTCAGTGAGCTTATACGTTCCCATAGAATTTACGAAAAATTTATTGTTACAAAAAAGGCAGACGATACGACGTTTGAATATTTAATGCCTTCAAGGGAAGAATTTGCGAAAGTATACAGGTATCTGAGAGAAAAAAAGATATTTTACGGTGGAAAAGATATTCTTTTTCATAAACTCGAAAGAACTATACCTTATGGAAAGCTTTCTCTGATTATTGATGTAATGAAAGAGCTTGAGCTTATAAAAACGGAAAGAAACGATAAAGCTGAAAGGATTTACATTAATAGCATACAGGGAAAAGTTAATTTAGCAGATTCTGTTTCAATAAAAAGACTATCGGAGGTGCGAAGTGATGGGTGAACTTAACAAAGTGGCTTGCTATCGTGATTTTGAGGAGTTAAGAGGTTTAATTCTAAAGAATCCTGATAAGAATTACGATTTGGAAAAAATAGAAAAGGCTTATAAATTTGCCGAAGAAGCTCACGGAGACCAACGAAGGGTTTCCGGAGTACCTTATATATTGCATCCTACATCTGTTGCCTGCATTCTTGTTGAGTTTGGTATGGATACCGATTCAATAATAGCGGCACTTCTCCACGATGTGGTTGAAGATACTCCGGTAACTATTGAAGAGGTAACAAAGCTTTTCGGTTCTACAGTAGCAAACCTGATTGACGGTGTTACAAAGATTTCAAAAATTCCTTTTTCAAACAGAGAGGAACAGCAGGTTGAAAATATACGAAAAATGCTTATCGCCATGGCAAACGATATCAGAGTTGTAATTATTAAGCTTGCCGACAGAATCCATAATATGCGGACTATGGACTGTATGAAAGACCAGAAGCGGCGAGATAAGGCTCTCGAAACCATGGAGGTTTATGCACCGATAGCTCACAGGCTTGGTATAAAAGCAGTAAAGGAAGAGCTTGAGGACTATTCTATAAGATATCTTGACCCTGTAGGTTATGCGGAAATAGAACATGAACTTGCCCTTACAGCTGACCAGCGGGAAGAATTTCTAAAGGATGTAAGAGAAAAAATATATAACCGAACAAAAGAAATTATACCGAATGTATTTATAAGCAGCAGAATAAAAAGTGTTCACAGTATTTACAGAAAAACATATATGCAGGGCAAAACTGTTGACCAAATCTTTGATATTTACGCTGTGAGAGTGATAGTTGATACGGTAAATGATTGTTATAATGTTTTGGGTGTTGTCCACGATCTTTTTCATCCTTTACCAAACAGGTTTAAAGATTATATATCGACGCCAAAATCCAATATGTATCAATCCCTGCATACAACGGTTATAGATAACAGAGGAATACCTTTTGAAATTCAAATAAGAACGTGGGAAATGCATTACACCGCAGAATATGGTATTGCTGCCCACTGGAAATACAAGCTGGGACTTAAAGGAAGCAAAAAGGGCGACAGTCTTGATGAAAGACTGAAAAACATCAGACAGATGATAGAAACTCAGCTTCAGGAAGCTGATTCAACCAACCTTATAAAAACAATAAAAAATGACCTTGACCCGAACGAGGTATTTGTCTTTACTCCTAAAGGGGACGTAATCTCATTACCTGCCGGTTCTACTGTTATTGATATGGCATATGCTATCCATTCAGCAGTTGGAAACAGCATGATAGGGGCGAAGGCTGATAAAAGAATAGTACCCATTGACTATCAGGTCAAAAACGGAGAAATAATTGAAATCTTAACACAAAAAGAGGGAAGCGGTCCTAAAAGAGACTGGCTGAAAATTGTTAAAACTTCCCAGGCAAGAACAAAAATAAGAAACTGGTTTAAACACGAAAAACGAGATGAAAATATTCTTGAGGGAAAGGCAGAGGTTGAAAAGGAATTCAGAAAAAATATGATGTATATTCCCGAAAAGGAACTGCCTGAATTCTTTTCTAAGATGATGGTAAAGCAGCATTGCAATACCATGGACGATTTTTATGCGGCAATAGGTTACGGAGGTATTCAGCTTTGGAGACTTATGCCGAGAATAAAGGAAGAATATTTAAAGAAATACAAGAAAACAGATGAAGATAATATCAACGAAATTCTTGAAAAACAGACTGAAAAGAAAAAGAAAATCAGCTCCGAAATTATAGTAGAGGGAATGGACGATGTTTTAATAAAACTATCAAAATGCTGTAATCCGTTGCCCGGAGATGATATTATCGGTTTTATTACACGCGGATACGGTGTTTCAATACACAAATGCAGCTGTACCAATGTTCCTAAAGACATCTCAAAAACTGAAGAGCCTGAAAGATGGGTTAAGGCACAGTGGAGCGACGGCATTAAGGACACATTCCACGGTACACTTGAAATACTCTGTGATGACAGAACAGGTTACCTTGCAGATTTGGCAGTACATCTTTCCGCTATGCATTTGTTTATTCACAGCCTTAATTCACGTGAGATAGGTGACGGAAAAGCTATTATAACCGTTACAATAGACGTAAAGAGTATTGACCATATCAACTCTATTGTTTCAAGGCTGTCAAACATTAACGGAACAATTTCCATTACAAGAAAATAAGTAAAGGGTGATTTCTGATGTTGGCTGTAATTCAAAGAGTCAGCAGTGCTTGCGTAACCGTAGACGGTCAGGTCAAAGGACAGATAAACGAGGGCTTTTTAATTTTACTTGGTGTGAATTCCGAGGATACGGATAAAGATGCGGCAGTTCTTGCCGCAAAAATATCCGGTCTTCGGGTATTTACCGATGAAAACGACAAAATGAATTTGTCTCTTGACGATATTAACGGTTCGGCTCTTGTTATATCAAATTTCACTCTTTGTGCCGATTGCAGAAAAGGAAGACGTCCTAATTTTATTAATGCGGCAAGACCTGAAAAAGCACAGTCTCTGTATGAATTGTTTTGCAGGGAGCTTGAAGCAAACGGTGTTAATAAAGTAGAAAAAGGCGTTTTCGGTGCGGATATGAAGGTTGAACTTGTAAATGACGGTCCGGTAACCGTCACTATAAATTCAAAGGAGCTGATAAAATGATTGAGGTAAATTCATTTACTATAGGAGATTTAGCTACCAATTGTTATTTACTTAAAGATACCTCAACGGGGGATTTGGCTGTAGTTGACCCTGCAAATGATGAGATTATAGATGTATTAAAAGAAATAAAATGTGACTTTTCAAAAATTAAATATATTATACTTACTCACGGACATTTTGATCATATATACGGAGTAAACAGCTTGAAAAAGCTTACAAATGCAAAGGTCCTTATCAGTGAAGATGAAAAACAGTGTCTCAGCGATAATAATATAAACCTTTCAACCAGTTTTTTGCCTCCGAACGGAATGGAGAAGATTATTGCCGATGAGTTTCTTAAGGACGGAAGCATAATTAATTTAGGTAAAAGTGAAATAAAAGTTATGCTTACTCCCGGCCATACAGCTGGGTCTGTTTGTCTTTTGTTTGAGGACAATATAATTTCAGGAGACACGCTGTTTTGCGAATCTATAGGCAGAACTGATTTGCCCACCGGTGATATGAACGCTATATTAAGGTCACTGACAAAACTTAAAATGATTGAGGGCAACTTTAGAGTTTATCCCGGACACGGACGTCCTACCACTCTTGAGCATGAGAGAAAATATAACTTTTATATGAATTGAAACATTTAGAAAACGGAGATTATAGGAATGGATATATATATCTTTAACCATGATTATTTATATGAACTTGAAAACCTTACAAGGGTATTTTTTCCAAATGATAAAATTACTGTTTTGCCATGCAATTGTGTTGAAGATATGAAACCTCCGTTCTTATATACGGCAGTAACCGAAAATAAAATTGAGGCAAGGTTTTGCAGCGGAGAATTCGATAAAAATTATTTTTGTGAGTTTACAGCGGAAAATACAGAACTTGAGCTGATGACCCTTGTTTTTAAGCTGTATACAGAATACACGGGATATACACCTGTGTGGGGACTGCTTACCGGCGTCAGACCTATAAAGCTTATGAGGCGGCTTAAAGAAGAAATGTCTGAGGAAAAGGCAAAAGAATATTTTCTTGATAAACTTCTTGTAAGCAAAGAAAAGACAGAACTTGCCTGCGTAACCGAAAAAAATGAAAGAAAGATACTTGAGCTTTCAAAAAGAAACTCATTTAGTTTGTATATTTCAATTCCGTTTTGTCCCAGCAGGTGCAGTTACTGTTCTTTTGTTTCACAGTCTGTAGAAAAAGCAAAGCATCTTGTTGATATATATCTAGAGCTTTTAGTTAAAGAATTAAAAGAAACGGCGGGAATAGTCAGCCAATTGGGGCTTAATCTTGAAACAGTATATGTGGGCGGCGGAACGCCTACTACCTTATCCGCTGAACAGCTTAAACTTTTGCTTGATACTGTTAATTCATCTTTTGATACAAGCAAATGCCGTGAATTCACAGTAGAAGCCGGCCGTCCTGATACCATAACCGAAGATAAGCTCATAGCAATTTTAAAGGGCGGTGCTGACAGAATAAGCGTTAACCCTCAAACCCTTAACGACAGTGTTCTTGAAACTATAGGAAGACGTCATACAGCGGCACAGGCAATAGAGGCTTTTAAACTTGCAAGGGCTGTAGGTGTGGGTCATATTAATATGGATTTAATTGCAGGACTTCCCGGTGACACTTTGGAAAGTTATAAAAACACTTTAGACGGTATATGTAATCTTGACCCCGAAAGCATAACTGTTCATACTTTATCCATGAAAAAAAGCTCAGGGCTTACATCTCAGGGGAAACAGATTTTAAAACAGGAAGGACTTGTTGCCGCTGAAATGCTGCAATATACTAAAGACAAGCTTTCATCACTGGGATACAATCCTTACTATTTATACAGACAGAGCAGAATGGTTGGCAATTTAGAGAATGTAGGCTGGGCGAAAAATGGATTTGAAAGCAGTTACAACGTTTTTGTTATGGATGAAACCCATACAATTTTGGGCTGCGGTGCCGGTGCTGTCACAAAGTTAAAAGAATACGGCACAGACAGATTGGAAAGAATATTTAATTTTAAATATCCCTATGAATACAATACAAGATTTGATGAAATTATAGAAAGAAAAAAAGGAATAATTGATTTCTATTCAAAATATTTTTAACCATAATATATATAATAAAATAAAGGAGGCATAGTTATGGGCATTGTTGACGACGTAATGGTTAATGCAAAGGCTGCTATTGATGATTTCGGTAAAAAAGCTACTGATATAGCAGACAGCTCTGTTTTGGCTATAAGTGCCAACAGCATAAAAAATGAAATTGAGAAAAAGCTTACAGAATTGGGCAGGGTTTACTATCTGAAAACGAAAGACAGTTCTATAAGCAAAGATGAAATTGACGACCTTATCGGTGAGATAGATATACTTACCGAGCAGCTTAATGCCATAAAGGCAAAGCGTGCATTTTTGAGAAGCAAAAAGGTTTGCCCTAAATGTAAAAGAGAGGTTCCAAAGGATTCTCTTTTCTGCAACAAATGCGGAGCTGATTTAAACCAAGAGTAATTTTGTTCACCTGTAATGAAACAATTTAATTGTGCATATCTTTTAGTAAGCACATAACAGAGGCGGGCTTTGTGCCCGCTGTTTTTTTGCAGGTGATATTATGAAAGATAAAGAAAAAATAAAATGCGTTACATCAAACTTTATTACAGGTGCCTTTTTGCTTACAGGTGCAATGTTTGCCGTTAAATTATGCGGAATGTTTTTTAAAATCTTTCTTACAAGAATTTTTGCAGTTTTCGGAGATGATTTTGCCGGTATAGGAACCGGCCTGTTCAGCAACGCCTATGAAATTTACATACCGCTGTTTACAATTGCTACGGCAGGTTTTCCTGTTGCGGTATCACGTCTGATATCAGAAAGTGCCGCCAAAGAAAATTACGGAGATGTAAAGAAAATCTATAAATCATCAAAACCGTTTTTTGTGATAACAGGACTTATTTGTTTTCTTATTATGGCGGTGGGAAGCCTTTTTTACGTTCGGTTGATTGAACAGCCATATGCCATATATTCAATGCTTGTTTTGTCGCCGACGATTTTCTTTGGGTGCATTGCTTCCGTATACCGAGGATATTTTGAGGGTTTGAGAAACATGAAACCTACTGCGGTATCTCAGGTTATTGAAGCTATAACAAAACTTTTTGTAGGTCTTGGACTTGCCGCTCTTGTTGTTTTTGAATGGACAAGACAATATAAAGCATCAAAAAGCATTTTCGGATTTGTCTTTTCTTCCGAAACAGAGGCTGTAAATGCCCTTGCCGGTATTTCTGTTGCAGCAGCTATCGGAGGAATTACATTGGGAAGCCTTTTTTCCTCTCTGTACTTAATTTTTAAATATAGAAAAACGAGAAGCGATATACCAAATGATTATTATTTGAAATACGGGAATAAAAAGGAGAGGGTGTTTTTAAGAATATTCAAAACTGCCGTACCTATTGGCATTACCTCTTTGGTAATGAGTATAAGTTCAACTGTAGATTCAGCAATAATTCAGCATGTTATATATCATACGGCTGTAGAGAACAGGGACGAACTGCTGCGAAGTTTCAACGGAGTGTTGGATCATACTGTGCCATTGTTTCCAAGCCACGATAATCCTATTACCATACATACTTATCTATTCGGTTGTTTCAGCTGTAGTTTAACAATCATGCAGCTTGTTACGGCATTAACTCAGGTACTTGGCACCTGTGCAATGCCTAATGTTACAACGGCATTTACAAAAGGAGGGAAAAAAGAACTAAAAAAATCTATAGAGACAGTAATACGTGTAACTATGGCTGTGGTTTTACCTGCCGGACTTGGACTTTGTTTTCTTTCCTATCCGGTAATGAGTTTGTTTTTTGGAGGTAATGTAGCTGTTATCGGATCAAAGGTTCTTAAAATAATGGGCCTTTCAGTTATATTTATAGCCTCATGCACACCTGTTTGCAGTATGCTTCAAGCTGTGGGAAAAATTTCACTTCCCCTTAAATTTTTTGTTGTTGGAATGGGTATAAAAATCTCTGTTAATTACCTTTTTGTAAAAAATATTTCATTAAATATTCAGGGAGCTGCTGTAGGATCACTGCTTGCATATATTTATATTTTCTTTGGGTTGTTTTATAGTTTGTGCAAGCACTCGGGAGTAAAACCAAACCTGCTCAATTGCGTCTTAAAGCCATTAATTTCTGCAATTGTATGTTGTTTTTTTGCCGCAGCAATATATAATATATTATGCTTATTGATATTTCAAAAAGCTGCTGTTTTGTTATCTATTGCAGTTTCTGCAATAATATATGTGGTTTTTTTGTTGCTTTTGCGGACATTTTCTGGTGAAGAAATGAAAATATTTCCTCACGGTGAAAAAATTGCAAAACTACTTGAAAAATGATGTATTTTAGGTTACAATGTATATATTGTTTTTTTGGGGGTGAATGTGTTGGATTATAAAAGAAAAGAAGTTTACGGTTTTAACGATTTGGTTGAAATTATGAAAATACTAAGATCCCCAGAAGGCTGTCCTTGGGACCGTGAGCAAGATCACAAAACCATAAGACAGAATTTCATTGAGGAAACCTATGAGGTTATTGAGGCTATTGATACGGAAAACTCTGAACTTTTAAAAGAAGAACTCGGAGATGTGCTTTTGCAGGTTGTATTTCATTCTGAAATAGAGCAGTCTCAGGGCGGGTTCGGAATAGATGAGGTGTGCGACGGTATCTGTAAAAAATTGATTGTAAGACACCCTCATGTTTTTTCCGATGTTGTTGCCGAAACTTCAGAAAAGGTTCTTTCTAACTGGGACAGCATTAAGATGCAGACTAAATCTCAGAAAACACAGGCTGACGCCATTGACAGTATAGCACGCAGTTTGCCGGCTCTTATGAGAAGTACAAAAATACAGCAAAAGGCTGCAAAAGTAGGTTTTGACTGGGAAAATGTGGACGGTGCCATGGAAAAGGTGTCAGAAGAATTGGAAGAACTAAAAAATGCTTTGAGCAAATCCGATAAGGAAAATATTCACGAAGAGTTGGGAGATTTGCTTTTTGCAGTGGTTAACGTGTCCAGGTTTCTTAAAGAAGATTCCGAAAAGGCTTTGTATGATGCCTGTGATAAATTTGCATATCGCTTTCGTAAGGTAGAACAGCTTGCCGAAGAAAGAAATATTGACATGAAAGAAGCTTCACTTTCTGTGCTTGATGACCTTTGGAATGAAGCTAAGAGCAAAAATTAAGATAGAATTTGATTTTAAATACATATTACAATAATTGTTTACGGAGGAAGAATTATGAAAAAAACAGAACTCATTTCAACGGTGGCAGAAAAATGTGAAGTAAAGAAACAGGATGCGGAAAAAATAATTAATGCTGTTTTGGACACTATAGTTAATACCATTGCTGAAGGTGAGAAAGTACAGCTTGTCGGTTTCGGTACTTTCGAGCAGAGAACAAGAAATGCAAGAACAGGCTGTGACCCAAGAACTAATCAGCCTATTGAAATTGCAGCATCTAAGGTTCCGGCATTCAAACCTGGCAGAGCATTTAAAGACGCTGTTAATAAAGACTAATTATACGGACCGGCTTCTATGTCGGTCCATTTGTATTTTAATCGGAGGAGATTTTATGCGTTTAGATAAATACCTTAAAGTAAGCAGAATTATAAAAAGAAGAACAGTTGCAAATGAAGCCTGTGACGCCGGAAAGGTTCAGGTAAACGGAAAGATTGCACGAGCTTCCTATGATGTCAAAACAGGAGATGTGATCGAAATAGCTTTCGGTGCCAGAACTATCAAAATTGAAGTAACAAGCGTAAACGAATATGCAAAAAAGGAAGACGCAGGTAATATGTATAAGGCAGTCTGATTTCCAAATTTTGTTATATAAAGCTGATTGTCTCCATATAATTATTCAGGAGGCGATTATATGCATGAAAATAATATACAGACAAGACCGCATAATATCATTATAGACAACAGAAAAAAAATGGAGCTTTCCGGCGTTAATGATGTTTCCGGTTTTGATGAACAAACTGTAAGTTTAACTACTGAAATGGGCGGACTTGTTATAAAAGGTACAGGACTTCACATTACAAAGCTTAGCCTTGATACCGGAGATGTCACTGTAGAAGGCAATTTAAACGCAATGCAGTATACTACTAATGCTTCATCATCCAAAGGCTTTGTATCAAAGCTTTTCCGTTAGGCGGTAATCTTATGGAAACTACTATTCAGATGGAGTATAACTGCCTTCTTTGGTCTTTTGTCTTAGGAGGATTTTTGTACGGAGTTTACGAGATTTTTCGCTTTTTACGGAGAGTTCTTTCAAACACTTTTTTAGTGAATTTTATATGTGACAGTTTGTTTATGATAACAGCGGCATTTGCTTTTTTTACTTTTACTTTGGGATACAGCGACGGAATTTTACGCTGGTATACTGTGTTTGCCGCTGTTGTAGCTTTTATTGGCTGCCGAGCAACTATCGGAATATTTACCGGAAAATTTTACGATATTCTCTTAACTTTTTTAAAGCAAACAATGCTTGTGCTTAAGAATTTTTTTAAAAACTTTCTTAAAACACTATTGAAAAATACAGGTAAAATGTTGTATAATATTACTAAGATATATAGAAAGATATTTTTGTTGAAAAGGAAAAGGTGACGTTTTTGACGGAAAAAAATATGACAAAAAACATCGCTGAAAATAAAAACAGTTTTTCCGAAAGTGTTAAAAATACATCTGACAGTCAGCATGATAAATACGGAAAACCTGTGCTGAAAGAAATTAAAAAGCCTGAGAAAAAAAAGATTAATAAGGTAGGGCTTACCATTAAACTGGCACTTGTTGTTTTTGCCGTATACGCAGTGATTACATTGTTAAATCAACATATTGAAATTTTGGAGAAACAACAAATATTAAGCGATCTTGAGAATCAGATAATGGTTCAGGAAATTAAAATTGAGGAAATTCAGAAGGTCAAGGACTACAGCGATGAGGAAAATAAAGAGTACATGGAACAAATCGCAAGAATAGAGCTTGACTATGTAAAAAACGGTGAAAGAGTTTTTGTAAATGTTACAGGTTCATAAAATAATCTGTGTAAAATATAATAGGATTTTAAAAACATAAGGGGTATTTTAATTTATGGCAATTGAAGTTGGCAGCATATTAGAAGGCAAAGTTTCAGGAATTACCAAGTTCGGTGCATTTGTCGATTTACCGGACGGAACAACCGGAATGGTTCATATATCTGAAGTGGCATCTACATATGTAAGTGAAATCAGAGATTTTGTAAAGGAAAATCAGGTTGTAAAGGTTAAGGTTCTTTCTCTCGGAGAAAAAGGAAAAGTCAGCTTATCTATGAAGCAGGCTGTAGAGCAGAAGAAAACTGCTGCTAAGAGAAGACCGAGGGAAGCTGCTGCACCGGTTACTTCACCGGGAAATTTTGAATGGCAGCCCGCAAGACGCTCTGATGTTCCGGTAAGCTTTGAAGATATGATGTCAAAATTCAAACAAACCAGCGAGGACAAGATGTCTGACCTTAAAAGAGCCGGAGAAAGCCGTGGTTATAGCCGCAGAGGCAATGGAAACGGCAGAAGATAAAATATTAAAAAGATGTAAAATAAGACCTTTTGGTCTTAAAAGGAGGCATTGTTATGAAAATTACTTACACAGCAAGAAAAGTTACTCTGAGAGATAATTTTATAGAAAGGGTAGAAAAAAAGCTTGCAAAATTTCAGAAGATTTTTTCTGAAGACGCTGAAGCAAGTGTTGTTGTGACAGTTGAAAAAAATCGTCAGACTGTTGAAATTACAATTAGAGATAACGGTATGATTTACCGTGTTGAAAATTCACAGGCTGAAATGAACAATGCCTTAGATACAGTAACAGATATGCTGTCAAGGCAGTTGAGAAAGAACAAAACCAAGCTTAGCAGAAGATTGAGAGAAGGTTCTATTGACGATCTTATTATTGACGGAGCAGGTGAACCTGAGGATACAGACGATGAGTATCATCTTGTAAGAAGAAAGATGGTGCCTGTTAAGCCGATTACTGTTGACGAGGCAATTCTTCAAATGAATATGATTGGTCACAAGTTTTATATGTTCGTTAACGCAGATACCAACGAAGCAAACGTAGTTTATCAGCGTGACGACGGTGCATACGGACTTTTGGAACCGACAATTGAAGAATAACTGTTATAGTAATATTTCCGTTGACGGAAATTTAATGTAACTTTGCTTTGTTTAACGTGATTTCTGAAGCACAACGACTTAACGTATATTGATAAACTTAAAATAATACAGAACTATAGGCCTTATGGCTGTTAAACAGAGGATTAAGGGTATCGGGGTTTCCCGATACCCTTAATTACGGCATTTTTTAAATACAATACCAGACAGGAGATTTATATGTCAAAGTACACCTTTTGTGCACCATGCCTTTTGGGAATTGAGGGTTTAGTGGGCAACGAACTAAGATTTTTAGGAGCTGAAGATGTTTCGCCTGAGAATGGACGAGTAATTTTTAAAGGCGATTTTGAAATGATGGCAAGAGCCAATATCTGCTTAAGATACGCTGAAAGAATTCAAATTCTAATGGGAGAATTTGAAGCTTTAAGCTTTGAGCAGCTTTTTCAAGGTGTGAAAGCCCTGCCATGGGAAAAATTTATTTCTAAAACCGATGCTTTTCCTGTTAAAGGAAGAAGTTTAAGCTCTAAGCTTCACAGTATACCTGATTGTCAGAAAATCATAAAAAAGGCGGTTGTGGAAAGATTAAAGGAAAAATATATGCTTCCGTGGTTTGAAGAAACCGGTCCTGTTCATCAAATACAGTTTTTAATTTTAAAGGACAGAGTAAGTGTAATGATTGATACATCGGGTGCAGGACTTCATAAAAGAGGTTACCGTGAAAATGCCAATGATGCACCTATAAAAGAAACTCTTGCCGCTGCGTTAGCTGAAATTTCCGGTGTACGCAAAAATCATGTTGTCGCTGACCCAATGTGCGGCAGCGGAACTATATTGATAGAAGCGGCATTAAAAGCAAAAAATATTGCTCCCGGTATAAACAGATATTTTGCAGCAGAAAAATGGAATCAAATTCCATCATACATTTGGAAAGAAGAAAGAAAAAAAGCAAGGGAAAGAGAAAGGACAGATTGTCAGTTCAGAGGTTATGGTTATGACATTGACCGTGAATCATTAAGGATTGCACAGGAGAATGCTGAAAAGGCAGGAGTAGCTGATATGCTTAGCTTTGATTACGGTGATGTGAGAAAGTTTAGATGTCCGGAAGAGCTGTGCACCGTTATAACAAACCCGCCATACGGTGAGCGTCTTCTTGACCTGAAATCGGCAGAAGAGCTTTACCGCATTTTAGGTGAAAACTGTAAGCATACGCCGTCTGCAAAATATACCGTAATTAGTCCGGACGAAGATTTTGAAAAATGTTTTGGAAAAAAAGCGGATAAAAGAAGAAAATTGTATAACGGTATGATAAAATGTCAGGTGTATATGTACGGAATTAAAAAGAAATAAGCTTTCAAAAGCTTTAAATATGGGTGTGATGTTAATTGAGTTCTTATAAAGATGTGTTTAGGGTTGCGTTTCCGAAAACCATTCCTATTCTTTTCGGCTATCTGTTTCTTGGCTGTGGATTCGGTGTGCTTTTAGCGAAAAGCGGTTACCATTTTTTATGGACAACCTTTACCGCCAGTACGGTTTATTCAGGTTCTATGCAGTATGTGGCTGTCGATTTGCTTAATAAACCTTTTAATATTTTCAATGCAATAATAATGACTTTAGCCGTAAATATTCGTCACGTATTTTACGGTCTGTCACTTATCGAAAAATATAAAGGAATAGGTATTAAAAAAATATATTGTATGTTCGGACTTACAGATGAAACATACTCTCTTGTCTGCTCACAGTATGTTCCGGACTATATTGACAAAGGCAGATATTATTTTGTTACAACAGTTTTGAATCATTGCTATTGGATTACAGGCTGTACTGTTGGCGGAATTATAGGCCAGTTTGTAGAATTTAACGCAAAGGGTATAGATTTTGTGATGACCGCACTTTTTGTTGTGATATTTCTTGAACAATGGGAAAGTACAAAAGAGCACAGCCCTGCATTAATCGGAGTGGGTTGTACCGCATTGTGTCTTGTAGTGTTTAAATCATTTTTACCTATGCTTGCTACATACTTCCTGATACCTGCAATGATATGTATTTTTACCGCGTTAACTGTATTTAAAGCTCCTTTAGAGAGGAGGCTTTCAAAATGACACAAACATGGGTCCAGTCCGTTATTACATTGCTTGTGATTGCTGCAGTTACTTTTGTTTTGAGAGCTTTACCTTTTATGTTGTTTCGCGGCAATAAGTCTGTTCCGCCTTTTATTTCATATCTTGGAAAGGTTTTACCTTTTGCGGTTATCGGTATGCTTGTTGTATACTGTCTGAAAGACGTTTCATTTATTTCCGGAACATACGGCATACCCGAATTGATATCTATTTTGGTAATTGTGGGTTTGCATAAATGGAAGCATAATTTACTTTTATCCGTAGGAGGCGGTACTATTCTTTATATGCTGCTGGTGCAGTTTGTATTTATTTAAAATATGTAAAATTGAAAAAGAAATGCTGTCAAGGTATCTTACGTTTGATTTAGGTACCTTGACATCATTATTTATTTGTGCTTAATAATAAACCTTTATATACTTGAAATACAGTTTCTTAAAAATATTAATTTTTTCATAGACAAAATCCGCTGTTATTTTATAGAATTCAAATGCTTCTTGTCTTTCATTTTTATCGGCAGGTTTATTTCCAAAGGCTGATTTGTTTGCTAAATGTACAAATTTTTTCGCCTCTGCAATATTTAGATTTTTAATTGTTTTTGTCAGCTTTTCTGCATAATCTTCTTCAATTCCTTTATATTCTTTCAAATAGCCTGCAAGATGAAGCATTTCAACAGATTTTATAAAAAGTATATTCGGTTTAAGCTTTTTCAGAGAAGCAAGTTTTTTCTTTCTCCGTATCTTAAATATATAAATAACTGCAAAAATTATTGCCGCGGCAATAATTATATAAAGAAGTATTTTTAATGTCTGCACGAAAATATTTGTTTCCGCATTTCCTCTTTCATTATTGGGTTTTGTTTCATCGGTGAAATCATCGGGGGAGGTGGTGTTTTCTGTGATGTCACTGTTTCCGGTTGGCTGTGTATTTTCTGTAGTTTCCTCCTGTTGTTCGGTTGAACTATCGCTATCAGAATTTCCTTGTGAAAGTTCATTATTTGAAAAAGTGACTTCTGTAGGTATCCAGCCTGCGTTTTGAACGTATACTTCAACCCATGCGTGTGCATTTTCATCTTTAAGTATTGCTGTGTATGTTCCGTCGCTGTTTTTGCTGAATTCTCCCGGAGTGGCCATATAGCCGGTTACATATCTTGATGGCAATCCCAAAAGCCTGTACATGAGAGCGGCGGTTGTCGCATAATGCTGGCAATAACCTTTTTGGTTGTCAAAAAGAAAATATTCCGAAATATCAATATTTGATGGAGCATTTCCCGGAGTTGTGGTGTATGTTGTCATCTCATCAAATGTTTGTAAGATAAAGTCTGTGGCTTCTTCGTAATCACCGTAACTTACCAAGCTGTTTCCGGTAAACTCAATAAGCCTTGGTATTCTGTCAGTTGGAATATACTTATAAGTGTTTTCTACATACTCGGAATATTCGGAAAATATAGCATTATCAAATAAAAGATATCCGTTATTTATGCTTTCTGCGAGCTGTGACATTTGAAGGCTCTGATATACAGTAAACCCGTTTTCGTTTCCGATTTGGTCTGATAACAGCGGTACACAATTTCCTGTCACAAGGCTTTTTAGGCTTCGGACTTTTATTGTTGTTTGTTCGGTTTCATCATATGCATATTGAAGTATATAATAAGGATTATTGTATACCTTTGCGTATTCTTCGGGTTCTTGGGTGTTTGAAAAAAAGCTGTTTTCATTTACGGTATTCCATCTTCCGTTGTTATAATAACCGCCTGTATAATTTTTCAAATACAAAGCACTTTCAGGTTTCTTTGATGTAGTAACTTCCAAGTGCTTTTGACCGAATGAAATATTATTTCCCTTGTTTATATTTCCGTTATCCGGCTGTGCATTTATGAGGGAAGAAATTGCCTGCTGAGCTATTGATTCAACACTCATAGGGATTTCGTAAAGTTTTTCCATTCTCGGTGAAGCAAAAGAATATGCTAAAAATGAAAATATCAAAAACAGTGACAGTATAATGGCAGTGCCGCTTCCCGATATACTCATTCGCTGAGATACAGTAAGGCGGTTAACCTTTTGTTTTTTTCTTTTTGATGGATTGTGAACGTTTCCTACTGTGTAGCTTCCCACAAAAAACAATCCAAGCAGAAACAGGTCTGCAAGTCTTATTTCAATTTCAAATATGGGAGACATTACTATAAAAGGTACGCTTGCTAAAACAAGCAGCCAACCTTTGCCAACGCAGAAAGTTAAAACATAAAAAACTGCCGTTAATAGCATGGATATAATAAGCACGGTGTGGGTTATGTCTACTAAATCAATAAACCCCGGTGACCATACTGACAATCCGATAATTATGTTGATTTGAGTAAATATCTTTTGTGAGTATATCAAGAATGTAAATACGGATAAAACCATACCTGCTGATATTAAATGCCATGGTTTAGTTTTTTTGAATTGGGACAATACCCATAATACCAAGCTGAATACAAACAAAAAAACATATAAGAAAATCTCATTATAGCTTATTGCAGTAAAATTCTTTATTATATTTAGAGTTGACAAAATTCCGCAGTTAAAGAAAAATAACATCAGTAAATTCAGAAAAAAATTGTTTTTTCTTGATGATGAAACTGCTCCCGTTACTTTCAATGCTACCGATGATAATTCGTTGATTTCAGTAGTATATTTTTTCACTTGGTTATCAGATAAATATTGTTTGCTTCTGGATTTCTTGTGCATAATTTTCCTCCGAAAATTCCATAAGTCTGTTTTCGTTGTAGGATAAAAGCAAATCGCTGTTAAACATTAAAACAGATTCCTTATTCATGCAGTGCAAATAAAATTCATGTAAATACTCTTCAGAATTAACTTGTGAACTATCTGTTGCCGATGTTATTATCAGGTTTTCAATTACATTTAAATAATCTTCATGGCTTCTTATATCGTGAGAAACTGTACGCTTTTCATTTACATTAAACCATTGTATACAGTGAGGTATATCGGAAGAAATCAGACCGAGTGAAATGGCAGAGGTTATTTCCCAAAATGCGTTTATTTTTTTTGCTGATTTTTCAGTAAATCTTAAATCAATAAAGAAAAAAACCTCTGTTCCGATTTCGTCCATATATTCTTTACTCATTATTTGGTCTGTCCTTGCGGTAAGCTTCCAATGAATATTACGTATTGAATCTCCCGGAGTGTATTCTTTAATCTGATATATTTCCGGAGGCTGCTGACCGGGTCGGTTTACAGGTTCTCTGTTAAGATTATCAAATCCCAAGAAAACTTGTTGTTTTCTGATATCTATTTTTTTACCTGAAGGCATTATAACAACAGTACCGTTCCCGGATATTTTTTTCTTTGAGGAGAAAAATCCCAAATAATCCCATACTTTAATCTGTTCCGCTTCTATTGACAATATTCCGGTATAGGGTGAAGACAATTGAATTTCGATTTCTGTTGTGCCTTTGGCTCCTACATAGCCTTTTACTGTTCTCTTTTTTTCGTCATATACGCCGTTTGTTTTACAACGCAGTATGAGTTCAAATTTTGTTACGGAAAGTAAGGATTGATTTTTTATTTTTAAACAGCCTGTTGTATATTCTCCTTTTTTTACTTTTTTATCTGACATCAACACTTCAAATGACAGTTTTCGCCCCAAAAGTTTTGAGGTTATAAACATTCCTATATATAGAAAAAGCTGAGCAAAGAACAATATCATCAATGAACTGTTTCTGAAAAATCCTGCAAGGTAGAATGTTACCAAAGCAGCAAAGAAAAATATTATTTTTCTCATCTGTTTTTCCCCCTGAGTGCGGGAGCCTCTGTCTTTTTCAATATTTGATTTAAAACATCTTTTTTATCTACGCCGTCAATACGTGCCTTTACGTTAAGCTGTATCCTGTGTGCAGCGACAGACATAAATTGATTTGCTACATCTGACGGAGAAACAAAATCGTTTCCGTTGAGCCAAGCTGTGGCCTTTGCTATCTTTACAAGAGAAATTGTACCTCGTGGACTTACTCCTATTTCTATATAAGGATTTTCTCGTGTGGCGGTAATAAGTCTTACTATATACGTGTATATATGGTCGTGCACAAAAACTTCCTCAACATCTTTTTGCATCTTTTCAAAAGCTTCTGCGTTAAGCATAGCGGTTAAATTGTCAGTTCTTCCGCCGTTTTGAACTCCTTTTGCCAGAAGTATTTCGTTTTGAATGTCCGGGTACCCCATAGATGTGCTGATCATAAATCTGTCAAGCTGAGCGAAAGGGAGAGGTTGTGTGCCTGCTGTTCCAAAAGGGTTTTGAGTTGCTATAACAAAAAACGGAGAAGGAACCTTTCTTGTAATTCTTTCTACTGTTACCTGTTTTTCTTCCATAACTTCCAAAAGTGCTGATTGAGTTTTCGGTGAAGTTCTGTTTATCTCATCGGCAAGCAAAAGATTGCAGAATACTGCACCCGGTTGATATACAAACTTTTGTATATCTTTTTGGTAAATGGAAAAACCGGTAAGGTCAGATGGAAGAACATCTGGAGTAAACTGAACACGCTTCCATTTAAGCCCTAACAGCTTTGAAAAAGTCAAAGCGAGGGTTGTTTTGCCCACTCCGGGTATGTCTTCAAGCAGAACATGACCTCCGGCAAGAAAGGCAGCAAAAATTTCTTTTGTAAGCTCTTCTTTACCTAAAATTACCTTGTTTATATGTGAAAGCACTATCTGTGCCGCTTCTATGTATTCTCGGTTCATGTTAAAAATCCTTTCTCTTTAAAATCTGTATTCTTTTAATTTATCTTCAAGTCCTTGGTTATTTCCGTTTAATATGGATAATCCGTCCATTATTTTAGCATTTCCTGCATACTTTTGAATTTTTTGAATACTGTCTCCAAAACCGCTTCCGCTGTGGGTAGCAACAGGAATTATATACTTGTCCGAAAGATTGTTTTCAGTCATAAATGTTATAACAGGCATCGGCATAGAGTTTAGCCATATTGGATAGCATAAGAAAATTACATTATACTTTTCGATATTTTTAACTTGATCAGTGATTTCCGGAATAATATTATTTTGCATTTCCCGTGAAGCTTCTGCCACACATTCCTCTAAGTTTTCAGGATAAGGTTCTTGTCTTGAAAATGTGAATATGTCAGCTTGAGTGTAATCTGCAATTATTTTTGCTGTATCAGCAGTATTACCCGTTCTGCTGAAATAAACTACCAAGACGTCCCTTTTGCCTGTAGGAAGACTTTTTCCCATGGTTTGGCCGCAGGAGCAAAAGGATAGTATTACCGCAACAGCTGTCAGGAAAAGCAAGAGTTTTTTTATCAACTAAATCCCTCCTTTTATATATTTATACTTAATTCAATTATACTTCATTTTGATGGTTTAAGTCAAATTCATAAAGGTGTTTTAAGAATTAATTAATAAACTGCTCATATATTTTTTAATAGAGGTGATTTGATGAAAAAAGTTTTTATATTGAAAACAGGAAAAATACCCTTTTTGGCTTTTATGCTGACAGCGGCAATACTATTTTCTGTTTTGATATGCAATGCTTATAATAAGGTTTCTATGCAAACTACGGAAAACAAAGTGTTGGGTGAAAATAAAATAAGAGTTGTTATTGACCCGGGACACGGAGGAGAGGACGGCGGTGCGGAAGGTAAAGACGGTACAGTAGAAAAGGATATAAATCTTTCCATTGCCGAAATACTTAAGGATATGCTTATACAGGGCGGTTTTGAAGTTGAAATGATAAGGGAAGAGGATATTTCTATAGGTGACAATTCCCTTCAAACAGTACGGGAAAGAAAGCGTTCTGACCTTGAAAAAAGAGTTGAGATATACAACTCCCATGAAAACAATGTTGTATTAAGTATTCATCAGAATAATTTTTCCCAAAGCAAATACAGCGGAACTCAGATATTTTACAGCAAAAATAATGCTAAGTCGGAAGAGCTTTCTGAATATATCCGCAAGGCTGTTGTAGGTTTAGTTCAACCGGAAAACGAAAGGCAATGTAAACCTGCCGACGACAGTATATTCGTATTGCACAACGCAAAAGTACCTGCTATAATTATAGAATGTGGGTTCATGTCTAATTCACAGGAACTTGAAAAACTAAAAGATTATGAATATCAAAAACAGCTTGCTTTTGCAATCTATATGGGTTTTGTCGAATACTGCTATAACAACAGATAGCAAGCTATTTAAAGGAAGTCAGAATATGGGAAAGATAAAAAGCGTCTATGTTTGTTCCGAGTGCGGTTATGAATCTCCTAAATGGTACGGAAAATGTCCGGGGTGCGGAGAATGGAACACTATGACCGAAGAAATAAAAGAGCAGATAAAAAACCAATCCTCTGTTGTTGTAAAACGCAGAACCTCTTCCAATGTACCTATGTCTGTAAATGATATATCAACGGCAGAAGAGCAGAGGTATAAAACAGGATACTCTGAGCTTGACAGGGTTTTGGGAGGCGGAATTGTTAAGGGAAGCCTTATTCTTTTAGGAGGCGACCCGGGAATTGGAAAGTCCACAATACTCATGCAGATTTGTTCAAGTCTTAACAGCGGAATTAAAATTCTGTATGTTTCAGGTGAGGAATCGGCACGGCAGATAAAGCTGAGAGCCAACCGTCTTGATGTCAATAACCCTGATATGTTTATCATGACGGAAACAGATATTGAGCTGGTCGCAGAAAATATAAGAGAACTAAAGCCTGACCTTGTTATGATTGATTCAATTCAAACAATGAATTTTTCAGAGTTAAGCTCTTCTCCGGGAAGCGTTGCCCAAGTAAGGGAATGTACTTCGGTACTTATGCGGGTTGCCAAAAGTCTTGAAATACCTATATTAATTGTAGGTCATGTAAATAAAGAGGGTTCTATTGCAGGGCCTAAGGTTTTGGAACATATTGTAGACGCTGTTTTATATTTCGAGGGAGATAAGCAGCTGTCTTACCGAATATTGAGAGCTGTAAAAAACCGTTTTGGCTCTACAAACGAAATAGGCGTATTCCAGATGACTGATAAAGGCTTGGCACAGGTGGAAAACCCTTCTCAAATGCTTCTAAGCGAAAGACCAAAGAATGTATCAGGTACCTGTGTTGCCTGTGCTATGGAAGGTTCAAGACCTATCTTAGCTGAAATTCAAGGACTGGCAACAGCATCAGGCTTCGGCAATCCCAGAAGAATGTCAACCGGATTTGATTACAGCCGAATGTCCCTTCTTATGGCTGTATTGGAGAAGCGTGCCGGGTATTATTTTTCCGGAGCAGATGCGTATATAAATGTAGTAGGCGGTTTAAGACTTGACGAACCTGCTGTTGACTTGGCAGTTGCCATGGCTCTTGTCAGCAGCTTAAAAGATGTTCCTATTTCAGAGAGAGCTGTTGCTTTCGGCGAAATCGGTCTTGCAGGAGAAATACGTTCGGTATCAAATGCACAGTCAAGAGTAAATGAGGCAATTCGGCTTGGATTTAAAACAATAGTTGTCCCTTATTACAATTTGAGAAGCATAAAAAATGATGATGAAAGCGTAAAGGTTATTGGAGTAAGGTCTGTCCGTGAAGCCTTTAGTGCTTTGACGGAAGTATAAATATGAGCAATTTACTTTTACCCAATCTGCCCAATAAGAAGATAACCCATATAATTATGGATTGTAACAATAAAGCCGCTTTATATTTGAAAGAAATGGGCGTTTCCGTAATAGATACGGTGTGTATTAATAAGCTTCCCATATATGAAAGAACCCATGCGGATATGCAGGTTTTGCCCATTGATGATGAAACGGTATTTGTATTAAAGGAAGCGTCAGAGCTTGCTAAAATTCTTGAGGAGCATTACGGAAATGTTATAATATGCAAAGACGATATTATAAGAACCTATCCTTTTAATACGGCATTGAATTGTGCGGTTATTCAGAATAACATTTTTTGCAGAGAAGATTTTGTATATGACGAGCTTCTCTGGACAGCAGAGGACTACGGTTTTAATATTATTGATACTCAAAATGGCTATGCAAAATGTTCTACTGCAATAGTGACAGGTAATGCTTTGATAACCGACAGCAAGGAAATAGAGAGGAGGGCAAGAGAAGAGACCAACATAGATGTTCTTGAAATTTGCTACGGAGGAGTTTCCTTGCTTGATACAGACAGAGGATATATAGGCGGCTGCTGCTTTAAAATTGATAAGGATATTCTTGCTTTTACGGGAAAAATAAGCAATCATCCGGAATATGAAAATATAAAAAGTTTTTGTCTTAATCACGGTGTATTTATAGAAGAATTATCAGACGATGAAAGACCTGTAGATATCGGCGGCGGAGTTATTATTGACACAGAATAAAAATTACAAAAATCAGAAATCTAAACAATTAGAAAATAATAAATCTTTTGTATAATTATTTTGTATAATAATAAACAATGACTATTTACGAGAAAACACAATTTACAAATATAAGCTGGACTAAAATAAGATTACACAGCTAAACACAGCAAAACGAAAAACACACGGTTACCGAATTGATTCGAATAAACCGTGTGTTTTTCTATAAAATGAAATTTGAAGAAGATGTTAGCAAAATTAAATATCCTTCATACATGATTGTCAATTAACAGGAAAAACTCAGTCACTTAATGCAGTTTTTCTTGTTTTATTTTTTTCCAATCCTAAAATGTAATCTACAGAAACTCTGTAAAACCTTGCAAGCGTAATTAGATGATGGACAGGAATTTCCCTTCGTCCAAGTTCATATTTACTGTACTGTTCCTGACGTGTCTGGAGTATCTGAGCAATTTCGCTTTGTGTCAAATTGTTTTGCTCACGCAGCTCACGAAGTTTTTTATAATAGTATGAAGGCATAAGCGTCACCGCAAAAATAAGTATACAAAAAATTTTGTAAAGAAAACTGTATTTACTTTACAGATAGTATTATAACACATAGTTTTTTAAGTTGCAATCAAAACTTTTAATTTAGGTTCAAACAGACATGAAAAATCTTTAAAAATGTTCGATTTTTCATATTTACATGGCTTCTGAATCCCCTTAATTATACAAAATATTCATTTTGTATAATGACATTTCTGTTTTCAGGTCCTTTCTTCCTGTTGAATTATTCGTTATATTTTGTATATCTTGAATTTAACAGCTTTATGAGGTAAAATATTTTCAGAGAAATTTGGAGGTTTTGGTATGGCAATTGATTTTATGACGGAGGCTTCTCCTCAAATTAAAGACTATCTTTTCTATCTGCAAACTGTGCGAGGTAAATCTCCCAAAACTGTTGATGAGTATTTTTCTGACCTGAGAACATTTTTCCGCTTTATTAAAAGAAAGAGAAATCTTGTTTCTTCTGACGTCGAGTTTTCCGAAATATCTGTTGACGATATTGATGAGAATATAATTAAAAGCATTACACTTACTGACGCTTATGAGTTTATGAATTTTTTACTTCGCGAGCGTGATAACAGTGCCGTAACACGTGCGAGAAAATGTTCAAGTCTAAAATCGTTTTTTGATTACTATACTGCTAAAAAGCATCTTCTCCCCTCTAATCCTCTTGCTGAGCTTGATATTCCGAAGTCACCAAAGAAGCTTCCTAAGTATCTTACTTTGGAACAAAGCATTGCCCTTTTGAATTCTGTTGACGGTACAAACAAAGAACGTGATTACTGTATTTTGACTCTTTTTCTTAATTGCGGTATGCGTCTTTCTGAACTTGTAGGGATAAATTTCAACGATATCCGTTCCGACAACACCATAAGAATTACAGGAAAAGGAAATAAACAGCGTATCGTTTATTTAAATGATGCTTGTATAAAGGCGATTAATGAATATAAAAAGGTTCGGCCAGCCGACGGAGTAAAGGATAAAAATGCTTTGTTTTTAAGCTCACGACTTACTCGTATCAGTCCAAAGACGGTCCAATTTATTGTTAATAAATATCTTACAAAAATAGGCCTTGACGCTCAGGGGTATTCCTGTCACAAGCTTCGTCATACTGCGGCTACACTTATGTACCAGCATGGAAATGTAGATATTCGTGTTTTACAGGAAATACTGGGTCATGAGAATTTAAACACCACAGAAATATATACCCATTTAAGCCCTGACCAAATAAAAAAAGCCGCAAATGCTAACCCGCTTTCAAGCGTAAGTCATAATACAGGCGGCGATAAAGAAAAACAAAATTAAACTTTGATTGCGAGGAATTTATTTTGGAAAAAATTGAGTTTTATGATACGTTACATAAAGATTGCATTGCCATAAGAACAAAGGTTTTTATTGAGGAGCAGGGTTTTAAAGGAGAATTTGACGATATAGATGAAAGGGCTGTTCACGTTGTTATTTATTCAGACGGCGTCCCCTGTGCGGTAGGAAGGCTTTTTAGAAGTGAACAACAGAAAGGCGTTTATAAAATAGGTCGTGTAGCGGTTTTAAAGCCTTACAGAGGCAAAAAATTGGGAGAAAAGGTAATTTCATCTATTGAGGAAAAATGCCGTGAAATAGGCGGCAAAGAGATTGTTTTATCTGCTCAGTGCAGAGTTAAGGGATTTTATGAAAAACTTGGATATGTGCAATTCGGAGAAGAATTTCTCGATGAACATTGTCCCCATATCAATATGAAAAAATATATAAATGATAAAAAATAAATATGGGGAGAAATCGGTTTATGAATAAAGGCAAAGGAAGAAAACTTTGTGAGCTGTTTTTAATATTTTTTAAAATAGGTCTTTTTACTTTCGGCGGAGGTTATGCCATGATTTCTCTGATTGACGAGGAATGTGTAGTCAAGAAAAATTGGATAACCTCAGACGAACTTATGGACGTCACTATAATTGCGGAGTCTACTCCAGGCCCTATAGCGATAAATTGTGCCACATTTGTCGGTTATCGTCAGGCAGGATTATTAGGTGCAGTTATCTCAACTGTCGGAGTTGTTCTTCCCTCTTTTTTGATTATTTATGCAATTTCCCTGTTCTTCGATAATATATTGGAAAACAGAATAGTATCAAATGCATTTAAAGGTATAAAAGTAGCAGTAAGCTTGCTTGTTTTTACTGCGGCATTACGAATGTTAAAAATAATTCCAAAAAAAATACTGCCGATTATAATAATGGCAGTGACATTTATTGCTATGATACTTATAAGCATTTTTTCTGTAAATTTCTCATCAATTTATTTAATTTTAATTGCAGGATTAGCAGGTTATATATCTTTCATCCTTGCACGTTTAAGAAAGGGTGATAAAAAATGATATTGTTGGAACTTTTCCTTGCCTTTTTACAGGTAGGATTGTTTTCTTTCGGAGGAGCTTACGGAGCTATTCCTCTTATTCAGGACACAGTGCTTTCTCACGGTTGGCTTAACGAGGATATGATAAAATACTTTATCGCAGTTGCAGAATCCACTCCCGGCTCGATTATGGTAAATTTAGCAACATATGTGGGCAGCAGCCAAGGCAATATATCCGGAGCAATTCTTGCTACTGCAGGTGTAGTTTTACCGTCCTTTTTGATAATACTTTTATTTGTGAAATTCTCTGACAGAATATTTAAAAACACTCATGTTCAAGCGGTTTTAGACGGAATAAAGCCTTGTATAATAGGAATAATCTTTGCGTCCGGCCTGACAATGCTTTACGGAAACCTGTTTCCCTCAAATCAGTTAACGGATTTTGATTTATATGGATTGATTATAACTGTTTTTCTTATAGCATTCT
>CALWIW010000012.1 GCA_944380855.1 uncultured Clostridia bacterium | reverse complement strand
GGTGGGAACAATAGGGCTCGAACCTATGACCCTCTGCTTGTAAGGCAGATGCTCTCCCAGCTGAGCTATGCTCCCATTTACCACACCGACTTCGCCGTTTCGGTGTGTGTCTTTCAGCGACGTGTATTATAATACATCATCACAGGTGAAAAGTCAAGTGTTTTTTTGAATTTTTTTTATTTTTTTATTCATTCAACAACAGTAAATAAAATACACTCAAAATTCATAAAAACAACTGCTTTCGACAATCAAGATTTCTGATTATCTTTCTTTTGTTCTATAATTCTCTGTAATTCCTCTTTTGTAAAAATAAATTTTTTATTGCAGAAATTACATGAGGCCTTGGCACTGCCCTCTTTTTCTATAATATCATTTATTTCCTCTTCGGAAAGACCTGAGATTATATTTTCTATTTTTTCTTTGCTGCATCCGCACACATAGCTTACCGGAAATTCGTCAAGGACCTCCACCTCAAAGCCCTGCAATGCTTTCTTACAGATATCAAGCACCGTCATTCCCTTTGCAAGCATTGTTGTAACAGGCTCAAGGGCGGCAACATTTTTCTCAAGCTTATCTATTTCCTCATCAGTAGCACCTGGCAAAAGCTGGATAAGCAATCCTCCTGCCGACAACACAACGCCGTTGCTTTTATCAACCAAAACTCCAAGGGCACACACTGTTGGGATTTGCTCGCTGACTGCGTAGTAATTTGTTATATCCTCGGCAATTTCTCCGCTTACCAATGGAACCTGACCGATATATGGGTCGCCGCTTCCGTAGTCACGCATTACTGTGAGTATTCCCTCTTTACCGACTGCGGCAGCCACATTTATCTTTCCGTTACTGTAATGTTCTGTAGGACAGTCACAGTTGCCCACATAGCCCTTAACATTTCCCCTGCTGTTTGCAACAGCTACAACAGGACCCAATGGGCCGTTTCCTTTTATGCTGAGGTTTATTACAGCGTCCTTTTGTTTAAGCTGTGCTCCCATCATAGAGGCAGCAGTAAGCAGTCTGCCCAAAGCAGCCGTACCGCAGCTTGTTGTATTGTGCAGCTCCTGAGCGGTAAAAACAATACCAGTTGAATCTATGGCGGAAGCCATTATTCCTCCGTCTGAGGTTATACATCTTATGATTTTATCCATAATACATTTCTCTTTCCTGTTTTAGATTAGAATATTATTATGCCATTATTTTACCTTTTTGGCAACATAAATTATTCTTTCCTCCTGCTCCTTGGGTGCTTCAAAGGTCAGGTCTCCGTAAACCGCCTCTATTTCAAAACCGGAATTATGAAGCATTTCCTCTATTTCCTCATTTGTATAAGCTTTCTCGGAAAAATTTTCTGTGTATCTTCTGTAATCCTTTCTGTTTTCCGACAAACAGAAAAAATCAAGCTGTATATTAACCTCGTTATTTTCGCAAAGGCTGTTTTGCCAAACGCAGAAAACTCTGTCGGTATCATATACAAAGGTATTATTTCCCAAAACCTCTCTGTGCTTATACACCGAATTTACATCGAAAAGGAAATATCCTCCCATATTCATAAAAAGGGAAACCCTGTCAAAGGTTTTTTGAACCTTGTCCTTTTTTGTAAGATGGTTTATGCTGTCCAAAGTACATATGCAGGTGTCAATTGTGCCGTAAAGGTCAATGTTTTCCATTTTCTGACAAAGAAAAAGTATATCCATGCCCTGCTCGTCGGCTTTCTCCTTTGCCTGTGCCAGCATATCATAGGAGCCGTCTATTCCGTAAATATCCACGCCTTTTTTATAAAGCTCCATTGTAAGGCTTCCAGTTCCGCAGGCAAGATCAAGGCTTAACCCCATATCGTGGTTAAGCCTTGCAAATACCTGTGTAATATAGTCGGCACGGCGTAAATACTCCACATTTTCCGTGAGAGAATCGTAATAGTCGGCAAAAACACCGTAAGACGCCATCACTCTTTACCCTCTGCCTCTTTTTCTTTTTTTTCAATGCGTCTGAACGCAAGGTTATATCCGTCACAGCCGTATATCAAAGCACGGTTCACACGGCTTATTGTAGCTGTAGACGCTCCTGTTTTGTTTACAATATCACTGTAAACACATTTGTCCGAAAGTAACTTTGCCACATAAAGACGCTGTGACATTGCCTTTATTTCAGGTACCGTGCAGAGGTCCTCGAAAAAGTCGTAGCAATCCTCCATAGTTTCCAAAGACAGTATAGCCTTAAACAAAAAGTCTACTGTCTCATCTTTAATTTTTGAATTCATAAGTTTCCTCCTGTAACTCAAAAAATAGCTGTTCAATAAATTTATTTCTTTACAATTTTAACATATAAAAGCGTAAAAGTAAAGCATTTAATTTTAAGTTCCGCAAAATACTTTATGAAGATGTTTTTCAAAGAGAAAAGCGGTTTTATACAATAGAATAAATATTTATTTTTCAGTGTATAAAACTTGCACATAATGCATAATGTTAGAAATATTGATTGACTTTTATTTTAACCTGTAGTAAAATGTTGAAAGATTTTTTACAGAAGCCGTACGGCAATTAAGGCTGAAAAGGAGGATAAAATCTGTAATTAATCAGCGCCAGACCGCACGCCTGTACTGCGGTGACGAGGGAAAGAGTTATCGAAGTTTTCGGCGGATGCTCTTTCGGTGCCGTTATTTTGCGGTGTCGTCAGCCTGATGATAAACCCTTTTCGCAAGAAAAGAAACAGAGCGTCAGGTAAGAAATTTTCAGAAAGACAGGTATATTATATATGTGTGGTATAGTCGGATACGTAGGTAAGCAGCAGGCGTCAGGAATTCTTATAGACGGTTTAAAAAAATTAGAGTACCGCGGCTATGATTCAGCCGGAATTGCCATTCATCACGCAGGAGATTTTGTGACGGTAAAAACCAAGGGCAGGCTTAAAGACCTGGAAGAAAAGATTAATCAGGTAGGAACTCCGGTCGGCACCTGCGGAATAGGTCACACAAGATGGGCTACTCACGGAGAGCCAAGCGACATAAATTCCCACCCTCACGGAAATGCCCGTGTTACAATAGTTCACAACGGAATAATTGAAAATTACATGGAGCTTAAAACAAAGCTTCTCCGCAAAGGCTATGACTTTTTAAGCCAGACCGATACAGAGGTTGTAGCAAAGCTTTTGGACTATTATTACAAGGGCGACCCCATGGAAGCCATAAAAAAGCTTATCATGGCAGTTAAAGGCAGTTATGCTTTGGGCATAATGTTCAGAGATATTCCCGGAAAAATCTTTGCACTACGCAAAGACAGTCCGCTTATTGTAGGCATCGGACAAGGGGAAAACTTTATAGCAAGCGATATTCCCGCAGTGCTTAAACACACAAGAGAATATCAGCTTTTAGATGAAAATCAGATTGCGGTTTTGGAAAAAGACCACGTTACCGTTTACACAACCGACGGAGAAACCGTAGAGCAGGAAACCCTCACTGCGGACTGGGACGTTGAAGCGGCTGAAAAAGACGGATATCCCCACTTTATGTTAAAGGAGATATTTGAGCAGACAAAGGCGTTAAACGACACCATAAGTCCAAGACTTAAAGACGGTATAACCGATTTTTCAAACGAAAAGATACCGGATTCTCTCTTTGAGAATACGGAGAAAATTCATATTGTGGCCTGCGGAACAGCAATGCACGCAGGAATGATAGGAAAGAACTTAATAGAAGCTTTGGCACGTGTTAACGTTGACGTGCAGATTGCCTCTGAATTTCGCTACTGCGACCCTATATTCCATGAAAATGACCTTATGATGGTTATAAGTCAGTCGGGAGAAACCGCCGACACATTGGCGGCACTGCGTCTTGCAAAGCAAAAGGGCATAACTACCCTCGCGGTGGTAAATGTTGTAGGTTCTTCAATAGCAAGAGAAGCCGACTATGTTATATACACCTGGGCAGGTCCGGAAATTGCCGTTGCAAGCACAAAGGCATACACTGTTCAGATTGGAGTTATGTATTTGCTTGCTGAAAAATTTGCCCTTGCAAAGGGAAAAATTGACTTATCGGAAGCAAAAAAGATGGGAGAAACTCTTTTGACAATCCCCTCACAGATGCAGAAAATTCTCGACAAAACAGACGACTGCAAGTATTATGCTTCACGTTTTCAAAACGCAAACGATATGTTTTTTATCGGCAGAGGACTTGATTACGCTATATCTCTTGAGGGTTCTCTTAAACTTAAAGAGATATCCTATATGCACTCTGAGGCCTACGCCGCCGGAGAGCTTAAACACGGCACAATATCCCTTATGGACAAAGACGTGCCTGTAATTGCCGTTGCCACTCAATCGGGAATATACGAAAAAACAGTAAGCAACATAAAAGAAGTGGTTACAAGAGGTGCAAAGGTACTTTTGATTGTAAAAGAGGGATTGCCCGTTGATATGAGCGTTGCCCGTTATGTTCTTTCAATCCCAAATGCTGAGGACATTTATATGCCTTTGCTTTCGGTAATTCCTTTACAGCTTTTCGCCTACTATACCGCTGTTTTAAGAGGTTGTGACGTAGACCAGCCGAGAAATTTGGCAAAAAGCGTTACTGTTGAATAATGGTATTACAGCAAATGCCGTGTAAAAATTCAGGGATTCCAAAGGGACCACTGTCCCTTTGGCAGGCGGTTTGGAGGACGCTGTCCTCCAAGGTCTTAAAACAATAAAAAACATAAATAATTTCCCTTTAATATTGAAACAGAGCTAAGGCGTGTATTTCGCCTTAGCTCTGTTTTTTTTGCTTTATTTATAAAGGCTTCTCAGAAGCTTAATCTCCTGGGCGTGACCGCCCTCATCCAAGGGCGTTTCCAGATAAAAAGGAAGCTCCCTGAGCAAAGGGTGATTTATCACGGCGGCAAGTGCTTCAAGACCTATTCCACCTTTGCCTATACACTGGTGTCTGTCCTTGTGACAGCCGAGGGTATTCATACTATCATTTAAGTGTATTGCCTTTAACCTTTTTATGCCTATAATCCTGTCAAATTCCTCAAGAACTTTATCAAGGGAATTTACTATATCATAGCCTGCGTCAAACACGTGGCAGGTGTCTAAAGTAACTCCAAGATATTTATCAAGGTCAGTTTTTGAGATTATCTCTGCAATTTCCTCAAAGCTTCTTCCCACTTCCGTTCCCTTGCCTGCCATTGTTTCCAAAAGGACGGTGGTTTTCATTCCCTCAAAAAGCACCGAGTTTAAAAGCTCGGAAATAAGCTCTATGCCCTTTTCAGTTCCCTGTCCCACATGACTGCCCGGGTGGAAGTTATAATAGTTGTCAGGCAAAAGCTCCATTCTCTTTAAGTCGTCACTCATGGCTTCAAAAGCAAACCGCCTTGTTTCTTCTTTTTCCGCCGCAGGATTCAAGGTATACGGAGCGTGTGCAAGCAAAGGAGCAAAGTTATTATCTTTTGTTATTTTAATAAGTCCCTCTATATCCTTTATATCTATATCCTTAGCCTTTCCGCCTCTGGGGTTTCTTGTAAAGAACTGGAAAGTGTTTGCGTCCATTTTAAGTGCCTGTTTGCCCATGGCGGTAAAGCCCTTGGCAACGGATAAATGACTTCCTATTTTTAACATTGTTACCTCTTTATTTTTATTTACTTTCAGTAAAGGCCTCAGAGGACTCTGTCCTCCAAACCTCCTGCCAAAGGGATTTTTCCCTTTGGAATCCCTTAACCTCTCACATAAAGATTGATATTATCAATCCCCGTCAAAAAGGGGAGTTGAGAAATATCTTTCCGCTGTATCAGGAAGAACCGTTATAACTGTCTTTCCCTTTCCAAGCTTTTTGGCAAGCTTTAATGCGGCGGCTACGTTTGTTCCGCTGGAAATTCCGCACATTATGCCCTCTTTTGAAGCAAGCTCCTTGGCTGTTTGAATTGCTTCCTCGTCGCTTACTATATAAATATGGTCGTAAATTTTCTTGTTGAGATTTTCGGGAATAAGTCCGTCTCCTATACCCATTTGGAGATGTGTTCCCACATTTCCTCCCGCAAGAATTGCGGCGTTTTCAGGCTCTACCGCCCATATCTCAATATCGGGATACTGAGCCTTCAAAACCTCGCCTATTCCCGTAATTGTACCGCCTGTGCCTATTCCCGAGCAAAATCCGTCGATAGGGTCTTCCACCTGCTCCATAATTTCAAGGGCTGTTCTTCTTCTGTGAACCATTGGGTTTGCAGGGTTTGAAAACTGCTCCGGCACATAAACCTTTGGATTTTCCTCAGCCATTTTCTTTGCTGTTTCAACGCATTTTTCAATGCACTCTCCGATATTTCCGTCGTCGTGTATCAATATAACTTCCGCACCGTAATGGTGAACCAGCTTTCTTCTCTCTACACTTACGGAATCCGGCATAATTATTATTGTCTTATAGCCCTTAACCGCTCCGATAAGTGCAAGTCCTATTCCCTGATTTCCCGAGGTAGGCTCTACAATTATTGTGTCCGGCTTTATTATACCGTCCTTTTCTCCCTGACGTATCATATTATAGGCTGTTCTCGTCTTGATTGAACCGCCCACGTTCAAACCCTCGTATTTAACAAGCACTCTCGCACTGTCCTCGTCTACCATTTTATTAAGCTGAATTACCGGCGTCTGTCCCATAGCCTCCAGCACATTATTATAAACCATTTTATATTTACCTCTCTTTATTTTGTTTTGCATTGTTTATATTATATCACAACAGGAATCTGTGACAACAGCGAAATACTGTCCTTTGTCACTTTACAGTTATAGGCGAAAATTTCCACTCCCGCTTTTTGGGCTTCCTTTAGCCGCTGTGCAAACTGAGGGTGTGTTTTTGCGTTTGGAGTAAAATATTTTACCTTTTCCATCTGCACAACAAACACCACACAGCCGCCGTAACCGTTTTCAACAGCGTCCATAAGCTCGGTTAAATGCTTTACACCTCTTTCGGTGGGTGCGTCGGGAAAAAGCACAACGCCGTTTTCTTCAAGGGTAACACCTTTTACCTCTGCAAAATATTCCTTGTCTTTTTTCTTAAAATAAAAATCAAACCTGCTGTTTTTATATTTCTTTTCCCTTGCAATATATTCTATGCCGTCCGTAAATTTTCCGTCATGGATAAATTCACCGAAAGCATAATTGGGAGCCTGACTGTCCATATTGATAAGAAGTTCTCCCTTTTCCACCACCACAAGGTCATAGGCGGTTTTTCTTTTTGGATTATCTGATTTTTCACAGTAAACCACAGTCCCCGACAAAAGCAGCTCTCTGCATCTTCCTGTATTCTTTACGTGAACCGTTTGTACTTCCCCGTCTATTTCCACGTTAGCAATAAACCTGTTGGGGCGGCTTATAAACCTGCCTGTCACTATATTTTTGTAAAACATAAATCATTCTTCCTCAAGCTGTGCGGTCAAAACCATCGGATTATGGTCGGAATTTTCAAAGCCGCAGTCAAGGGTTTCAACACTTACCGACTTTACGTTTGGTGAAAGTATAAATCCGTCCAGAACATAATACTGGGTGTTTTCGCTTTCGGGATTGTAAGGCTCGTTTAAAAGTCTTGCACTGGGTACTTTGTCGTCAGAAACTATTTGCCAATCGTCGGAGAAAAGGCTGGTGTCCACAACTCCCGGAACAAAATACTCGTCGTTTACAACCTCGTATTGTTCTCCCTCAACTCCCGGGAAAGTCTGGTTAAAATCTCCTCCTGCTATTACATAGTTGCCCTTTTCGTATTCCTCTTTCAAAAAATCCGCAAGAATTTGTGTCTGAAGCTTTTTTCCCTCTCCGTCGTCATAGGCGTCAAGGTGCAGGTTTACAAGCACCAGCATTTTATCGCTGTTTTCTATGGGCACATATTCAACCAGCAGACATCTTTTAAGCTGGCAAAGGCTTACCGGCCATGTAAAAGCCGTAGGGAAAGCTATTCTCTTCGCTTCTTCTGATGATGAAAATTTATTGAATACGGCTATGCCCGACTCCACCTCGCCGATTGTAGGCAATGGATAGGGAACATACTTTACACGGTAGTTTGTGGCATAGGCACTGCTGTAATCTTTAAGGCTGTCGGATATTGAGGAATATTCGTTAACATGATAGGAACGCTTTGAGGACTTATCTACTTCCTGAATAAAATTCACGTCTGCGTCTGCCTCTTTAATGGTTTCTATAATCGCCGAAAGATTTTTTTCTATATTTTCACGACTTTCGGTGTTTACTGTCTTTCCGCCGTCCATAAAAAAGTCATGGTCTTTATCATTTGCACAGTATCCGATATTAAAGGACATAACCGTCAGAGTATCTCCGGTAGATATGGTTTTTTCAGCATTCCCTGTATTTTCCACCGTAACTGTTTCCAAATCGGCAGGCTTAAACTCGGTAACCGTCAGATAACCTGCCAAAGCGAAAAATCCCAAAACAAGCACCAAAACAACCCCGAGCAGTCCTTTTAATATTCTTTTTAAAACGGATTTACTTTTTGACATAACGTCCTCCAAACCTATAAAACACAGTTATATTCATCTTGAAACATTATTATACAATTATTTCCGTAAGTTGGCAACAATCAAAACACAAAAGCCTGTTTCCTGTTAAATTAAATATCAAAAGACAAATTAATAGGTTATTTATAGTTGAAAAATCAATAAATTTATTATATAATTAACTAAGTTACTGTGTATATTTAATAAAACAACAAAAGGTGATATTTTTGGATATATTTGTATGTATAGGCAGTTCCTGCCACTTGAAAGGCTCTTATCAGATAGTAAATCTTATGAAAGAAAACCTCGATAAAAACGGCATTGCCGACAAGGTGAATTTAAACGGAGCTTTCTGCTTCGGAAAATGCTCAGGCGACGGCGTTACCGTGAAAATTGACGACGAAATAATAAGCGGAGTAAATAAAGAAAATTTCAGCGAAATTTTTAGCAGCTATGTATTGAGAAAATTCAAGTGATTTATTTCACTTTTAAACAACTTAAATATTAATAAGGAGAAAGAAGCAATGAATTCCTGTATTCAGTTTAAACCCTCGAACTGCCGCAACTGTTACAAATGCATAAGACATTGCCCTGTTAAATCAATCCGTTTTGAAAACAACCAGGCACACATTGTCCGCGACGAATGTATACTCTGCGGCGAATGCTTTGTTGTCTGTCCGCAAAATGCCAAGGAAATAAGAAACGATGTTGACAAGGTAAAGGCTGTCATAAAATCAGGCAGACCTGTATACGCAAGCGTCGCACCCTCCTTTGTGGGAAACTATGACGGGGCAAACATTACCATGTTTACAAACGCTTTGAAAAAATTAGGCTTCACCGACGCAGGAGAAACCTCACTGGGTGCCAATATTGTAAAGAACGAATACGAAAGAATGATTGAAAGAAACGACAGCAGCGTTATAATCTCATCATGCTGTCATTCCATAAACACCCTTATTCAAAAATATTATCCTGCGGCTCTGCCCTATCTTGCCCATGTTCTGTCCCCTATGCAGGCACATTGCAGGGAAATAAAAAAAGAGCATCCCGACGCTTACACGGTTTTCATAGGTCCGTGCATTTCCAAAAAAGACGAAGCCGACCAATATCCCGAATACGTGGACGCAGTTTTGACCTTTGAAGAGCTTACAGGCTGGTTTAATGAAAAGGAAGTAAAAATCGAATACTGCGAAGACCTTTCACCCAAAGGCAGGTCAAGACTTTTCCCCACAACCGGCGGAATACTGCGTTCCATGAAGAGAAACCACGATATATGCACATATATTTCCGTTGACGGAGTTGAAAACTGCAAAAACGCCATTCAGGATATAATTGACGGAAAGGTAAGCAAATGCTTTATAGAGATGTCCGCCTGCGTGGGAAGCTGCATCGGCGGCCCCGCTATGGACAAAAGGAAATCACCCATCGGCGATTTTATGCGTGTGGACGAGTACGCAGGTCACAATGATTTTGAAATGGAAATTCCTCCGTCGGAAGAACTGAAAAAAGAAATGAAATACATAGGGCTTAACAGACAAAAGCCCGGAAGCAAAGCAATTGAGGAAATCCTCAAAAAAATGGGCAAAAACAGCCCGGCAGACGAGCTTAACTGCGGAAGCTGCGGATACGAAACCTGCCGTGACAAGGCTATGGCTGTATACTTCGGAAAATCCGACATTAATATGTGTATGCCTTACCTTATTCAAAAAGCGGAGTCATTCTCTGATACAATTATAAAAAATACTCCAAACGGAATTTTTGTTTTGAACGAGTCTTTGGAAATCCAGCAGATGAACAAAACCGCAAGGGATATGTTTAACATTAAAAACATTCACGACATATTAAACGAGCCTGTTGTCAGAATTTTGGATCCTCTTCCCTTTGTCAACGTATTAAACGACGGTCTTAACGTCCGTGACAAAAAGATTTATCTTGCGGAATACAACAAATATGTAGAGCAGACCATTATTCTTGACAGAAGCTATCACATAATGATTTGCTTTATGAGAGATGTAACCGAGGAAGAAATTCAGAAGAACAAAAAGGAAAACATGAGTAAAAACACCGTTGACATTGCCGACAAGGTTATTGAAAAGCAGATGAGAGTTGTTCAGGAAATAGCCTCTCTGCTGGGTGAAACCACTGCGGAAACAAAAATTGCCCTTACAAAACTTAAGGAGTCGTTGAATGATGAATAATCTATGTACCGATATAGGTTTTAAAAGCGTCAATAAAAAAGGCGAACAGCTTTGCGGCGACCATATGGAGATTGTGGAGCAAAGCGAAAATTCCTTTGTTATGGTGCTTGCGGACGGTTTGGGAAGCGGTGTAAAAGCCTGTATTCTTTCCACCCTTACCTCCAAGATTATTTCCACCATGATGGCTAACAATCTTACCATTGAGGACTGCGTGGCGACAATCGCCAGCACCCTGCCCGTATGCGAGGTAAGAAAGGTTGCGTATTCCACATTCACCATAATACGTGTTGTAAACAACGAATATGCGGAGATAATCCAATACGATAACCCTATGGTTATACTGCTCCGCGACGGAAGAAATTATGAATACCCCACAACCGTAATGGAAATCGGGGGAAAAACAATATATAAATCAAAGCTCGACCTTCAGGAAGATGATGTTTTTCTTGCCATGAGCGACGGTGCAATCTACGCAGGTGTAGGCAAGTACATGAATTTCGGCTGGCAAAGGGACAACATCATCACCTTTATGGAGGGCATTTACGAAAAGGAATACACGGCGAAAACCCTGGCTACCATTCTTTTGGACGAGTGTGAAAGACTTTACGGCTTTGAGCCAGGCGATGACACCACCATAGGTGCCATAAAAATCCGCACAAGAAAACAGGTAAACCTTATGATTGGTCCTCCAAAAGACCCTGCCGACGTAAACAAAATGGAAGCTTTGTTTTTCTCCAAAACGGGAAAGCATATTGTATGCGGAGGAACTACCTCCACCCTTGCCGCCCAGTATTTGGGAAAACCGGTTATTCCCGTCCTTGATTATCTTGACCCGGAGGTTCCTCCGATCGCAAAAATCGAGGGCGTTGACCTTGTAACAGAGGGAGTTATTACAATGAGCAAGGTTTTGGAATATGCCAACGACTATTTAAGCGACAACAGGCTTTACTATGACTGGAGCAACAAAAGCGACGGTGCTTCTCAGATAGCCCGTATGCTTTTCGAGGACGCCACCGATATAGATTTCTTTGTGGGAAGAGCGGTAAACCCCGCACACCAAAACCCAAGTCTGCCTATAAATTTCAACATTAAAATGAGACTTGTGGAGGAAATATCCGAGTGTCTGAAAAAAATGGGAAAACGTATCAAGGTAAGTTATTTTTAAAAAATAAATTTTTCGGAATTTTCAACAATTTCCAGTCATAAATCCCATTAAAAAGGAAAAATTCCTTAAATTTTGTGTTTAAATATTGTCTTAAATATGCTATACTACGAATATACGGGGACTTTGAAAAATCAGCTTGCAATAGCGTCAATGTCCATGTATAATATAGGACGTCGGTCATTCATGTAAAAAAATATATGACCTACAAGATGTTTATATTGTGACAGTCTTTTCCCGACTTTTAAAACGAAAAGAGTAAATGTAAATCATCACAGAAGGAAGGCGGTTTATTAAATGAGGAAATTCGACACTAAAGTCCAATATCTCAAGTACAAAGTGCTCAGAGAGGTTGCCAGACACGCTTACGACGATACCCTTGTGGAAAGCTTTAACGACATTGCAAAGGTTATTGTTAAGGATAAGCCTACTATGCGTTGCTGTATCTATAAGGAAAGAGCAATCGTTGCAGAAAGAATAAAGCTTGCCACAGGCGGCGACAAAAGCAATCCTAATGTTATTGAGGTTATCTCCATCGCCTGCGACGAGTGTCCTATGGGCGGTTACGAGGTAACAAATGCCTGCCGCGGCTGTCTTGCTCACAGATGTGAGGATGTATGTAAAAGAGGTGCCATTACTTTTGACGACCAAAAGAGGGCAATTATTGATAAAACAAAGTGCGTAGAGTGCGGACAATGTGCAAAGGTTTGCCCATACGGAGCAATCCTTAACTTTAAGCGTCCCTGCGAAAGAGCCTGCAAGGTAAAAGCTATTTCCATGGACGAAAACAAGGCGGCGGCAATTGATAATTCAAAATGTATCTCCTGCGGTGCCTGTGTATACCAGTGTCCGTTCGGAGCTATTATGGATAAATCCTTTATCCTTGACGTTATCAAGATGATAAAAGAGTCACAGGCAGACGGAAAAACAAAGGTTTACGCTGTTGTTGCACCGTCAATTGCCAGCCAGTTCAGCTATGCAAAGCTTGGACAGGTTATTACAGGTATAAAAGAGCTTGGCTTCTACACAACTATTGAGGCTGCATTAGGTGCGGATATGGTAGCATACGCAGAAGGTGCGGAGCTTGTGGAAAAGGGCTTCCTTACCAGCAGCTGCTGCCCTGCTTTTGTTGATTATATTCACAAGAGCTTCCCTGCCCTTAACGACAAGATTTCCCACAACCTGTCACCTGCCGCTACAATCTCTAAGTACATCAAAAACATTGATGAAAACGCAAAGATTGTATTTATCGGACCGTGCACAGCCAAGAAAATGGAATTCCAGCTTGACCACGTTAAGCCTTACATAGATTCCGTTATCACCTTCGAGGAACTTCAGGCATTGTTCGACAGCAGAGATATCGATATCACAACACTTCAGGAAACACCTCTTGACAACGCTTCTTACTTCGGAAGAATCTTTGCAAGAAGCGGCGGTCTGGCAGACGCTGTTAAGCAGTCACTTAAAGAACAGGGACTTGACGAAAGCTTCCAGCTTAAGGCTGTATCCTGCGACGGTATCGAAGAGTGCAAGACAGCACTTTTGAGAGCAAGCAAGGGAGTTTCACCTTACAACTTTATCGAGGGTATGGCTTGCGTTAACGGCTGTATCGGCGGTGCGGGCTGTCTTACCCACGGAGAAAAGAACAAAAAGCTTGCCGACGATTACGGCAGAGAAGCTTACGAGAAGAGCATTGCAGACGCTATCAGCGTTCTTGACAAGTCCAAGTTTTAATTAACGGGACTTAATACTTCTGCATAAAATATCAGCGGCATTGCCACGTGGCTTTGCCGCTGTTGCAATTAGATTTTTATGCAAAACACAAAACTTGCGGATAAATAAATTACAGCTTAAATTTCAATAAAAAACGGAGGGGATTATATGAAAATTAAAGCTGTTTTTTCTGACCTTGACGGAACTCTTTTGATTGATAATTTCAAAACTTCCCAAGAGAACATACAGGCAATCCAAAAAGCCTTGGACAGCGGAATTGATTTCATCCCCACAACAGGGAGAGCCATTTCCGATTTTCCGAAGCAGCTTATGTCGCTGGAGGGAATAAATCATTTTATTTTAACCAACGGTGCCACGGTTTTTGACAAAGCTGAAAACAAAATACTCAGCAAAAATTACATTTCCTGTGAAAAAGCCCTTGAATTAATGAAAACTGAGGGTGCTTTGAAAAGCTGTGTTATGGCATTTCTTGACGGCAGAGTCCATTACCAACAGGACTGGAAAGAAAAGCTTGCCGGTTCTCCCGTATGCCCTGTTGTAGAAGAGTTTCTCATGTACGGCTGTAAAGAGGTGGATAACCTTTACGAGTTTGTTAAAACGAGAAACAAAGAGGTAGAAAAAATAACATTCTTTTTTACCGACCTTGACAACAGGATTAATGTAATAAACACCACGGCTTTGCTTGAGGAATTTGAGCTTTCCTACACTCTGGAGCTTAATCTTGAAATTACCCGAAAAGGTGTGAACAAAGCACTGGGCGTAAAGGAATTTTGCAGTATAAAGGGATATTCAATGGATGAGATTGCCGTTATCGGCGACAGCGGAAACGATATCCAAATGCTGTCCCTTACAAATAATTCCTATGCGGTTGCCAATGCTGTTTCAAGTGCGAAGCTTGCGGCAAAACACTCTGCCCCTGCAAACACGGAAAACGGAGTTGCATGGGTTTTAAATGAGATTATAAATAAAAACAAAGAGTACTGATTACAGGCACTCAAAGGTTACAGACTTTTGAGTGCCTGTTTTTTTGTTAAAAGCTTTTCATAATAAAGTTAATTGTGCATTATGGTGTAAAAATATTTACTAAATTTAGTAAATATTTTAGTGAAAAAATAGTTGACTGCACAGAACTCCTGTGGTATTATTAATACAGAAACAACAGATAAGTATGGTTTTAATTATAAAAATTATATAATTATTACATTATCTGTTGGAGTGACCGGAAACTCAGATTTTAAATCTAAAGTAAACTTTTTAGTAAAGGAGAATAGTTATAGAAAAGCTTTCTTGGAAATCAAAAATAAGCTTTGGCATAGGTGCTTTCGGAAAAGACGCCGTTTATGCCTTGGTTGGCACATACTTTATGTTTTATCTTACCGATATAAGATTGGTAAACCCGTTTTTCGTTGGTATTCTGTTTCTTGTTGCACGAATTTGGGACGCCTTTAACGACCCGTTTATGGGTATGGTGGTTGAAAACACAAGGTCAAAATGGGGCAAGTTCCGCCCGTGGATAATGATAGGTACTGTTTTAAACGCTATAGTTTTGGGAGCAATGTTTTTAAACATTGACCTTGGCGATGTAGGCTACATGATTTACTGCGGTATTTTCTACATACTTTGGGGTATGACATACACAATCATGGACATTCCTTTCTGGTCAATGGTTCCCGCACTTACAAGCGACGAAAAGGAAAGAAATCAGGTTTCAGCTATTCCGAGACTTTTCGCAAGCTTTGCATGGCTTGTTGTCGGCACAGGCGGCCTTTATATTCTTGACTGGCTCGGCAACGGCGACGACAAGGTAGGTTATCAGTGGTTTGCTCTGATTATCAGCGTTTTGTTTATCATTGCTTCAATCATCACCGTTGTAAACGTAAGAGAGAAAAATCAGATTGTAAAGAACAGTCAAAAACAGGAAAAAACAAGTGTTAAAGAAATGCTCAGTGTTTTGGTTAAAAACGACCAGGTAAAAGTTATTCTCGGCATTGCTCTTTTCTTTAACATGGCATATCAGCTTTCAAACGGCTTTGCTCTCTTCTACTTTAAATATGTAATAAACGAAGAAACACTTTTCGCCACCTATACAGGTGTCGCAGGTATTGCTCAAATGGGTGCCATGGCTCTTTATCCAAAGGTATCCGAGATAATCGGCAAAACAAAAACATTCTTCCTTGCAAGCTTTATGCCTGTTTTAGGCTTTATCTGCCTTTTGGCTGTAGGCTTTATAGCTCCTCAAAATGTAATTTTGGTAGGCATAAGCAGTGCGATTATAAATATCGGTATCGGCGTAATGCTTGTTTCAATTACCGTTATGCTTGCAGACGTTGTTGACTACGGCGAATACACTCTCCACAAGAGAAGCGAGGGAATACTTTTCTCAATGCAGACATTTATCGTAAAGTTTGCAGGTGCTTTCAGCGGATTTGTAAGCAGCGTAGACCTTGGACTTATCGGATATATTCCCGATGTTCAGCAGGGCGAGGGAACAATTTTAGGTATGAGAATTATAATGATTGTAATTCCTGCTTTACTTTCAGCTTTGTGTTTTGTAATATATAAGAGAAGATATAAAATTAAGGGTGAGTTCTACACAAAGATGATGGCTGCCCTTAAAGCAGAAAGGGAGAATTAATTATGTGGTTAGGCGTTGACTATTACCCCGAGCAGTGGGACGTATCTATGATAGATTCGGATTTGGACAATATTATAGAGATGGGCGGAAACGTAATCAGAATTGCGGAATTTGCATGGCATCTTATGGAAAAAACCGAGGGCAATTACGATTTCTCATTCTTTGATATGGTTATAGAAAAGGCAAAAGCCAAAGGCTTAAAGGTTATTATGGGAACACCAACCGCCACAATCCCCGCCTGGCTTGCAAAAAAACATCCTGATATACTTTCAGAATTTGAAAACGGACAGAAAAGAGTTTTCGGCGGCAGACACGTTTACTGCTTTAACAGTCCCGTTATGTACGAATACTCCGAAAAAATTATCCGTGCTATGGTAAGCCACTACAAGGGCGAAGAAGCAATTATCGCCTGGCAAATAGACAACGAGCTTGGACACGAGGGCAGCGACGTGTGCTACTGCAAAAACTGTCAGGAAGCTTTTAGAAAATTCCTTTCTGACAAATTTGACAGTGATATTGACAAGCTCAACGAAACCTACGGAACAGCCTTCTGGTCACAGGAATACAATGATTTTTCGGAAATTCCCACACCTGCGGCTACAATTACAACCCACAATCCGTCTTTGAGAATGGACTGGGAAAGATTCAGAAGCAAAAGCATTGTAAACTTTTCAGATTTTCAGGTAAAGCTTATAAAAGAAATTTGGAGCGATACAACGGTTATCCACGATTTCCCCGGCGGCGGACTTGACAAGCACACAGACTATTCAGACATAGCAAAAAACCTTGATATTGTTGCCTATAACAACTATCCCGTATGGGGCGGTCAGAAAGAACCTCTCGCTCCCCATGAAATAGCATTTGCACTTGACTATATCCGAGGACTTAAGCGTCAGAATTTCTGGATTACCGAGGCAATTATGGGTGCCCAGGGTCACGACATAACAGGCTTTTTGCCAAGACCTAACCAAGCAAAAATGTGGTCTTATCAGGGTATTGCAAGAGGCTGTGAGTCACTTCTCTATTTCAGATACAGAGGAGCCACAAAGGGAGCGGAACAATTCTGCTACGGAATTATAGACGCCGACAATTTAAAGAAAAGAAAATTCTATGAAGTTCAAAGCCTTTTTACCGAGGTTAAAAAGTACGAAAAAGAATTTTCAGCACCTATTAAAAGTCAGGTAGCAATGGTTTACGATTATGATTCTTTGGCGGCGTTCAGAATACAGCGTCAAAGCATACTTCTGAACAATATGGAAGAAATGAAAAAGCTTTACAAGCCTTTCTATGAGCTTAACATAAACGTAGACGTTATTCCCTCAAAAGAGGATTTAAGCGGATACAAGGTTGTTATTGTTCCTCAGATGATAATTTTCAAAGAAGATTTTGAGAAAAAACTGAGAGAGTTTGCAGAAAACGGCGGAACCGTTGTTATGACCTACAGAACCGCCATTAAGGACAGGGACAACAACCTGATGCTTAACAAGGTTCTTCCCATAAACTTCACCGACTTTGCAGGTGTTTACATTGAAGAAACGGAAAGTCTTCAGGATTTTGACGCTTTCCCAATCTGCGGAAACGGAGAATATCTTGACGAAAGCGGAACAGGCGGAGTTTTCAGAGATATGCTTGTACCTAACGGTGCGGAAACTCTCTATAAATACGGCGATAAATTCTACCGTGAATATTCCGCAATAACCAAAAACAGCTACGGCAAGGGAACTGTTTATTATTTTGGCTGTACACCCGACCAAAATACAATTAAAAAGGTTATGGAAAATATTATCCGTGACGAAAATATTGAATATATAAAATCTCCTGACAATGTGGAAATCACAGTAAGAGGAGATAAAGACTCAAGGGTTAAAATGATAATCAACCACAACGATTTTGAAGTTGACGCAGGCGGTATATCCCTTGACGCCTTTGAAACAAAGCTTATTTCTCTTCCGTAATCATACGGATAAATATATACCTGAATAACCTCATAAAAAGCAGAACACGAAAGACAAAGCTTTCGTGTTCTGTTTTTTTAATCTGATTGTTCAAATAACTTCCGCTTCCAAAAAGTCTTGTGCCCCGTCTTTCATTTCGGGAATATTTTCTTTTGGTATATATTTTGAAAAGCTTAGTATTACCTTAAAAAGGTCCCCGTCTATATCAATATTAAATGTTCCGTTCTGAGCTTCCGTAAGACTTTTTGCAATTGAAAGTCCCAGTCCGCTCCCCTCTGTATTTCGCGATTTATCACCTCTTACAAATCTTTCCGTAAGCTCCTGTGCAGTAATATTCAGAGGCGAAGAAGAAATATTCTTAATAATTACCTGTACTCTTTCAGCAGTTGAAACAACGCTAAAATATATTCTTGTGTCCTTTAACGAATACTTGCAGATGTTGGAAAGAAGATTGCTGAAAACTCTCCATAAAAGAGTACCGTCCGCAAGTATAAAAAGCTTTTCATCAATAGGATTTACAACAGGAGAAAGTCCCGCATTTTCAAATCGGTCCACAAACTCTCCGTTTGCCTGATTTATAAATTCCTCTATATCAACCGCTGTCAAATTGACCTTTACATTTCCTGTAGATGCTTTGGATACCTCTATTAAATCCTCCACCAGCTTTTTAAGCCTTTGAGAACGGTTATCCACAATATTTAAATACTCTTTTGCCTTTTCGCTGTTAGGGTCTTCTTTTCTCAGCAAATCCACATAGTTTATTATAGACGTCAAAGGAGTTTTCAGGTCATGGGAAACATTTGTAATTAGTTCTGTTTTAAACCTTTCATTTTTAATGTTCTTTTCCACTGCCAAAGCCATTCCCTCTTTTGTATGCTTCAGTGACTTAGCATATTTTCTGAATAACAGCATATAAGAAGATGAATCTACAGAATCGTCAAATTCTCCTTTTTCAAGCTTTTGAAGTTCATGTCCCAGCTTGTCAAGATTGGAAAGAAATAGACAAATCAAAATCAGTACGAAAATATTAAAAATTACGCACAGAATCACGGTCATATTATGGGTACTTTTTCCTAATAAAATAAGCATAATATTTATTGCCCAATAAATTAAAAATCCCAGCGTTCCCACGAAAACCGCAGAAGTGTTTTTTATTATAAATCCCCCTGCATCTTTTATTTTCGTTAAGAGAAAGTGGATTATTCTTAAAACAAGAAAATTCTTCCAAAAAGGCAGAACCTTATTTGTTGACGCACTTATCCTCGCCGCCAGCGAAACAATAAAAGGAACGATAATAATATTTATTATTAGGAAGAACGGAATAGAAAACAACGCAATATTGGGAAGCGATGTTATTAATCCACCAAAATAGTAGGGCATCATAAACATTTTATATAACGGCTTTGCCAACAGCAATATTAAAACCGAATAAACAGCTAAAATAATTTCAATGGGTATTCGGCTGTAGAAATTAAGGGTTATGACGTTGCTGTTCTTCTTACGCCCCGCACCTGCACAAAGTATAATCAGTATTGCAATGAACAAAAAGACCAAAATAAAAGCCGCTATAAAATAAACATTATAATTGTCTTTCATATGATAATATGATTCATATGCCGCTTTGTATTTATCATTTTTTTCAAGATTTCGGTCAAGAGTCAACTCTGCAACTATCGTGGTTTCAGGGTCTGACACGGAAAACAGCTCCGCCTTTGCAGACAATCCCTCTTCAAACAGCAAGCGGTTGTTATAAAACAGCGGTTCATGATTACCGTCCTTTACAGAGTATACAACAACCTTTAAATTAGAGTTTTCTATAGAATACTGCTCAAGGCTTCCGGCGTCCACATAATCGTTTTCGGCAAACAGGGAGCATATATAGTAGGCGTCTTCATTTAAAATGCGATTACACTGTTCGCTTTGGAGAAAATAATACTTTTTATAATTCTCTTCTGTGGTGAATTTTACATTATAATTATATTCCGAAGACGGCTCCTGTGAATAATAGTCCTCATAGGCATTTACAAGCACTGCGATTATAGAAAATATAGCCGAATAGGAAATTACCGGCATCAAAATAACGCACATTATTTTTACCCCGGTACTTGAAACAAAATTTTTCACTCTACTTCCCCCTTTCGTCGTATCCGAAAACATACCCCTGTCCCCACAAAACCTTAATATATCTGGGGTCTTCGGGATTTATCTCTATTTTCTTTCTAAGATGTCTTATATGAACGGCAATGGTCTGTCCGGGAGAGGGCGTGTCCTCGTTCCAAATATGCCGGTAAATTTCCTGAGAGGAGAAAGTTTTTCCCGGGTTCTGCATAAAAAGTTTTAAGATATTATATTGAGTGGAGGTAAGCTGTATAGGCTCTCCGTCAACCATAGCTTTTTTTGCATTCAAATCTAAGGTAATACCTCCGATTGCAATTGTATTGCTTTTTTTCTCTATACCTCCCAGTTTCAAATATCTTCTCAGCTGAGAGCGAACTCTGGCACAAACTTCCTGTGGCTGAAAGGGCTTTGTTATGTAGTCGTCTCCGCCTGCCTCAAGTCCTGTAATCTTATCATCGTACTCGCTTTTAGCTGTTATAAAAATTATCGGCATATTATATTTTTCTCTTATTTTTACAGCAGCTTCCAGACCGTCGGTTTCAGGCATCATTATATCCATTAATATAAGATTGATATCATTGTTGTTTACTATATTTACAGCCTCAGCTCCGTTAAAGGCTTCAAAAATATTATACTCGGGATTTTCAAGGTATATTTTCAGTGCTTTCACAATATACTTATCGTCGTCACAAATGAGAATATTATACATAAAAAGCTCTCCTTATGTTTGTTATCTTTATTATACCACTTAACAGCATGGTGACGAAAGATTTTAATTATTAAGAATTTATTAAAAATTCGGAAATTTAATGATTTTTTTTTGGATATTTGATAAATTAATGATATAAGGTTGATTTATTAGAAATTTATTATTATAATGGTGGTTATGAAATCATACCGTAGAAAAGGAGGAGAAGATGATGGATTGGGTCGATTTTTTTGTAAAAGCGGCAATGGTTATTGGAATACCTCTTTCTGTTATCGGAATATACTTTTCTGTTGTAGCTTTGTTTTCTCTTAAAAAGGAAACGAGATACAAAAGTGTTGCTCCGAAAACGAAATTTGCCATTGTAATTGCAGCCCGAAACGAAGCCGCTGTAATCGGTCATTTGGTAGACAGTCTGCTTTTGCAAAAATATCCCAAAGAACTTTACAAAATTTTTGTAGTTCCGAATAACTGTACGGACAATACCGAAGAAGTTGCAAGAAGACACGGTGCCGAAATAGTTCACTGTACCGTTCCCGTGAAATCAAAGGGCGAAGTACTTCACCATACTTTGCCGAAAATCATGGACGGCTTTGACGCTGTATGTATTTTTGACGCCGACAATATTGCCGACGAAAACTTTCTTTCGGAAATGAACAACGCCTTTTGTGCCGGTGCAAAATGTGCCCAAGGTTTCAGAGACAGTAAAAACCCTTACACAAACTGGCTGTCAGGCTCCTACACGTTATATTACAAGATGATAAATTTTATTCAAAACCGTGCAAGGTCAAACGCCCGGCTTTCCGCACTTATAAACGGTACGGGCTTTGCCGTAAGCTGTGACCTTTTGAACAAAGTCGGAGGATGGAATACAAAGACCTTGGTTGAAGATTTGGAATTTTCAATTCACTGCATACTCGCCGGAGAAAAAGTCTGTTGGGTACCTGCGGCTGTAACCTACGACGAACACCCGGTAAAATTTGTACAGTCGGTTACTCAAAGAAAACGCTGGACCAGCGGTACTCTCCATGTGTCCTCCATATACATATCAAAGCTTTTCAAAAAATTTATAAAAACAAAACATTTTGCTTATCTTGACGCACTTTTAATTCTGTGTCTGCCGTATGTGCAGCTGATTTCAATAGTGCTTGCATTTTTCACCGCCCTACCTATTTTCATAAACGGTTTTTCCACACATAACGGATATATAAAGGTGCTGGAATATGTGGGAATTCCGCTGCTTATGTCATACGGCGGTTTGGTGGGAACAGGTGCAATACTTTCCTTTATCAAACCGAAAATGTCTTTCGGCATAATAAAGGGAATTTTGGGATTTTGGTTTTTCATGGCAACGTGGATACCGATACAGATTTTCTGTACAATCAAACGCACAAAGACATGGAAACAAATCAACCATACCGGCGACACAAGCACACAGAACAGTACTTCAATTCGTCAAAAAGAGCAATGCTCAACAAGAAAAATTACCCCTATCAGGGTAGAATAAGAGAATCTATAGGGCTGTGCCGATGCACAGCTCTTTTTTGTAACTCTGTTACAGAAAATATTTTTAAAAACCGATACAATAAAACCATCAAATAAAAGGAAGTGGACATATGGGATTTTTTAATTTGTTTTCAAATAACGGAAATTTTGATTTACTTATAAACGAGGCTCAAAAAGATAATAACTCAATTATTTTAGATGTCAGAACACCGGAAGAATTTTCAGAGGGTCATGTTCCCAATGCTGTAAATGTACCTTTAGACAGTCTTTCTTCCGCTGTTTTTGATAAGGCAAAAAAATATTATGTTTATTGCCGCAGCGGTGCAAGAAGCTCAATTGCATTTGAGTATCTTAAAAAGCAAGGTTATGAAGCTGTAAACGCCGGTGGTATCATAAGCTACGGCGGAGCTTTAGAAAAATAAATAAATGGATACGGTGATATACACAAAGTTTAATTTTAAAAAAACTATTGGTATAGTACTTGACAACATTACTATGTTTGGTGTATAATGCACAGGTAAGCCATTCGAGGAGAGATGTCCGAGAGGCCGAAGGAGCATGATTGGAAATCATGTGTACGGGTTACCGTACCAGGGGTTCAAATCCCCTTCTCTCCGCCATAAGGTTGCAGAGTTTTTAATTCTGCAACCTTATTTTTTTGCTTGGTTCTTTGTCAATAGTTGTGTAAAAAGTAAAATTGAGATAAAATAAAGAGTTATCGGAGAACACTGACGTGGGTTCCCCGGCAAAAAACAGTTCACCGGACTGTTTTTTGCTCACTCCTGCGTTTTTTGCAACATTTTAAGACCTTGGAGGACTCTGTCCTCCAAACCACCTGCCAAAGGGACAGTGGTCCCTTTGGAATCCCAAAATTCCTACCTCAACATTTGCTATACAACCTTTTGTTTTTATGATACAGATATGTATAAAATGTGACGGTTTCCTAAATAATTATTACAATATAATCATTTTTGTTGTGTTTTAAAGGTTTGATGGTATAATTTATTTAAAAAGAATTATAGCTTTGTCAAAATAAGGAAAGGATTGATTTTATTGAAAAAAATTATTTCCAAAGGGAAAGTTAAAAGTTTTTTAGCACTGTTCCTATGTGCGGTTATGACTTTTTCAATGTCAGGCTGCAGCATTTTGGATTTCACATACCTGTTTGCAAATTTTTCGCCCAGTCAGGGAACCGAGGAAGAATTTAAGCAGTTTGTTGAGGATTTTGCCTTTGAAACAGCTCAAAGCTCTTATATGACCACTCACATTATGATGGAAAATCCCGAGGATTTCGGAATAGACAAAAGCGAATGTCCTTTGGAAATTTCTCCCCATTTTGATGAAAATTCCTGGGACGAAACAGCCTCTTCCATTGAAGAACTGCAAACCGAGCTTAAACGCTATAACCCCGATAATTTATCAGCGGAAATGAGAAATATTTACTATTATCTTGAATTTTATGCAGACTCTTCTTCAAGGCTTAATCAGGATAAATTTAAATACTACGGCTGTGCATTTGAACAAGTTTCGGGTATTCATGCTCAGCTTCCCAGTATTTTGGGAGAATGGGATTTTCGCTGTGAACAGGATATTAAGGATATTATTGAAATAATGAAAGATATCCCCTCGTATATCGACTCACTTCTTGTCTATACGTCCACCCAGGTTGAAAGAGGGGAATGGGTAGGAGATGTTCAGGGAATAATCAACTCATGCCAGGAGGTTATTGACAACGACGAAAACTCCTCAATGCTTAAAGGAATGTTAAACAACATTCAAAAGGTTGAACTTACCGATAAACAGCTTGAAGAATACACTGCTGAAATTACTCAAACCTACAAAGATTATATTATACCCGCCTATCAGTCTATAATTGACGCTATGAACAGCATTGACGAAAGAAGTCAGTTACAGGGAAGCATAGCAGACCTTGAGTACGGCAAGGAATATTATGAAGCACTTTTTTATTCCAACACAAGTGTAGACAAAGAAATTGAACAAGTGGTAGACGAAATAGATGATATGAGAAACCAAATTATGTACGAGCTTCAATCCGTCCTTTACAGCAATCCTCAGCTCCTTGATACAATGGGCGAAGATATTACTACTGGCTTTACAAGCTACGAAGAAATAATCGGCTTTTTAAGTGAGAAATATGAGGAAGATTTCCCCGCAATAGATTTTCCCAAGTACGAAGCTGAACCTTTGGCAAAGGATATGGAGGTTGACGGTATTTCAGCATATTTTGTCATACCTCCTTTGGACCACTCTTCCCCAATGAAAATCCGAGTAAATACAGGTACCGGAAACGATATTTCTTCTGTGAATACCTTTACTACCCTTGCACATGAAGGAGTTCCGGGGCATATGTACCAGACTGCCTATGTGTATGAGAATTTCAGTCCGTGGACAAATATAATCTGTGATTTCATCGGATATACAGAGGGTTATGCCACCTATGTGGAGCTTTACAGCCTGCAGTATCTTTCAGGCATTGATGGAATTTCTCAGGACAATTTGAACTTCCTCAGGCTGTACAATATGTATGACTATTTAACCGTGGCATATTTGGACATTCAGGTAAATTATTATGGAATGAGCCTTGAGGACATGGCTGTGGAGCTTGGATATTCACGAAGCGATACGGAAGCAATAGAACCTCTTTACGAGCAGCTTATATACAACCCGGGCGTATTTCTCCCCTATTATATAGGCTTCTTGGAGATTTATCAGCTTAGAACCGATGCGGAACAATCACTGGGAACTTCATTCAGCGACAAGGATTTCCACCAAGTGTTATTACAGAGTGGTTCTGTTTCTTTTAATGCAGTTGAAAGAAATGTCAGGGATTATATCTCATCATACAAAAAAATGTCTGCATAATTTAAGTTATTTAAAACCTGCGTAAAGATATTCTTTATGCAGGTTTTTTGTTGACCCCATTATATTTTTGTGATAATATATCTCTAAAAGAGATATACAGGAGGATTTAATGGAATATTTAATTTTAGGATTGCTTATGCTTTCCCCTATGACAGGCTACGACTTACAAAAGTTTGTAAAAAATAATCTTTCCCTTATATGCTCGTCCAGTGCGGGAAGTATTCAGACGGCAATTAAAAAACTGCTTAAAGAAAATAAAATCACTTTTAAAGACGAAGCTGACGGAAACAGAAAGAAAAAAATATTTTTAATAACAGAAGAAGGACAAAAGCTTTTTTCAAGCTGGGTTTCACAGCCGATGCAGGCTCAAAAGGTCAAAAATATGGAATTGTCACGATTGTTCTTTTTGGGGCTTGCCGAAAAAGAGAAAAGAATTTCCGCAATAGAGAACTATATAACACAAATCAAAGAAACAAAAGAGGTTCTCCGTGTACTCTCCCAAAACTTTGATACTGCAAAAAACAGCTGTAATGCTGAAGACAGCAATTTATCTGACGTATTATTCTTTCAGGGCTGCACCTTGGAATACGGTATTGCCGCCGCTGAATTTGAGGAAAAATGGTACACCGAACTTTTAAGAAAATTGGAGGAAAACAAATGAATATTTTAGTACTTAACGCCAGTCCCAAGGGCAAAAACAGCACAACGCTGCAAACCGCTTTATATCTTGAAGCACTTTTTACCGAACACAAATTCACTGTCCTGAATGTGGGACAGAAAATAAAAGTTTATGAAAAAGATATTCAGCCAGTAAGAGAAGCTTTGATAAATGCGGATATAATCATGTTTTCATATCCTGTTTACACATTTATTGCACCTTATCAGCTTCACAGACTTATTGAGCTTATAAAAAGTGACGGTGTGGATATTTCGGGAAAATTTGCCACACAAATTACCACCTCAAAGCATTTTTACGATGTAACAGCCCACAAATACATTGAGGAAAACTGCTTCGACTTAGGCTTAAAGGTTATCAGAGGACTGTCCGCAGATATGGACGACCTGCTTACGGAAAAGGGTCAAAATGAAGCAAAGATGTTTTTTGAACAGCTTATATTCAGCTGTGAAAACAATATTTTTGTTACTCCTCCCTCTGTTCCCGAGAAAAAGGAAAAAAGCATTTACCGTCCTTCCCTGCCTGAAAGCAAAAAAAACAAAAGACAAGGACGTGGTAATTGTTACAAACTGCGGAGAGGATGAGGAAAATTTAAAAGGAATGATAAAGGATTTTCGTGCCGCTTTGCCCTATGAAAGCCGGGTTGTTAATCTCAGGGATTTTCCCTTTGACGGAGGCTGTTTGGGCTGTTTCGGCTGTGCTGTAACTGGAAAGTGCGTCTATAAAGACGGTTTTGACGATTTTCTGCGTACAAAAATTCAAACCGCTGACGCTATGGTTTACGCCTTTACCATTTCCGACCACTACACACACTCAAGCTTTAAATGTTACGATGACAGACAGTTCTGCAACGGCCACCGCACCGTTACCCACGGCACTCCTATCGCCTATTTGATAAGCGGAGACTATCGCTATGAAGCAAACCTGCGTATGATTGTGGAGGGACGAAGCGAGGTAGGCGGAAACTATCTTTGCGGAGTAGCCACCGATGAAGAAGACACAGCCTCTGCCATAAACTCCCTTGCAAAGGGATTGTCTTTTGCCATTGAGAAAAAACTCAGCCGTCCTACAAATTTTTACGGGGTCGGCGGTATGAAAATTTTCCGTGATTTAATTTACCTTATGAGGGGAATGATGAAAGCAGACCACAAGTTCTACAAGAAAAACGGTATCTATGATTTTCCTCAAAAACAAAAAGGAAAGATTTTGCAGATGAAGCTTGTGGGAGCCTTGATATCCATGCCGTCTGTTCAGAAAAAAATGAAAGGAAAAATGACCGACTATATAATCGGGCCTTACCAAAAAGTAGTACAGCAGGCAAAAGAAAAGGAAACAAAGAAATAACGTCCGTTTTTTAGGACACTTCTTTGTTTCCGTAAATACAAATATAAAAATCACTTCTTTTGAAGCTTGTCAAGCCATGTTTTTTTAAACTGTATACCGAAAAACTCCTTAGCTTCTTCCAAATCCATGATTATCCATTCCCTTGACTTGTGTGCTTCCAAGGTTTCGGGAAGTTCTTTTAAAATTCGGTCGGCTTCCCATGTAGCTCCCGTATTGTAACGCAGCTCCTTTGACCTTGCGGAAATTTCAAAGGACGCTCTGCTGGTGTTCCACGCATTTCGTATGGTCTTTATAGCATAGCTTCCTGTTACTTTTTCGCTGAAATAATCCTCAAGGGTTAGTGTACGGATATATTTCGGAAGTTCTTGGGAAGTATACTGAGAAAACATTTCCATAAGAATCTTTGATGATTCCGCCAAAATATCGGGGACAACTTCACAGCTGTCCTCCTTTATTTTTTCAAGAGACGAGGAAACTATTTCCATCATGAGTCTTAAATATTCCCTGTAGAATGCTGTGCCTATTTCCCTTTGCACTGTTCTTACAACACTGCTTCTCATTACTTCCGTGTTGGTCAATCCTGCCTGAACCCTGCAAATAACTGTACGTCTTATAACCTCGGGCATTACGGCTTTTACATCTTCGTTTGCACTTATAACAACCGCAGGATAATTCAAAAGCCCCTCTGATACTCCGAAATCATCATTTTTTATGGTTTCTATGGCGTGCTGATTAAAACGTGAATTTGTAAGGTCGTCTACAATAATCGGAGCACCTTTAACAGTTCTTTTCAGTCCCTCCATTGATGAGCGTGTAAAATCCGGTGCGGATATTTTTGTCTTTTGACCTATCATCATTTTAAGCAAGGTTTCGAGAAAGCTTGTTTTTCCCGCCTTACTCTGACCGTAAACCAATCCGAAAACAGGATAAGGCAGAAGGTTTTGATTGTATCTAACCGCCATATCTCTCATACAAGCCATAAAGGGCGAACAGAAAAACCAGTTTGCAAATTCATAATATCTTCTCTGCATACCTTTAACGTCGCCGTGGAATTTTTCATATCCCTCCATGTATTTTATAAACAACTCGGCGTCCTTTTTAATATCTTCCTCTTTGGGATTCAAGTCGAGATTTGTGTCATTAAGCCTTGCAATACCCTCGTCAGGGAACACCTCCAGACGTGGGTATTCGCTTTGCAGTTCTTTTTCCTTGGTGTAGTTTGCTGCCACATTACGTCGTATTGTCTTTATTTTTTCCGGAGAAAGGAGAAGCTTTCCTTTTTTATCAGGCTTCGGCACTGATGGGGCAAATTTTCCTGCAAGATTTTTTACGTCTAAAGCAAATCTTATCTCCTCTTTTGCTCCGTCCGCTTCACGTAGTATAAGAGCTTTTTTGGTTTTTGTGGTTTCGGCAATGGGAATATACTCCAGGTTTTCTCCGCTGTCACCGTATAAAAACGCTTTTTTTGAAATTTCATCGGTACTGTTTTCCTTTAAATCATTATAACAGTTAAGATACCATTGGTATGCCTCTTCTCCGTCTAAATAACAGATATTCTCTCTTTGATATCCCTCAAAAGCCGACGAGGACATATTGGCTGAACCCATAATCACACGCTTTCTTCCGTCCTTTGCCGAAAGCAGATAAATTTTTTCGTGGGATAAAACGCTGTGAGCCACATAAAAGCGAAGATTCCCCTTGTCTATTCTCTGAACAAGATCAATTTTTCGCTTCTCCGCAGTGTCCCTCATACGTTCAAGCACCTTGCACTGATAAGCCATTATTTCCTGGAGGGAATAAGACATAACTTCGTCACAGCCGAATATTATTTCCGCTTCCTCAAACAGCTCCAAAAGCTTATACACAAAGCCTATTCCGGAAGAATAGGTAATTGCCGAAAGTTTGTCAAAACCGGAAAAAAGCTCCTGCCACGATAATGTATCTGAACCTGCAAAACTCATTTTTACCACATCAAGCTTGTTTTCATTTGCGGAAGCTCCTTTTTCGCTGTTTTGTTCCGATATATCAAAAAGGTTCAAAGTTTCCATAATATTCCCCTGTTCACCTGTTTTAGTAAAAAATATACGCCGAATTATATTATCATACATAAAATTACCTGTCAACCGTATAAAAATGTAAAGCTGGTTTATAGGTAGATTATACCTTTATTTCCTTGCTGCACAAACCCCCACGGAGTTTTATTTTCCGTGGGGGTTTAGCTTTAAAGGATAATAACTCAGTCTAATCCTGCCAGTTTTCTTTGAATTGCTGTAGCGTCTAAAACTGTTATTTCACCGTCATTGTTGTAATCTGCAACAGACTCGTTAAAACTTACTCCTTCTATTTTTGCTAAGTATAGCTGTATAGCAGTAGCGTCAAGTATATTCAGCTTACCGTCCATATTTGCATCGCCAAGCTCATACTCTGTAATCTCTATGGAAAATTCTTTGCTGTAGCTGTCAATACTGTTGGAAGCGGTTACAGTGAAGGTATATGTTCCGCCTGCGGCAGGCTTTCCTGAAATTATTCCTGTGTTTTCATCAAGACTTAGTCCCTCAGGCAATGAACCTTCGGTAATGCTCCATGTAATGGCGGGATCGCCGGTTGCGTTAATCTGCTGTTTATAGACTACGCCAACATTGCCGCTTTTAAGGCTTTCTGTAGTGATAATCGGTGCATATTTCACTGCACCTGTTCCGGTGATTTCACCGTCAAGTTTGCCTCCGTTCATCATCTTTATGTCACCATCGTTGGTCATGTCCCCATTGTTGACAATCTCTCCGCTGTTGGTTATACCTCCGCTGTTGGTAATCTCGCCGTCATTGGTTATTCCACCATTGTTGGCAATCTCGCCGTCGTTGGTTATTCCACCCTTGTTGGCAATCTCGCCGTCGTTGGTTATTCCACCATTGTTGATAATCTCGCCGTCATTGATTATATTTCCTTTATTAGTTAAAGTTGTATCATCAGGAACTGTGAGACTGCTGCCATCGCCAACGGTAAGGCTCTCATCTTCGCCGATTTCAAGGTTTTCCTGCAATTCCACGTTGCCATAAACAATTCTGTCGTTGCCGTTAAATACGATACAATTTAAAACACTGTTATCATCTACTTCAGGAATTGGCGGAGCTGTTTTAATTGTCTTAATACCTCCAATTATGGTTACCGCTGAATTGTTGCTAATATTCAGTTTAGCGATATTATCAGATGATGAAGTACCATTATAATAGATTCCGCTTCTATAATTCCCAAAATCACTTCTTGCTGTTACGCTGCTTTCATTAATATTGATGATAAGTTCACTAAATTCAGCATACACACCTGCATAAAGGCTGATTCCTCTTCCCAAAAAGTCTTTTCCATTTGCTTCAACAGAAGCATTGTTAATATTAAGCGTCGCTTTTCCGGAATCACCACTTATAGTAATACCATGCTGCCAGCTATCCACCTTAAGACTACCTGGACCACTTATGGTCAAAGCTGCATCTTTACCTAATGTTCCTTTATATGCATCTGTAGTAATACTAATTCCTCCTGAGTTGGAAATAATATTTTCCCCCTCCAGTATAATTGTCATAGCTACAGATTCATGTGGAAATCCACAAGCATAAATTCCATATCTTTCTCCATGAATTGTCGCACTATGAAGTGTTAGAGTATTATAATCAGGATTATAATACACATAGTTATCTTCCGGAATACCGTCATATTTTGTCCATGTTATGCCATCAACAGAAGTCCAGTAACCGCCTGAAATAACCTCTGTATTACCCACGCAAACAGACTTAGGAACACTGTTATCCGAATTAACAGTTACATAAACTAAAGCTGTTTTTCCGCCGTAGCTTACTGTTACCTCTGTATCTCCCTCTGAAAGCACATCAGGAGTGAATACACAATCACTTGCCTGTACAGGTTCTTTTGTACCGTTGGCATATATTGCTTCTATCTCTATGCCTGTTGGGTCAAATTTTTCTCCCGGATTATAGACAACCTTGTCTGGCTGTTTTGTAATTTCAATACTTGACAGCTCAGGAATTTTAACAGTCACGGAAATAGAAGCTGTTTTTCCGTTGTATGTTACTGTTACTGAAGTTAACCCCTCTGTAATTGTTTCAGGTGAGAAAGTACATTCATCTATTGAAACAGGTGCTTTTGAACCGTTATTGTAGGAAGCTGTAATCTCCATTCCTGTTGGGTCAAATTTGTCGCCCGCCTCATAAACGGTCTTGTCAGGCTGTTTTGTTACTTCTATACCTGCAAGCTCTATATCCAAAACTGTTACAGAAACAGAAGCTGTTTTTTCCTTATAGGTTACTGTTACTGATGTTAATCCTGCTGTAAGTTTCTCCGGAGAGAATGTACATTCCTCTGTTGAAACAATTTCTCTTGAACCGTTGTTATAAACAGCTGTTACCTCCATACCTGTGGGGTCGAAGCTGTCCCCGTCAAAGTATTCTGTTTTATCGGGCTGTTTTGTTACCTCGATACCTGTAAGCTCCACAGCTTTAACTGTTACCGGAACAGACGCTGTCTTTCCGTTATAGGTTACAGTCACTGAGGTCACTCCCTCTGTAAGTGTTTCAGGTGAGAAAGTGCAGTTTTCTATTGAAACAGGTTTTGTTGAACCGTTGTCATAGGATGCTGTTATCTCCATTCCTGTTGGATCGAAGCTGTCACCATCAAAGTATTCTGACTTATCCGGCTGTTTTGTTACCTCTATACCTGTAAGCTCTGCACCTATAACCGTTATATTTACAGAAGCCGTCTTTCCCTTATAGGTAACCGTTACAGATGTAACTTCCTCTGTAAGTTTTTCAGGAGAGAATGTACATTCATCAAGAGGTACAATATCACTTGAACCGTCGCTGTACTTTGCTTTTATCTCCATTCCTGTCGGGTCAAAGCTTTCGTTTTCCTTATACTCGGTTTTATTCGGCTGTTTTGTTATCTCAATGCCTGTAAGCTCTACAGGAACTGTAACTGTTACAGGAACAGAAGCTGTTTTTCCGTTGTAGCTTACTGTTACTTCGTTTACACCGCCAATAAGTGTTTCAGGTGTAAATGTACATTCGCTTAAATCAACAGGCTTGTTTGTGCCGTCGTCATAGTATACGGTTACTGTCATTCCTGTTGGGTCAAACTTTTCCCCGTCAATATAGTCTGTCTTGTCAGGCTGTTTTGTTACTTCAATATTTGTAAGCTCTACCGGAGCTGTAGGACTTTGAAATATTATATTCATCGACATAATACTCAGACCCTCGTGTGGGAATTCAGCGGTAGCATCATTTACCTTTACATAACAGCCTTTGCCGAATTCATAACCGTCACCCGCCTGAAGGGTCACCTTAGCAGTATAGTACTGGTTAGGCTTTGCTTTTCCTGTAACAGGCTCGCCTGTTGCCTCCTGACCCTCGTACCATGCCAATGTAGCTGTCATGTTGGCTGTATTTACTGTAGCTGTAGTAGGAAGCTCCTGATATTTCACAGGCTGGTCAACAGTAACCTCAACACGCATAATAATTTTGGCACTTGTTGTTACTATCTCATATTTATAACCGATTGTAGGTGTTCCATAATGAGTATCAGTTTCATTTCTTCTTGCAAATATTACATAGACTCTTCCGGCTGACAGTCCTGTGAAATCTCCGGAAGTGCCCCACTTTTCATCGGTCGGAAGCTGAATATCCCCTGTGGATGCATCAATACAAGCATATACCTCTCCCGGATGAGTTTCAACTGTAATGCTTGTTTCGGTTATTGACAGTATGTTTATATCGTTTACAGGCTCTGGGCTTGCCTTCGTTACCATCTCAGAAGTCTGGGCGGTCAATGTTCCCTCACAGCCGCTTGCTGATACAACAACTTTGATTATTTTACCTACGTCCTCGCCTGAACTGAGAGTATAGGTGTTTCCGTTTGCTCCGGGAATAGGAGTATCATCTCTGTACCACTGAATTGTGCTGAATGTTGGTACGCCATTTGTTTCCACTGTCAGTGTTTCTCCTATTTTAGGTGTACCGCTGAGGCTGATTGAACCTGTCATATATCTTCCGTTAAGGTCAAGTATAGTGGTATCAAGCATTCCGTTCGGTACAAATGTTTCAGCATAGATGTAATGTATTTCCGAACCTTTGGCACCGTTGAACCAATATCCGTCATTTAAATTGCCTCTTGTCGGTTCTTTCATAAACACATAATCTGGTTCTCCAAAAGTTCCAGTGTCGCAGTTTGTTACGTCTACGAGGTAACTTTTTCCCTCAGTCTTAACGATATTCCATGTGTAAGACTTCCAATTCTGTTCACCTCCCGGAATAAAGTCACTTGTACCTATCCCTTTCACTGATCCAATCAAATAGTAACATTCCGTACTGTCAAAATCGGATAAATCACACAGATACTTGAAAGCTCTTGTATAACCCTCACACAATGATTTGGTATTCGGATCACGGTCAAACACGCTGGTTATCTGGAAAGGATCTCCATAGAAAGTATCATATAACGGATGATCCGGATTTCCGACAATCTCATTAGCTTCCAAATCATAAGATGCAAGGTCACAGATAGCATCTTTATATGCCTGCAGCTTTTCCATATCGCTTTTGCCTGCATTGGCATTTACGATTTCGTGTGCATAGGCGGCTGCCTGAGCTGCCTTTGACGCTGCACTGCTGCTTAAGGTATTTTTCGGCTTTTCAGCATTTTTATCCTGATAATCACCGTAAACCGGCATATAGAATGTAGTGTTGAGTATGGTTGTTGTATTTCCTGAGGTAGAAACACTGAATCCCATTGAACCGTAGCCTTGAGCCATTTTATCAAACCAGAACATTTCATATGGATATTCAAGTATTAAGCATGAATAGATTTTTATTATATCTATTCTTTCTCTGTAGTAATCATCGGCAAGCTCTAAGAGTTTATCGGTATCTGTTTCTCCGCCGTTGTCAAAGCTCATTCCGTCAAAAGCATAATAAAATATCATCTCTCCGCCGGTAACAGCCTTTTCCTCCATCTGAGATGCAATGGAGTTATAAATTTTTGTTTCCAATTCGTTAAGATACGACGAATTCCAATCTGCCAAAACCTCTGCCGAATCAGCAGCAGGAGCTGACATTGTCGCCACTTCCTGTACTTCGCCTATTGACTCGGTTACTTCCATGGTGATTTCATTTTCGATGTTCTCGGCTTCATCTGCAAATGCTGCAGCAGGCATTAGAGAAATTACCATCAGTATACTGAGTAATACCGCTGTTAATCGTTTTTTCATGTTTTGTTCCTCCCTTTTTTACAATAATTTGAACAGTTAAACAATCGTAAAGATTAATCTGTTCGGATTACTTATGATGAAAATACATCATATCCGCATATTTATACCGGTGCATTAATAATCCTTTTTAATTATAACATAAAAAACACCCAAAAATGTACAACCTTACAAAATTGTGAGGTAAAATTTTGTTTTTTTATTATATTGCTATACTCGTTTGTCATAATCCCCATAAAACGCTGCAAAAAATGCAATAAAAAACAAAAAAAGTCGTAGATATCAAAACAAACACTCTAAGATATCAACGACTTTTAAAATGGTGGACCCGAAGGGGATCGAACCCTCGGCCTTACGGATGCGAACCGTACGCTCTCCCAAACTGAGCTACGGGCCCATACAACTATAATAAATTAATTATACCACAAAAAATCTATTTGTAAATTTATTTGTTATATTTTAAAGTAAAAAATTAACCGCCGTTTTCGGCGGCGGTTATAAGAAATCAAAATCCTAAATAAAACATATAAAAAGCTATTAAAAGAAGCAGTGTTCCCAAAACAATATTTAATACTTTGCTTACTCTGCCGTATTTTTCACTGGCGGAAAGCTTCTGCACAAAACCCACCGATGTTCCGGCAATGACCGTTAAAGTTCCGTGACCTATGGAGTACAAAAGAAGCAAAAGGGTTCCCCATAAGATACTGCCGCTTCCGGCAACTATCGCCAAGAGTGCCACTAAAACAGGGGTTGAACAGGGTGAGGAGAAAACTCCGCCCAGTATTCCTGCCAAAAACGCCCCAACAAAACCTCGTTTTTTATTTTTGGAAACCAAGTAAGTAGATGGAATAAAGTTGAAAATCCCGTAGGTTTGCAATGCAAGCAGAGCCATAAGAACACCCAAAACAATGTACCACCAGCCTGAAGCCGCACCTATCATTCCCCCTAAGGTTGAAGCGATAACACCTAAAGCCGTATAGGTCACAGCCATTCCCAAAGCAAAGGTCACTGAAAGTAAAAATGAACGCTTTGTGTCACGCTGTTTTGTTCCTCCCACATATCCCATAACCAAAGGTATGGTGGAAAGAGAACAGGGCGTAAAAGAGGTAAGAATACCCGCCAATACCGCAATCAAAGGTGCAAGCCAGAAGCTTTCTGTTATTAGCCTTGAAAGGGAGTCAAGCCACTGGTCTATCATGGAGTTTCTACCCCCATTTCCTCAAGTATCATATAAAGCTGCTCTGCTGACAGATATCCCTGATGGGTGGTGAGTGCGTGTTCACCTGTTTCCTTGTGGGAGTACATTGTAAACTGTATCTGTGAGGCAAGCTTGTCGCTTGGCACAAAAGGCTTGCCGTCCTTATCGTAGAGAACCTGAGTGGGAACTACCTGTATAGGAAACTGTCCGGCGATTTCGGGATTTTCCATTGTGTCAACATAATGGACAAAGGCTTTTCCGTCCATAGCCTTATGAACCTTTTCAAGTTCCGGAGCCATCATCTTGCATGGCTGGCAATAGTCCGCACCGAAGTCTATAATTACAGGCTTTCCCTGAGAGGTCATCTCCTCAATGTTGAGTTCCGTTATAGTAAGAGTGGGGCTTTGTTCTATTGTTTGTGCCGATTCGCTGTTTTTTACAAAGAATATAACAGCCGCTATAATTATTATCAAAAGTGGTGCGGCAATCTGAATTATTCTTTTTGATTTTTTTGTGTTTGCCTGAACAGGATTGTTGCTCATTGGTTCATCTCCTTTAGTTGATTTAATTAAGTTAGTCAAGGCTATTATATTTTATACAAGGAGATGTGTCAACAGACTATGTGACTTAATCACTCTTTTACCAAAACAGAAACAATCTCGCTCATATACATTTTATGATAGTCACCTTTGTACCACTTTGTAACTTCTTCTGTCAAGGCACTCTCCTCCTTTAAAAACTGGGCGTACATCTTTTTACAGATGAAAACAACCTTTGCTTCTTTGAAATATACGGCACCTGTTTCATCGTCAATAACAGGTGTAAGGCCTGTTTCCTTTACCTTGTCGTAATCTCTGCCGGATTTTGAGCCGCAGAACTTCAATGCGTCCCTGTACTCCTCGTCAAAAAAGCTCTGGGTATAGTAATCGCCTTTTTCAATAAATTCAAAAGTGTATCTCTGAGGACGAATGTAGGCTGTAGCCACAGGCTTACCCCACATTATGCCAACTCCGCCCCAGCTTGCGGTCATTGTGTTGAAATTCTCCTTATCCCCTGCGGTAATAAGCATCCAGTCTTTGCCGATAAGCTTAAAAGGATTTTCGGCAAGCTCTTCTGCTGTTATTCTTTTAAAGTCAGACATATTTAATTCCTCCAAAAAATTATTTTTCGGTAAAAAGGTTTGATTTTTACCTTTTATTCTATGCTGATATTGTACCACAAATTTAATTTTTTTAAAAACACAGAGAAAAATATGCACTGAATATGTATAAAAAACCGCAGATACTGCATATAAAAATAAATCTTTCAGGTGTAAAAACCGGCAGCCACCAGGTGAAACATTTACAAAACAAAAGGTTTTTCCGTTGTTTTTAATATAAAAATAAAAAAAGTTCAGTATAATATATCAAATTATACAAAATACAGCTATTCTGAATATTTATGCAAAAAACTCTTGATTTTTTGCATAAAAGGTGTATAATAATAGCCATGACAGGAAAACACAGACAAAACGAAAATTGTCTTTTCATAATTTACGGAGGGATTTTCAATGGAAAAGAAAATTAAAAAAGTTGTTCTTGCTTATTCAGGCGGTCTTGATACTTCAATCATCATTCCTTGGCTCAAGGAACATTACGACAACTGTGAGGTTATCGCAGTTTCCGGTAATGTTGGTCAGGGTACAGAGCTTGAGGGTCTTGAGGAAAAGGCTATCGCTACAGGTGCTTCAAAACTCTATGTTGAGGATTTGAACAAGGAATTCGTAGAGGATTATATCTGGCCTACACTTAAAGCAGGTGCAGTTTACGAGGGCAAATATCTCCTTGGTACATCCTTTGCACGTCCTATCATCGCAAAGAGAATTGTTGAAATCGCTAAGGCTGAGGGTGCGGACGCTATCTGCCACGGCTGTACAGGTAAGGGAAATGACCAGGTTCGTTTCGAGCTTGCAATCAAGGCTTATGCACCTGGTATGACAATCATTGCTCCTTGGAGAACTTGGGAATTTAAGTCAAGAGAAGAAGAAATCGCATATGCAGAGGCTAAGAAAATTCCTCTTAAGATAAACAGAGAGACAAACTACAGCAAGGATAAGAACCTTTGGCACTTGAGCCACGAGGGTCTCGACCTTGAGGATCCGGCAAACGAGCCTAAGTACAACGAGCCGGGCTTCCTTGAGATGGGCGTTTCCCCGGAGCAGGCTCCTGACAAGCCAACCTATGTTACAATCAGCTTTGAAAAGGGTATTCCTTACGCTATTGACGGCGAAAAGCTTGGTGCTGTAGAAATCGTTGAGAAGCTCAACAAGCTTGGCGGCGAAAACGGAATCGGTATCACAGATATTGTTGAAAACCGTCTTGTTGGTATGAAGGCAAGGGGCGTTTACGAAACTCCCGGCGGCACAATCCTTTACGCTGCACACAGCAAGCTTGAGGAAATCTGCCTTGACAGAGATACACAGCACTACAAAGAGCTTGTTGCAAACCGTTTTGCAGAGCTTGTTTACTACGGTCAGTGGTACACACCTCTCCGTGAGGCGCTCTCCGCTTTTGTTGATTCAACACAGCAGTATGTAACAGGTGAAGTTAAGCTCAAACTCTACAAAGGCAACATCATTGACGCAGGCGTTACAAGCCCGTATTCACTCTATGATGAGGAAATCGCAACCTTTGACGAGGACGAAGTTTACGACCAGAACGACAGCAAGGGCTTCATCAACCTGTTCGGACTTCCAATCAAGGTAAGAGCTCAAAAGGGTCTTATTAAATAATTAACAATTTAAAACACTATAAAACAAGGGGCAGGGTCACCTGCCCCATAAATTGATTATCGGGGTAATTTATTATGAAGCTTTGGACAGGAAGATTTAAAAAAGAAATATCCAAAACAACTAACGATTTTAACAGCTCCATATCTTTTGACAGCAGAATGTACCGAGAGGATATTGAGGGCAGCATTGCTCACGCTGAAATGCTTGGACAGTGCGGAATTATCACAATGGAAGAAAGCAAGGATATCCAAAAAGGCCTTAAAGGAATTTTAGAGGACATAGAAAAAGGCGACCTTAAAATAGATATGGAAGCCGAGGATATACATACATTTATAGAGGGCGAGCTTACCAAAAGACTTGGTGCCAACGGCAAAAGACTTCACACAGCAAGAAGCAGAAACGACCAGGTTGCAGTTGATATAAAGCTTTATCTTAAAAAAGAGGTAAAGGAAATTGAAGAGCTTGTAAAAGGTCTTATCAGAGTTATTGCAGACAAAGCCGAAAAATACAGCGGAACAGTCATGCCCGGCTATACTCATCTTCAGAGAGCACAGCCTATAACTTTCGGTCATCATCTTTTGGCTTACGGTGAAATGCTTCTCCGTGACCTTTCCAGACTTGAGGACTGCTATAACAGAATGAACGAAATGCCTTTGGGAAGCTGTGCCCTTGCGGGAACAACCTATCCCATAGACAGAAATATAACAAGAGAGCTTTTGGGCTTTGAAAGAATTACCAACAACTCACTGGACGGAGTTTCCGACAGAGATTTCTGCATGGAGCTTGCCGCCGACCTTTCAATAATCATGGTTCATCTTTCACGTTTCAGCGAAGAGATAATCATGTGGTGCAGCTGGGAATTTAAGTTTGTGGAGCTGGACGACGCTTTCTCCACAGGTTCATCTATAATGCCTCAAAAGAAAAATCCGGACATTGCAGAGCTGGTTAGAGGCAAGAGCGGCAGAGTTTTCGGCGATACAATGACCCTTCTCACAGTTATGAAGGGCATAGCTTTGGCATATAACAAGGATATGCAGGAGGACAAAGAGGCTATATTTGACGCAGTTGACACAGTTAAGATGTGCCTTACCGCATTCACTCCAATGCTTGACACAATGAGGGTAATTCCTGAAAACATGAGAAAGGCCGCCGCCGGCGGATTTATTAACGCTACAGACTGTGCGGACTGGCTTGTTAAAAACGGCTTGCCTTTCCGTGACGCATACAAAGCAACAGGCGAGCTTGTTGCAAGATGTATTGAGCTTGGCACAGACCTTGAAAATCTCCCTATGGAGGAATACAAAAAGGTTTGCGACCTGTTCAATGACGAAGTTTACAACGCTATTTCCCTTGAAAGATGCACAGACGACAGAAAGGCTTTCGGCGGTCCTGCAAGGGAAAACGTAAAATATCAGGCTGAATTGTTAGGAGAAAAAGTAAAATGATAAAGGTTGGAATAATCGGAGCAACAGGCTATGCAGGTGCAGAGCTTGTAAGACTTCTTATGAATCATCCCCATGCGGAGATTGCGGCTATAAGCTCGGTTTCCTTTGAGGGAAAGAAAATCAGCGACGTGTATCACAGCTACAGATTTTTAAACGACATGGTCTGCGAAAACGCCGACGCAGTTGTTGAAAAAAGTCAGGTTATCTTTGCCGCACTTCCCCACGGACTTTCCCAGGAGCTGGCTGAAAAGTGCTATAATCAGGGTAAAATCTTCATCGACTTGGGTGCGGATTTCCGCCTTGAAAGCGAAGAGGAATACAAGCAGTGGTACGGCGGCGAATACATAAACAAAGAGCTTCACAAAGAGGCTGTTTACGGTTTGCCCGAATTCTTCCGTGATAAGATTAAGGGCAGAAAGGTTATCGCAAACCCCGGCTGTTATACAACCTGCTCACCCTTGGCTTTGGCTCCTGCAATCGCCAACGGACTTATCGAAACAAAGGGAATTATCTGTGACTGCAAAAGTGGCGTAACCGGTGCAGGCAGAGGACTTTCCCAGGACAATCACTATCCGGAGCTTAACGAGGGCTTCCACCCCTACAAGGTTGCAAGCCACCGCCACACTCCGGAGATTGAACAGACACTTTCAAAGCTTTCCGGCGAGGACGTAAAAATCACTTTCGTTCCCCACCTTCTTCCGGTAAACCGCGGTATTCTTGCCACCTGTTATGCAAGACTTAAAGATGGCGTTACCGAGGAACAGCTTAGAAAGGCTTACGAAGAATTTTACAAGGGTGAATACTTTATCAGGCTTCTTCCAAAGGGAGATGTTGCGGATATTCACGATGTAAAGTATTCAAACTTCTGCGATATATCAATACACACTGATTTCAGAACAGGTACATTTGTTGCGGTTTCCGCCATTGACAACATGATCAAGGGTGCGGCAGGTCAGGCAATCCAGAACATGAACATTGTCTGCGGTCTTGAGGAAACAGAGGGACTTAAAATCGTTCCTCCTGCATTTTAATGAGGTGACAAAATGAGCTATAGATTTATCGAGGGTTCAGTAACCGCTCCTAAAGGCTTTACCGCCGCCGGAGTGTGTGCTTCCGTTAAGCCCTCCAACAAAACAAAAAGGGACGTTGCCCTTATTTACTGCGAGAAAAAATGTACAGCCGCCGCAGTTTACACAAAGAATCTTGTTAAATCCTCGGCGATACTTGTGACCCAAAACCACCTTGCCGACGGTTATGCTCAGGCGGTTATTGTAAACAGCGGAAACGCCAACACCTGCAATGCTGACGGCATTGAAAAAGCCGAGAAAATGTGCAGTCTTGCCGCCGAAGCTTTGGGCGTTGACAGCAATGACGTTATTGTGGCTTCAACGGGAGTTATCGGACAGGTTCTCCCCATTGAGCCTATAGAAAAAGGCGTTGCCATGATGAAAGGAAATCTTTCAAAAGAGGGCGGCACAGACGCCGCCGAAGCCATTATGACAACCGACACGGTTAAAAAGGAAATGGCAATGGAGATGACTCTGGGCGGAAAAACCGTAACAGTAGGCGGTATAGCCAAGGGCAGCGGCATGATTCACATAAACATGGGAACAATGCTTTCCTTTGTTACAACAGACGCCGCTATCTCCTCCGAGATGCTTTACGAAGCATTGAAAGAGGCTGTTGAGGACAGCTACAACATGGTAAGCGTTGACGGCGACACATCAACCAACGATACACTGGCAATTATGGCTTCCGGCCTTGCAGGAAACCATGAAATCACCGAAAAAAATCAGGATTACAGAGATTTTGTAGAGGGAATTACAGAAGCTTTCAAACAGCTTGCCAAGAAGCTTGCCGGTGACGGCGAGGGAGCAACAAAGCTTCTCGTCTGCACAGTAACCGGAGCAAACACAAAGAAAGACGCAGTTTTAGTTTCAAAAAGCGTTATCTGCTCAAGCCTTTTAAAAGCGGCTATGTTCGGAGCAGACGCAAACTGGGGCCGTGTGCTTTGTGCGGTCGGTTACAGCGGTGCCGACGTGGACGTTACAAAGGTTGACGTTGACTTTAAATCCCAAAAGGGAGAAATTGCCGTTTGCAGAAACGGTGCAGGAATAGAATTCAGCGAGGAGAAAGCCAAAGAAATTCTCCTTGAAAAAGAGATAGAAATACTTGTAAACGTCGGCGACGGCGAGGGAAAGGCTCAGGCTTACGGCTGTGACCTTACCTATGACTATGTAAAAATCAACGGCGATTACCGCACCTGATTTTTGCAGAGTTTGAGGAAAATGGGAGGAAAAATTGTGGAAGTATCAAACAGAGCCCAAGTACTTGTACAGGCTATGCCTTACATTCAGAAATATGCAGGAAAGACTATTGTTGTAAAATACGGCGGCAATGCTATGATAAACGAAGAGCTTAAAAGTGCAGTTATGAGCGATATAGTGCTTTTACAGCTTGTAGGCGTAAACGTGGTTTTGGTTCACGGCGGAGGCCCTGAAATAAACGCAATGCTGAAAAAGACCGGAAAAGAAAGCAAATTTGTAAACGGCATGAGAGTTACCGACGAGGAAACAATCGACATTGTTCAAATGGTGCTTGCCGGAAAGGTAAACAAGAGCCTTGCAAACCAGCTTAATTTAAGCGGCGGCAAAGCCATAGGACTTTGCGGTCTTGACGGAAATCTTTTGAAAGCTCAGAAGCAGACCAAAAACGGCGACATCGGTTTTGTTGGCGACATCACAGACGTGGACGTTACAGTTATCAACGATGTTATAAACAGCGGATATATCCCTGTTATAGCCACAGTTGCAGGCGGTGCAGAGGGCGAAGTTTACAACATAAATGCAGACATAGCCGCTTCAGCCATTGCCGCAAAGCTCAACGCAAAGAAACTTATCCTTATGACCGACGTAAGAGGCTTGCTCCGTGACAAGGACGACGAGGACACACTTATTTCCGTTGTAAATGTCAGCAATGTTCCACGTCTTAAAAACGAGGGCATCATAAGCGGCGGAATGATTCCTAAAATCGACTGCTGTGTTGAGGCTGTACGTCAGGGCGTAGACCGTGCCCACATTCTGGACGGCAGAATTCCTCACTCAATCCTCATAGAGCTTTTCAGCGACGAAGGTATCGGCACAATGTTTTTTTAATTTTTATTTCCGGCGTGCAGAGGTTTCATATTATCTCAAAGTTCTGCACACGCCGGGCGAGACCTTTTCCTTAGTTATTGGAATGGCTCGCTCGCATAAGGGATTTTTTAATTCCCACCTGCAAGAGTTTAATATGAAAATTAACGTCATTTCATGTCGGGCGAAACGTTTTCCTGATTTTTTGGAATGGCTCGCCCGAATAAAGAATGAATATAGAAATATTTCTTGTAAGGAAAAATATGTGCTTATAATACTATAAAAATTAAAAATCAAATGAGAGAGAACCATTCTAAAAACAAAAAGGTCTCGCCCAACCTGTGCTGGACTTAAAGGTTTTCCGAAAGTTATGCAGGTTGGATATAAAAAAGACGGAAATAAAAAATAGGAGGTCTCGCCCGACCTGCAAAGGTTATTTCTAAAAATAACCTTTGCAGGTCGGAGGTAAAAGAAATGGTAAGAGAGATGACGATTGGCGACTATGAGGGTATGTATGAAATGTGGCAGATAACCACAAAACGTGCCTTGTCTGAGTCGGACAGTAAAGAAAATATTCAAAAATATCTTGAAAGAAACAAAGGCTGCAGCTTTGTAGCTGAGGATAAGGGCAAAATTGTGGGTACAGTTCTTGCCGGTCACGACGGAAGAAGAGGCTTTATATATCACATGGCGGTTCATCCCGACTATCGAAGAAGAAAAATCGCCCATCAAATGGCGGAAAAGGCATTGAATGCTTTGAAAGAACAGGGAATATATAAAACTCACATTTTTTGTTACGAAAATAATAATATGGGTCAGGGCTTCTGGAAAGATTTCGGCTTTAAAAAGCGTGACGATATTTACGTTTTTGCCTATAGAACCGACGGGAAAACTGACTGAAAAGAAGGTATAAAGATGAATACGGAACAGATTAAAAATCTGGATAATGAAAATATTATGCACACCTACGGCAGGTACAATGTGGCTTTGAATAAAGGTCAGGGTGCAACTGTAACCGATGTTGAGGGCAAGGAGTACATAGATACCGCTTCCGGTATCGGCGTAAACTCCGTTGGCTACTGCAACGACGGCTGGATAAATGCCGTAACCGACCAGCTTCACAAGCTTCAGCACGGCTCAAATTACTATTATAACGAGGTTGTTTCAACTCTTGCAGAGAAGCTTTGCAGTGTTACACCTTTTGATAAGGTGTTTTTCGGAAACAGCGGAGCAGAAGCCAACGAATGTGCAATAAAGCTTGCAAGAAAATACAGCTTTGATAAATACGGCAAGGAAAGAACAACCATTATCACACTTAAAAATTCTTTCCACGGAAGAACAATAACCACCCTTTCCGCAACCGGTCAGGACGTTTTCCACAACTACTTTTTCCCCTTTACCCCGGGATTTAAATATGCCGAAGCCAATAACTTTGAAGATATGCTCAGTAATGTGGACGATACAGTCTGTGCAATAATGATAGAGCTTGTTCAGGGCGAGGGCGGCGTAAATATACTTGAAAAGGATTATGTTCAGAAGCTTAGAAAGCTCTGCGACGAAAAGGATATTGTTTTGATAGTTGACGAGGTCCAGACGGGAGCCGGAAGAACAGGAAAACTTTACTGCTTTGAAAATTACGATATAGTTCCCGATGTCTGCACCTCCGCAAAGGGTATCGGCGGCGGACTTCCCATAGGAATCTGTATGTGCACAGAAAAATACGCAAATGTTATGACGCCATCAACCCACGGAACAACCTATGGTGGAAACCCTGTCTGCTGTGCAGGAGCATTGTATGTGCTTAACGAGATTTCTGACGAGAAATTTCTCAAAGAGGTAAGAGAAAAGGGCGAATATTTTGAAAAGGAATTGAAAGCCTTAAAAGGCGTAAAAAACGTCAGAAAAATGGGTCTTATGATAGGCATTGAGCTTGAAAAGGACAATGCCGGAGATATTGCAAAAAAATGTCTGGAAAACGGACTTCTTATAATCACCGCTAAAACTCTGCTTCGTATGCTTCCTCCTTTGGTTATCACATATGAAGAGATAGACAAGGCGGTTTCAATTCTTGAAAAAACAATTACGGAGGAGTAAAAATGAAACACTTTTTAAAGCTTTTGGATTGCACAACAGAAGAAATCGTAGGAATGTTGGATCTTGCTGACCAGCTTAAATACGAGCTTAAACACGGAATTCCCCACAGACACTTGGAGGGAAAATCCTTGGGTATGATTTTTGAAAAAGCAAGCACAAGAACAAGAGTATCCTTTGAAGTTGGTATGTATCAGCTTGGCGGTCATCCTTTGTTCCTTTCCTCAAAGGATTTGCAGATTGGCAGAGGCGAGCCTGTTCAGGACACAGCAAGAGTTCTGTCACGTTTTGTGGACGGTATTATGATAAGAACCTTTGAGCAGTCAGAGGTTGAGGCTTTGGCTGAGTACGGCTCAATTCCTGTAATCAACGGTCTTACAGACTTCTGTCACCCATGCCAGATTATGGCTGACCTTATGACAATCAGAGAGTTTAAGGGCAAGCTTGAGGGACTTAAGATGTGCTTTATCGGCGACGGAAACAACATGATGAACTCCCTTATCGTCGGAGCACTCAAAACAGGAATGTCAATAGACGTTGCCTGCCCGGAGGGCTATGAGCCGCCAAAGGAGATTTTGGACTTTGCCGCTGCATATGATGACAAGTTCCATATGTACAGAAAGCCAATGGACGCTGCAAAGGACGCAGACGTAGTAATCACAGACGTATGGGCTTCAATGGGTCAGGAAGAAGAAGCCAAAAAGAGAGCGGCTGCATTTGAGGGTTATCAGATAAACAAAGAGCTTATGGCTGTGGCAAAGAGCGACGCAATGGTTCTCCACTGCCTGCCTGCACATCGCGGCGAGGAAATCACAGCCGACGTATTTGAGGAGCACGCAGCAGAAATCTTTGAAGAGGCAGAAAACCGTCTCCACGCTCAGAAGGCGGTTATGGTTACCCTGTTAAAGTAATTTTTTATATTTTTTCTTGCAGGTCGAGCAAAACGTTCTATTTAGTTTTTGGAATAGCATACACACATTTTTTAAATAACAACAACCGTGGTTCGTAAATTTTTGAACCACGGTTGTTCTTTTGAATAATTTATTTTTGAGCATATTTTATAAGCGTTTCCACAACAAGATAAATTCTTTCTCTGTCCTGTTGGGAAAGTTTTTCTATATCATCCCAAAGCAAGGAGTTTTTAACGATATATCCCTGCTTTATTACATCTGCAAGAACCATGTCTGCCGAAATTTCCAGTGCATTCAGAATTGAAATAAAGGTTTCCAATGACGGAATTTTTTCTCCGCGTTCAACCATACCAATGTAATTTGCACTAAGATCTGTTTTTTCTGCCAAATCTTCCTGACGAAGTTTCTTTTCAATTCGATATTTTTTAATATTCTTACCGATTGTTTCCAGTTCCATTAAATCATCTCCGCCAGTATATTTATATAACTAATAGTATAGACGGAATAACCAAAAACATAAACAAACTATAAGTTATAATAAATAACTATAAGTGATTATTTTTAGATTTTACACGATAAACTCATGCAGGTCAGAAATAAAAGTATTGTCCTACCCGATCAGGTGCTTATTTACATAATAAACCTATGCAGATCAGATATATAATAAAGGTTTTGCCCAACCTGTGCAGTACGTAAAGATTAGATAAAACCCATGCAGGTCGGAGAAAGAATAAAGGTTTCGCCCGACGTGAAACGAAGTTAATTTCCTAAAATAACCCTTGCACGTCGGATATAAAATACTTGATTTTTGGACGGGGGTAGGATAGAATTATTGTGTATAAGGTTTTAGTTTTTTTTGAGATATAAATGCATATTTAATGGAGGAAATCGGGATGATAAAAGATATACAGAAAGAAATTTTAAGACTTAAAAAGGAAAAGGACGTCTGTATCCTTGCCCACAGCTATCAGACCTGCGATATTATAGAAATAGCCGACTTTGTAGGCGACAGTTTTACACTCAGTAAGCTTGCTAAAACTGCACCTAACAAAACCGTATTAATGTGCGGTGTAAGATTTATGGCGGAAACCTGCAAGCTGCTTTCACCGGAGAAAAAAGTTATTCTTTCAAGCCCTAATGCAGGCTGTCCTATGGCTGAACAGTTCGAGCCTGAAGATATTGAAAGATTTAAAAAAGAAAATCCCGGCTGTGCTGTTGTGGCATACATTAACACCACCGCAAAGCTTAAAACAAAGTGCGACGTTTGCGTTACTTCCGCTTCTGCATTGAGCATAGTGGAAAAAATGGAAGAAAAAGATATTCTTTTTATACCTGACCCGAATTTGGGACACTTCGTTGCTAAAAATTTTCCCGACAAAAATATTAAGCTTATTGACGGAGGCTGCCCTATTCACGGTGCAATTAAGGCTGAGGAAGTAAAAGCGGCAAAGGCGGAACACCCGGACGCTTTGTTTTTGGTTCACCCTGAGTGCGTTCCCGAAGTTGTGGAGCTTGCGGACTATGTAGGCTCTACTTCCGGCATAATGAAATTTGCAAAGGAAAGTGAACACAAGGAATTTATAATCGGAACGGAAATTTCCATTACTTCACAATTGCAAATGGCTTGTCCAGATAAAAAATTCTATTCCCTCAGCAAAAATCTCATCTGCCCTGACATGAAAGCCACAACCCTGGTTGATGTTTTGAACTGCCTTAAAGGCGAGGGCGGCGAAGAAATAATTTTGGACGAGGAAACAATAAAAGAGGCTGTAAAGCCAATAGAAAAAATGTTGGAGCTTGGTTAAAATATGAGAAAAATTATAACTGCAATGAGCGGAGGCGTTGACAGCTCCGTAGCAGCACTTATCCTTCAAAATGAAGGTTACACGGTAGCCGGAGGAACTCTGCGTCTTTTTGACAGACCGGAAAGCGGTCAGCATGGCAAAAAATGCGGTTCCTTAAAGGATATCAGCGACGCAAAAAGCGTATGCGAAAGGTTAGGCATTGAACATTATGTCTTTGACTACAGAGAAAAATTCAAGAAAGAGGTTATCGACCGCTTTTGTGAGGGATATATAAAGGGAGAAACACCGAACCCATGCCTTGAATGTAACAGATATATTAAATTTAAAGGTATGCTGGAAGAGGGAGAAAAGCTTGGTTTCGACGGAACCGCAACAGGCCACTATGTTCGGCGTGAATATGACAAAGGCTCCGGAAGATATCTTCTGAGAAAGGCTTCTGACACAACAAAGGACCAGACTTATGTTCTTTATTCTCTTACCCAGGATATTTTGAGCAAAACCCTCTTCCCTCTCGGGGATTTAAGCAAATCAGAAATCAGAAAGCTTGCGGAAGAACAGGGTCTTGTAAACGCAAACAAGGCGGAAAGTCAGGACATCTGTTTTGTTCCTGACGGAGACTACTCTTCGTTTTTAAAAAGAGAAACCGGATATATTCCGAAATTGGGCGATTTTGTACTGGCTGACGGAACTTTTGTTTCCAAAAACAAAGGAATTATTCACTATACCGTGGGACAAAGAAAAGGCTTGGGTATAGCTTGGGAACACCCTCTGTATGTTATAAGCAAAAATCCCGAAAACAACTGCGTTGTTCTGGGAAAAAATGAGGATCTTTTCAGCAAATATCTTGAAGCGGAAGATGTAAACTTTATCGCTGTGGATAAATTGACCGCTCCCATGACTGTTACCGCAAAAACAAGGTACAGCCAAAAGGAAGCAAAGGCAGTTGTATATCCATTGGCAGAAAATAAAATAGCCGTGGAATTTTCAGAGGCTCAAAGAGCGGTAACTCCCGGTCAGGCAGTCGTTTTCTATAAAGACGACTATTTGGTCGGCGGCGGAAAGATAGTTGCCGCAAAGTTGTAATTACGATTAGGTTTGTTTGGAGGTAATTAAAATAATGAAAAAAGCTTGGGGGCATTTTCGCACCATAACAAAGCACAGACACAAGGTTATTGCAAATTGCTTTAGGGCAGGAATATTTTTTCAGGGACTGCGGCATGACCTTTCAAAATATTCTCCAACCGAATTTATACCCGGTGCAAAGTATTATCAGGGCGGCATGAGAAGTCCCAACGAAAGCGAAAGAGAGCTGTACGGTTACTCAAAAGCCTGGCTTCATCATAAAGGAAGAAACCGGCACCACTTTGAATACTGGACGGACTATAATCCAAAGTCGAAAAGACTTGAGGCGGTAAAGATGCCGAAAAGATTTGTTGTTGAAATGTTCTGCGACAGAGTTGCCGCAAGCAAAATTTATATGAAAGAAAATTACAACGACTCAAGCCCTCTGGGATATTTTGAAAAATCCAAAACGACAAGGTTTATTAATCCTCAAACCTCCGATGAAATTGAGTTTCTTCTTACAAAGCTTTCAAAAGAGGGAGAAAAAGCAACCTTTGCCTACATAAAGGATTTTATGAAGCACAACAAACCTATTATTCAGACAAATGAGGACAAATAAACGAGATTTTATATTCAAGTAATATAAAATAATAATACAAAGAAAGGAACGGTAGAAAATGTGCAGATGTAAAGGGGTAAAAAACACAATTACATTTATTCTTGTTGTAGTTATGACATTTTCGGCAGCTATACTGTCACCTGTAAAGGTAAGTGCAGCAGCCTATTCCGGGGATTACAGATATTGGTCCCAGGGCTCTTCAGACTACATCGGAATGAGAGAGGTGGGCTGTCTTATTACGGCTCAGGCAAAAATGCTGTACGAGGCAGATATAAACAGATCCCCCGAATTTAATCCTGACTGGTGGTACAACTATCTTCTGTCTACCGGCGGAATTGCAAGTTCTTCAAACTTGAACATGAGGGATCATGCGGCTCCCGCAAAATACGCCGCCTCAATCGGAAAAAGCCTCACATATTTGGGCAACTGGTCGGCAAGCGACGATCAGCTTTGGTTCAACATTAACGCAGGATATTATACAATAATCAATCTTGGCGGCCACTTTGTTATGATAGACAACAACACATCAAAGGCAAAAGGTCAGCTTTATATTTACGACTCCTTTGCAGGAAGTGCCAGCAATAACTATTTCACCACCTATAATCCGGGACCGAGACCTTTGTCGGTTTACAGCTCCAGAATCAGCGGTCTTGTTTATAAGGCACACACCCACAGCTATTCAAGCACAATAACCAAAGAGCCCACCTGCACACAGGCAGGTGAAAGAAAATACACCTGTTCCTGCGGTCATTCTTACACGGAAACAATAAATGCCCCGGGTCATAAATACGAAAGCAAGGTTGTGCCTCCTACTGAAACCGAGAAAGGCTACACACTTCATACCTGCTCTGTCTGCAATGAATCGTACAAGGATAATTACGTTGACCCACCTGTCAAAGGCGAGGACGGCTGGTATTACTGCGAAGAACTTCCCCAGGGCGTATCTTCACAAAATCATGTAATTCAGTACAATAATCATTACGAAAAAGTTCAGCAAACCTCCCCCGGCAGCGACTGGACAAATGCCGGAATCGCCAAAAGCGAATGGCAGAATTCCGGCGGTCAGTACAAAAGCTACTACGACTTGCCTACGTCAGATTCACGTGTTTTGGTGTACTCCTGCTATTTCCACTTCTGCGGTCCGAATACGGGAAACGTAGCAAACTATGAAATATACGGCGGATATGTCCATTACGATGCTGTAAAAGCCGATACGGTAACATCACAGTATTTAGCAGACGACAACGGCCACCCCTATTACTATATTTACGATTCCAACGGAAATAAGGTGTGGTGCAAATCAGGAGTTACCTGTGACGGTGCTTGGGGAAACCACGGTGCAAGATGCTGTGCATGGTATAAAGAAAACACATATCAGGACAGAGTAAAAGTTGATTTTTATAAATTCACAAAAGAGTCCGGCTGGGTTTCAGAAGCTGACGCAAATGCTGCTTCCTCATCAATAAGATACAAATCAGCTTCCGATGTAAAATATTTGATAGGCGATGTAAACGGCAATAACAACGTTGATATAAGTGATGCAACAATGATTCAATCTTATTTAGCCGGAATTAAGGAATTAACGCCTATTCAAATGAAGCTTGCCGATGCAGATTGCGACAGCAAGATTGCAATTAATGACGCTACGGAAATTCAGCGTTATTTGGCAGGCATTGCAAACAACAGCAATATCGGAACTGAAATATCTTATCAATAACAATTAAAGTACAAAGTCCGAGAAAATCAGAACCACCAGTTGAACTGGTGGTTTGCTCATGCCCTATAAGGGCATATTACCTGTGGTAGCCCCCTAAA
>CALWIW010000011.1 GCA_944380855.1 uncultured Clostridia bacterium | reverse complement strand
CAGTCGGTAGAGCATGCGGCTGTTAACCGCAGGGTCGTTGGTTCGAGCCCGACAGGGGGAGCCAAAGAAGCAGTTTCATTCGAGACTGCTTCTTTTTCTGTTTTATCTCCGCCTTTTAAAGGTTTGTCTGAGAAATAAAGGTCATTTCAAGGCGGGCGAATTTGTTGTTCCGACCTGTAAAGGATATTCTAAATATATACATCTGCACAGGTCGGGCGAGACGTTTTTATTAGCCTATGGAGTGACTCGCCTACGGTCAACTTTGTTTTTATTTTTACCTAAGAATGCTTTGTGTTAGAAACTATTTTGTTACAAGTTGTCCAGTTTTATCAGTGCCGCATATATGGATTATATTTTTAAGACTTAAATAAAAACACCTTGGCTTAAAAATTGCCAAGGTGTTTAATTAAAGTATGCTGATTGACTCATTCGGTCTGAACAGTTATATTGTGTTTGTACTTAATGTTTGTCCTTATGAGCAGGAAGAGCGAAACGGCAAAAATAATTATACTGATAAACTGAGAGGTGGAAAAAATTCCTACAAAACCTCTGTATTCGTCCCCTCTAAAAAATTCCAAAATAAATCTTCCTATTGAATATATGAAAAGATACCAGAGAAAGAGCCTGTGCTGTTGGATTTTTTTGAAGAACATAAAAAGAATAACTGCAAATAAAATGAATTCAAATCCCGATTCCACAAGCTGTACGGGAAACCGTCTTACACCGTTTGCCGATTCCACGAGAGAATTATTAAAAATAAAACCAAAGTCACATTCTATTCCGTAACAGCATCCCCCTAAAAAGCATCCTATTCTTCCGAATGCGTGAAACAATGGTGCGGCAATTGCTGCAAGGTCAGAATAGTCGCCGACATTTTTCTGTGCGACCTTTAAATAAAGCATACCGGTACATATTCCGCCGATTAGTCCGCCGTAAAATACCGAGCCTCCAAAAATTGTTGCAAGGAACGGTATGAGCATACCGTCGTTTACAATAACTGAAAAGTTTTTAAACAGTGCCGCAATGTATTGCCACTGGGTGACTGCGTACAGGATAACTCCGCCGAAATAGACGCCTATAAAAACAAAAATCATAAAGATTATCATGTCAACATAGAGAATGTTTCTTTTCTTTGATAATTTGCATACGAGAAATCCGGCGATAAACAGACCCAAAACGGCAAGCACTGAATACATTGAAATTTCTTTACCGAATAAAATAAATGATGGAAACATATTAACTCCTAAAAATCAAGGTACTATACATTTGTTGTATAGTACCTTGTGACTATCTTTCTATAAAATTCAGTTTTAAAATTAGAAATATCTTGTCAAGCTTGTAATACCGCCTACAGCCTCATTGATTTTGCAGGTGCAAACACCAACACAGATTGTGCCGATAAATGCAACTACAACACCGATGATGCTAACAATCATAGCTGCCAATGCAAGGTTTGTAGACATTCCATTTGCAGCAGCTTTTTTCTGCTCTGACAATGACAGAAATACGCCTGCAGCACCTGCTGCTATACCAAGCAGCTGAAGAAGAATACCGAAGATTCCGCCCACACAGGCATTACCCATTACAAATAGAGAGCACGAAGAAGCTGAAAAACCGCCCATAAGACCGATTGCGATTGAAAGCACGCCACAGCCAAGAGCCAACACTGACATATTGAGTTTGTTGTTGTTCATTTACAATTCCCTCCACATAAAAATTTAATCACGCTTAAAAGTGATTTTATTACTTTACTTGAGTATAGCACCAATTCTTTAAAATGTCAACGTAATTTGACAAGAATATATGTATTATTATAAAAACCTATCTGATTTCTATCTGAAAATAACAAAACCATTGCTCCGCACAGCTTGATTATTTTTGTTTTGTGCTCTATACTTATCATAAGAAAGGGTGCGGAAAATGAATGTTTCATTAGGATTATTGGCTCATGTTGATGCGGGAAAGACTACCTTTGGTGAAAGGCTTTTGTTTCACACCGGAAGCATAAGAAAAGCAGGAAGAGTTGACCACAGAGATACTTTCCTTGACAGCCATGAAATCGAAAGATTAAGAGGAATTACCGTTTATTCCAAGGAGGCGTATTTTGAGCGAGGGGAAAAAAGATTTTTTCTCCTTGATACGCCCGGACACACGGACTTTGCCGCCGAAACGGAACGGGGAGTACAGGTGATTGACTATGCGGTTTTAATCATAAGCTGTGTTGAGGGCGTTCAGAGCCATACGGAAACCCTCTGGAAGCTTTTGGCTAAATACAAAGTTCCCGTAATGATTTTTATAAATAAAAGTGACAGAGCGGGAGCGGATTTTGAAAAGGTTTTTTCTCAGATTAAGAAAAAGCTTTCCGACGATGCGGTGTTTTTTGAAAACTGCGGCTCTGTTTTGGAAAATAATTCTCTTTTGGAGGAGCTTGCACAAAGGGACGATGTTTTGCTTGAAAATTATTTTTCCGATACCTGTACTAAAAGTCTTGCTGAAAGCCGAATTGGTGAAATGATAAAAAGCAGAAAACTTTTTCCGTGTTTTTTAGGTTCGGCATTGCAGGACATAGGATTTGATAATGTTATTTACGCTTTGGAAAATTATATTGTTTCCGATAATTCGGAAAATGAGGAATTTTCCGCTTCTGTCTATAAGATAAGATATGACAGCAGCCGTACAAAAATGACTTATCTGAAAATAAATTCGGGAAGTATCGGCGTTAAAGATGAGATTATACCAGGCGTAAAAATCAACGAAATGTATATTTGTCACGGAGAAAAGCTTATTCCCGTATCAAAAGGTTACGCAGGGGGACTTTACGGGGTAACGGGTCTTTCGGATTTTATCTGCGGAGATAAAATAGAAAAAGGAAAAATCCTAAAAAGCAAATATAACTTTTACCCAATGCTTGGTGCAGGCGTGGAGTTTGACAAGACAAAATGCAGTGAAAAAACCATGCTGGGATATTTAAAAATTCTTGAGGAAGAAGAACCAATGCTTTCGGCGTTATGGGACGAGAACACAAAGCAGATAACCGTAAGGGTTATGGGTGAAATTCAGCTTGAGGTTTTGAAATTTATAATTAAGCAGAGGTTTAATGAAGAAGTAAACTTCGGAGAATGTAAAATTTTTTATATGGAAACCATAAAGGAAGCGGTGGTTGGAAGAGGTCATTTCGAGCCTTTGCGTCATTATGCCGAGGTTCATTTAAGGCTTGTTCCCAAAGAAAGGGACAGCGGAATAACATTTTCTTCGGAATGTTCAACGGAAATTTTGGAAAACAGCTTTCAAAATCTTGTAAGAACCCATATTTTTGAAAAAACTCACAAGGGAGTGCTTACAGGCTCTCCAATAACCGATATTGAATTTGTTTTACTTACGGGAAGAAGTCATTTAAAGCACACCGAGGGGGGAGATTTTCGGGAAGCTGTTTACAGAGCGGTGCGTCAGGGTTTGAGAAAGGCACAAAGCGTTATCTTAGAGCCGTGGTATACCTTTAAGATAGAAGCAGGCAGGGAATTTGCAGGCAGAATAATGTCCGATATACAGAGAATGTACGGAAGTTTTCAGCCGCCCGAGGCAGAGGAAAACGAAATTATAATAAAGGGTGAAGCACCTGTTGAAACATTCAGAAATTATCCCCGTGAGCTTGCTTCCTTTACAGGGGGACGGGCATTAATTTTCCTGGGCTTTTGCGGTTACAGGGAATGTCACAACGGGCAGGAGATTATAGAAAAAACAGGATATAATGCGGACAGAGATACCCAGAATACGGCTGACTCAGTTTTCTGTTCCCACGGAGCGGGATTTACCGTAAAATGGGACGAGGCCGACAGCTATATGCACTGTGAATTGAGTGAGTAATTTGTAATAAGGAGAGTGAGATTATGTTCCACATTGATTTTTGGATGAAAGAGCTTACAGAAAGGCTGAAAGGAATTTTCGGAAGCAGGCTAGAGTTTGTCGGTTTGCAGGGAAGCTACAGCAGACACGAGGAAACGGCGGAAAGCGATATTGATGTTGTTGTTATTTTGGACAGGCTTTCAGTAAAGGATATAAGCACCTACGATATGCTTATGTCCGATATGCCCCAAAGGCACAAGGTCTGCGGTTTTGTTTCAGGCAAAGAGGAGCTTTTAAAGTGGGAAAAATCCGAGCTGTTTCAGTTTTATAACGACACTGTCCCTTATTACGGGAATATAGATTTTATATTAAAGCTTTTGACGGAAGAGGATATAAAGAGAAGCGTTTTGACAGGTGCCTGTAATGCCTATCATATGTGCTGTCATAATATGCTCCATAAAAAGGACGGCAAAATCCTTGCTGATATATGCAAGACTGCAACGGTGGTAATACAGGCAAAACATTATTCCGAAACGGGAACATATATACGCAGAAAGGACGAGCTTTTCAGAGCGGTAAAATCTGAGGACGCAGAAATTATTGAAGATTTTATTCTGCTGAGAGAAAATCCCCTAATGGGGGAGCGTGACTTTTGGGAAATATCCGAAAGAATATTTGAATGGGCGAAAAAAATAATAATGGAATACGGAAATTAAATCAAAACGTCTCACAGGGATAAAAGACACTGTGAGACGTTTTTTATGTTTCAGAGAGCATAAAAAGGCAAAATTTCAATAAAAACCACACCGCATTAAAAAATATACTGTTTTATATACAGATATATGAATATATAATATTTGAGTAAAGTTTAATAATTGAATATTTAAACAGCTTTACAAACGGAGGTAGAATGTGGATATTCCGAGATATACCTATAGGACAAATGAAACAGTATCAGTAAATAAGCCTGAAAATCAAATTTTCATTGATATTGTTTTGATTATATTAATTTTATGTGTAATTATTAATTGCTTCATTTTTTCTAAGCCTCCTTATATATGGATATGCCTTTTAAGTTTTGTTTCGTGTATCAGTTTGGAAAATAGAAAAAAGCGTATTGTATCGCCTATGGAACTCAATTTTTACGATACCTATGTTGTGATATGCCGTGAAATTAAGTATTCTATGAGCAAAGCGGTTAGCAGGGAGTATGTAAAGTTTTTTTACCATGATATAACAAATTTCGAGTATGATTGTTGTAACAAAAGGGTTGAATTGAAAGGAAAAGCAGAAGTAATTTGGTTTGATTACAAAAAAGACGGTACGTTATCCGATTGTCCCGATATGCACAAAATAGTAAATGACCGTCCGTGTTATTTTTATATTAATGATAACGATACAGATAATATTTTGCATAGTATAGAAAACTTTTCATCAAAGAAAGTGATTGTTAAAAATAACCCAAAGGTGTCACAATAATGGAGATGGGTTAGCCTGTAAGCAAATATCGGGAATACCTTTATACTTGTTAACTGACTGCAAATCTGAGGGGATTGCAAGGTTAAAATAGAGAAACGAAAAGCCACGCCTTATATCGGATTTATTTCCATATAAGGCGTGGCGTTTTTTTACTTCTTTTACACCTTGGAGGACGCTGTCCTCCAAACCACCTGACAAAGGGACTATGTCCCTTTGTAATCCCGGAATGTTTTCAAAAACAATTCCTAAATAATCTTTATTTATAGGGCTTACAAAATTTTGGGTGTGGAAAAATTATTCCTCCTCGGATTCGTCTTTGCAGAATTCGCATTTGCCGTCGTGCTGGTAGTTTTTCATGGACTCGGATATTTCCGCAACGATTTCTCTTTCGTCCATATGATATTTAACTCCCTTTATTTCCTGATAGTCCTCGTGTCCTTTTCCTGCAAGAACCACAATATCTCCAGGCTGTGCATTTTCCATACAATATCTTATGGCGTCAACTCTGTTGGGTATAACAACATACTTTCCGTCGGTTTTGTCTATTCCCGTCTTAATATCGTCAATAATATCAAGAACGTTTTCAAAACGGGAATTGTCCTCGGTGATAACCGAAAGGTCGGAAAGTCTGCCCGATACCTCGCCCATTTCATAACGGCGAACCTTAGGACGGTTTCCCCCTGCACCGAACATGGTTATAATTCTGTTGGGCTTATATTCCCTGAGCGTTTCCAAAACGTTTTCCATTGAAACCGCATTGTGGGCGTAATCTATAAGCAGTGTGTAGTCGCCCGGCACGGGAACAGCCTCCACACGGCCTTTAACCTTGACTTTATTAAGTCCGTCTGTTATAGCTTTATCGTCAATATCAAAATGACTGCAAACGGCAATAGCTGAAATTGCGTTGTAAACGCTGAATTTTCCCGGAATTGCCACATCAACGGAAAGATTTTTCTTGCCTGTTGCTTCAAAATGAACGCCTATATATCCCGGTTTTGCGATAAGGCTTTCCTTAGAGGTTACAAAGTCTGCGTCTTTGTCAAAGCCGAATGTTTCCACGGTGCAGGTGCAATGCTCTGTCATCTTTTTCCACATTGGGTCGTCCTTGTTAAAAATACCGTGTCTGCACTGTCTGAAAAGCAGAGCCTTGCAGGAAAAATATTCCTCCATGTCCTTATGCTCGCTTGCTCCTATATGGTCGTTGGAAAAGTTTGTAAAAACTCCTATATCAAAAAGAATACCGTCTACTCTGTGCCATTTAAGACCAAGAGAGGAAGCCTCTATAACAAGAGCCTTACAGCCTGACTCTACCATTTTTCTCATTGCCTGATACACTTCGTAGGATTCGGGCGTTGTATTATTTGTTTTGTAAATTTTGTCGCCGATTACAATTCCCAAAGTGCCTATGGTGCCTGTTTTTATGTTTCCGCATTCAAGAATAGAGCGAATCATGGCGGAGGTGGTGGTTTTTCCTTTTGTTCCCGTTACCGCAACTGTTTTAAGCTCTTCGTCAGGGTGTCCGAAATATTCCCTGCTCATAAGTGCCAGTGCTTTTCTTGTGTCCTTTACCATTACAAGGGTCACGTTTTCAGGCACCTGCACGTTGTCGCAGGCGATAACGGCGGCAGCACCCATCTTTACTGCCGAGTCCACATAGGTGTGTCCGTCGGTATTATAGCCTTTAAGGCAGACAAAAGCACAGCCTTGGGTAGCTTTTCTTGAATCGTAGATAACGTCGCTTATATCTATATCCAGCCTGCCCTGTATAACCGTGTATTTTTCCCCGCAAAGCAGTTCTGATAATATCATGGTGATAACCTCCAAAATACAATTTTATCCGTTATTATGATAACCGATATGAAAATTCAGTTGATATTATATCATATAATTTTAATATTTTAAAGAGCTGTATTTATTAAATTTTCATAAATAGTTTTGTAATAATCCGAAAAAATACTATTCTTTCGCCAAATAAAAGTAAATTCGTGTTGCGAAATCAGGTCGTCTGCATATATTTTTTTCAAGGTTCCCTTTTGAAGCTCCTGCTTTACTGTGGCCTCATACAAAAAGGTAATTCCGCAGCCGTTTTCCGCAAGGGTTTTTACGGCGTTTATGTTGCTAAGCTCTATTACGTTTTTAAAATCCCATATGCCGAAATTTTTTTCCTCAAGGCTTCTTTTCAAAATCTCCCTTGTTCCTGAACCTTCCTCACGCAAAATAAGCGTCTGAGAGAAAAGCTCTTCAAGGAGCATATGTTTTTCCGCAAAGGGGTGGCAGGGGTGACATAGAGCGGTGTAATTTTCTTGGGAGCATATTATGTGGTCGTATCTATTTTTTTCAAAATACCCTTCCACAACGGCAAAGTCTATTTCTCCCTTGTCAAGCATTTCCAAAAGCTGTTTTGTGTTTGCTATGGTAAGGTGAACCTTGGAATCGGGGTGCTTTTTCAGATATGCCGAAAGCTTTTCAGGTATAACATATTCGCCGATTGTAAGGGTTGCACCGAAAGAAAGGGCAGTTCCTTTGTTTTTCAGATTTTTAACCGTATCACGGAGAAATTTGTCGTTGTGCTTCATGGTGCTTATGGCTTCAAAAAGCATTTTTCCCTCTTCGGTCAAAAACATCTTTTTTCCGTTAAATCCGAAAACCTTTATACCGTAATATTCCTCGATATATTTTATATGCTGTGACACCGCAGGCTGGGTTATATTAAGCTCTTCGGCGGCTTTTGTATAGTTCATATGCCGGCATACGGCAAGAAATGTTTCTGTTCTGAAATCCAGCATAGCCTCACCTGCCTTATCTTATTTTACAGTAAATTTCGGCTATATTATAACATGGATTTATACAAAAATAAACATATATTATTTGATTTTGCTCCCTTTTCATGGTATCATAAAATAAAATGATTTTATGTAGAATAATATCAAACACGGTTTTAAATTTATACGGTTTAAATTATGCAGAATTTGCTTTGGGTGGGAATTTTATTGTATTGTATAAGCATCAGCCATAAAACTGCTCCGGCACAAATAAGAGAAAAATTTAACTATAATAATGAAGAGAAAAAAAGCCTGCTCCGACAAATGCGGAGTGTTTTTTCTGTTGACGAGGCTTTGGTGCTTTGCACCTGCAACAGAACGGAGTTTTATTTCTGCGGTGATAAAAATTCTCTTGAAGAAATTAAAAAGCTTATTTCCCGTGTTTCCTCGGTATCCCTTGAGGAAATAAAGGGTTATTTCAGAATTTACTCGGATAAAAAATCCGTGGAGCATATTTTTGCGGTTGCCTGCGGAATAGATTCAATGATAATAGGCGAGGACGAAATATTGGGTCAGGTGAAAAACGCCTACGGTTTTGCTCTTGAAAACGGCGGGGCTGGATATGTTATAAATTCGGTTTTTCAAAAGGCGATTGCCTGTTCAAAAAGAATAAAAACCGAAACGCCCCTTTCAAAAACGCCTGTTTCCACGGCCACCCTTACCGCAAGAACTGTTTTCGGAGAGGATTTTTCAAAACAGGATAAAAACGTGCTTTTGATAGGTGCCACGGGAGAGATGGGAAAGGCGATACTCAATAATCTTTTGTCAAAGCCCAACATATACATAATATGTCCTTTAAGAAAAAAATTAAAATTTGTTCCCCGTGACGAAAGCCGTGTAAAATGCGTGCCTTATGAGGACAGATACGATTATATGGACTGGGCGGACGCTGTAATAAGTGCCACCTCAAGCCCCCACTACACGGTAATGCTGAAAGAAACAGAAAAGACCTGTGTTTCTTCAAAAAAAAGATTGTTTATTGACATAGCGGTTCCAAGAGATATTGACGAAAATATTGTAAAGCTTGAAAACACAAGGCTTATAACCATTGATGATTTTGAGCAGATAGCCAAGGAAAACAACAGAATAAAGCTTCAGGCGGTGGACTGGGCAGAGGATATATGCAAAAAATATCAGGACGAGCTTTACCGTGACCTGATTTTTCACAGGGAGTTCGGCAATACGGAAAGTCTGGACAGAGAAAAGACAATAAATTTTGCAAAGCTCCTTTATAAAGCGAAAAAGGAAATGAACAGCGAAGGCTTTGCACAGCTGATAAAAATTATGAAAGAATTTGACGAGGTGAGTATATGAGCTATTTTCCGTTTTTTATGAACGTAACGGATAAGCTGTGTCTTGTTGTGGGAGGCGGAGAGGTTGCCCTGAGAAAGGTTGAAAAGCTGCTGCTTTTTGACTGCAAAATAAAAATATGCTCGAAAAAGTTTTGCGACGGTTTTTATAAGGAAGAAATCAAAAGCAGAGTTGAGCTTATATATCACCAGTTTATGGATTCGGATATAGAGAGCTGTGCCTTTGTAATTGCCGCCACGGACAACGATTATTTAAACAGCCATATTTACGACCTTTGCAGTGAAAAGAATATTCCCGTAAATGTGGTGGACGACATAAACAAATGCACTTTTATTTTTCCCTCTCTTTCAAAGGGAAGAAACTATACTGCGGCTTTTACCACAGAGGGAAAAAGTCCAATATGTGCCGCTTATCTTCGCAGAAAGTTTGATGAGCTTGACGGTGAAAAACTTGATAATATCATAGATATTATGTATAACCAGAGAAAAAACGCAAAGAGATTTATACGAAGCGGAGATATAAGAGCGGAGTTTTTAAAAGAGGTTTTTAATGCCCTTGTATACGAGGACGGCGACCAAAAAGAGTCCGTAATGCTTGCCAACAGGATAATGAAAAAATACATAGGCGGGGGAAAATGAAAAGGATAATAAAAGTCGGCACAAGGAAAAGCCTTTTGGCTTTGAAACAGACGGAAATGGCTGTAAATGCAATAAAGAGCAGATTCCCCCATTTGGAATTTCAGATTGTGGGAATAAGTACAAAAGGTGACAGAAACCTTTCAAAGCCTTTGGGTGAAATAGGGGATAAGGGACTTTTTGTCAGCGAGATTGAAAAGATGATTAAAGAGGGCGATATTGACTTTGCCGTACACAGCGGTAAGGATTTGCCCTTGGAGCTTTACGGCGGCTTGGAAATTTCAGGTGTTTTAAGCCGTGACGACCGCCGTGATTTTCTTGTTACGGTAAAAAACAGAAATTTTGAAAACAGCAGAAAAATAATCGGAACAGGAAGCAAAAGAAGGGCTTTGCAGTGTTCAAAGATTATAAAAGACGGAGAGTTTAAGCTTATAAGAGGAAACATAAATACAAGGCTTGAAAAACTGTACGGCGGAGAATATGACGCAGTTATCCTTGCCGCCGCAGGACTTCACAGGCTTGACCTTTACAAAGATGAAAGATTTGAATTTCGTCCATTTAAAGAGGAAGAAATGGTTCCCGCCGCCTGTCAGGGTATAATTGTTTTGGAAGCCCGTGAAAATTCGGAAATATCGGAAATTATAAGGGAAATTCAATGCAGTGATACAAGAAAAGAGTTTGAGGCAGAAAGATATATTCTGAAAGCTTTGGGAGGAGACTGCAACGCTTCCATCGGAGCGTCGGTAAAATACAGCGGCGGAAAGCTTATTGCCGCTTTGATGTACGGAGAGAAAAAAGTATATTTTGAAACAGATGAGGAAAATTTCAGCATTACAGCGGATAAATATATAGAAGAAATTTTGTGACAGAGGATAATTTTATGAGCGGTAAAATACAAAAAGGTTTTGTATATCTTGTGGGTGCAGGCTGCGGAGGCAGTGAGCTTTTGACATTAAAGGCTCTTGAATGTATAAAGAACTGTCAGGTTCTTGTATACGACAGCCTTGTGGAGGAGGATATTTTAAGCTTTGCCCCATCTGACTGCGAAAAAATTTATGTTGGCAAAAGGTACGGCAAATCATCTTTCCTGCAAAATGACATTAACAAAATAATTTGCCAAAAAGCCTTGGAGGGAAAAGCTGTCGTAAGGCTTAAAGGGGGCGATCCCTTTGTTTTCGGCAGAGGAGGAGAAGAAGCCGAAGCTTTGGAAAAGGAAAATATACCCTATGAGGTTGTGACGGGTATAAGCTCGTGTATTGCTGTTCCAGAAAGGGTCGGAATCCCCGTTACCCACAGGGATATAAGCAGAAGCTTTCATGTGGTTACCGCAAGAAAATCCAACGGAGAGCCCTTGGACAGAAAGGTCCTTGAGGGTTTTGCTCTGTCGGGAGGAACCTTGGTGGTTTTAATGGGTCTGAGCCTGCTTGACTATATCACAAAAACACTTACTGACTGCGGAGTTTCTGAAAATATGCCGGCGGCGATAATATCCAACGGATGCAGGGAAAATCAAAAGGTTATTAAAACCACTTTGAAAAACGCCTGTAAGGACGCAGAGGAAAACCGCATGGAATCTCCGGCGGTTATTGTTATAGGTGAAACGGCGGACTGCGGTTTTTCGGGGAAAAAGGAAAATAAAGTCTGTAAAAAATTGCTGATAACAGGAACTTCCGGTCACACGGAAAAACTGTCAAAAGAACTAAAAAACACAAAACTTAATGTAAAAAATTTGAATTTGTCAAAAATAAATATTGCCGATTGTGAATATGAGTTTACAAAGGGAATTGAAAAACTTTTCAAGGAATGTTATACTGTTTTTACATCACCTAACGGTGTTCAGGTGTTTTTTGAACTGCTTAACAGATACGGTGTTGACGTAAGAAAGCTATACGGAACAAAAATTGCCGCAGTAGGTAAGGGTACGGCGGAAAAGCTTGCAAAATACGGTATATTTCCCGATATTGTTCCGAAAAAATTTACCGTTTCGGAGCTGGCAAAGGAAATTGTCGCTGACGCCGAAAACAGCGGGATAAATAAAAAAATTGCCGTGGCGTTCAGAAGTGCAAAGGGGTCAAAGGCTTTGGGTGAAATCCTTAGGGAAAATGGCTTTGACTTTGACGACATATGCACCTACAGCGTAGAGCCGGACAAAAAAGCAATAGAAGCTTTTGAGAATAGTGAGAACAATAAAAAATTTGACTGCGTTACCTTTTCAAGCGGTTCATCGGTAAAAATATTTTTTGAAGAGCTTAAAAATCCTTTGGAGTGTTTTTCCGACAATACAAAAATCATATGTATAGGCGAGGAAACAAAAAAGGAAATAGATAAATACAAAGATTTGGTTGGAAATATGGAAATAATAACAGCAAAAAAGTTTAGCTGTAAAGGTTTGGCAGAGGCTGTTAAGATAGCTTTCGCCTGTAAAGGAGAGTTGCTATGAACAGAAATAGAAGATTAAGACAGAACAGTGCAATAAGAAGCCTTGTGAGAGAAACCACTGTGCTTCCGTCAGAGCTTGTCTACCCTATTTTTGTAACAGAGGGAAGAGGTATTAAAGAGGAAGTCCCCTCTATGCCCGGCGTGTATCAGTATTCCGTGGACAGACTAGGCGAAATTATGGATAAGGTTGTAAAGTCGGGAATAGGCGGTGTTATGATTTTCGGTGTTCCTGCCCGTAAGGACGCAAAGGGAAGTGAGGCTTACCGCTGGGACGGAATTGCTCAAAAAGGAATTAAATATATAAAGAATAATTATCCTGAAATTGTGATTATTGCGGATATCTGTCTTTGTGCATATACGAGCCACGGACACTGCGGTCTTGTAAAAGATGATAAAATTTTAAACGATGAAACTCTTCCGTACCTTGCTGAAATGGCGTTGACCTGTGTTCAGGCAGGTGCAGATATGGTTGCTCCCTCTGATATGATGGACGGCAGAGTTGAGTATATAAGAAAAGTTCTTGACAACAATAACTTTAAGGATACTCCTATTATGTCCTACAGTGCCAAATATGCTTCCGCATATTACGGACCTTTCAGAGACGCCGCTCATTCTGCACCTAAGTTCGGCGACAGAAAAACATATCAGATGGATTTTGCCAACGTTAAAGAGGCAATAAGAGAAATATCCTCGGATATCGTAGAGGGTGCGGATATTGTTATGGTAAAGCCTGCTTTGGCTTATCTTGATGTGATAAAAGAGGTTTCACAAAGATTTGACGTTCCTGTTGCCGCCTACAATGTAAGCGGAGAATACGCCATGGTAAAGTCGGCGTCCCTTGCCGGCTGGATTGACGAAAAGAAAATAGTACTTGAAAATCTTTACGCCATTAAGCGTGCTGGAGCAAACATTATAATAACCTACCATGCACTTGATGCGGCAAAATGGCTTGAAGAGTCTTTAAAAATTCAAAAAGACTGATTTGTTTTTATTTTAATTAAGGGTGAAACAAGTTGATTTATGAAAAATCCCACAGCCTTTTTAACGAGGCGAAAAAATATATGCCCGGAGGGGTCAACAGTCCCGTAAGGGCTTTTCAGGCGGTAAAAAGAGAGCCTTTGTTTATAAAAAGCGGAAAGGAGGGTCATATCTTTGACGCTGACGGCAATTCCTATGTGGATTTTGTCTGTTCATGGGGCCCGGGAATACTCGGTCATGCACACCCTCGGGTTATTAAGGCGGTGCAGAAAGCCTGTGAGCACGGATTGACCTTCGGAGCACCTACGGAAAAGGAAACAGAGCTTGCAAAGCTTATATCATCTTTGATGCCGTCAATGGAAATGCTGAGATTGGTAAACTCGGGAACCGAGGCGGTAATGAGCGTTATCCGAACAGCAAGAGGCTTTACCGGAAAAAACAAGGTTATAAAGTTTAACGGCTGTTACCACGGCCATTCCGATTGTATGCTGGTAAAGGCAGGCTCGGGACTTTTGACCCAGTCAATTCCCTCGGGATCAGGCGTTCCCGAAAACTGCACAAGGGATACGCTTGTTGCGGAATACAACGATATTTCTTCTGTGGAAAGGCTTATAGAAAGCAATAAGGGCGAGATTGCCTGCGTTATTATAGAGCCTGCCGCGGCAAATATGGGTGTTGTTCCCCCGAAAAAAGGCTTTTTAAAGGAGCTTAGAAAGCTTACGGAGGAAAACGGAATACTTCTTATTTTTGACGAGGTTATAACAGGCTTCAGACTTTCCCCGGGCGGTGCTCAGGAGTACTACGGGGTTAAGCCGGATTTGACCACCTTGGGAAAAATCGCAGGAGGCGGTATGCCTTTGGCTGTTTACGGCGGCAGACGCGATATAATGGAAAAGGTAGCTCCCGTGGGAAAGGTTTATCAGGCGGGAACTTTGTCGGGAAATCCGATTGCCGTTACAGCAGGAATTGAAACGCTGAAAATTCTCAAAGAGAATAAAGATATATATTCAGAGATTGAAAGGAAATCCGATATTTTGGAAAAAGCCTTTAAGGACAGCGGATTTAATGTAAACCGGGTTGGTTCTCTCCTTTGTCCTTTCTTTACGGACAAAAAGGTTCAGACCTACGATGATGCTCTTTCAAGCGATACGGAGAAGTACGCCGAATATTTTTCTTATATGCTGGAAAAGGGAATATATATAGCTCCGTCTCAGTTTGAGGCTATGTTTGTGTCCTACGCTCATACAGATGAGGACATAGAGAAAACAGCGGAATGTATCGCAGGTGCAGGAAAATTTATTTTTAATTCATAAACAGAATTTTATCATATAAACGCAGATGCCTTTGGGTACTGCGTTTTTTATTTTAAAACTATTGACATTGATTTAATTGATATGTATAATTGTATTAGATGATACAGTACAATTATACAAAGAGGATTTAGAAAGGACGGTGATTAAATGTTTTCTGTGGATTTTACAGCACGTCAGCCTCTTTATGAACAGCTGTATTTAAGTGCGGTAAATCTCATAACCCACGGTGTTTTGGCACCAAATGAAAAACTTCCTCCTATAAGGGCAGTTGCTTCAGAGCTTGGAATAAATCCCAATACCGTAACAAAGGCATATCAGATGCTTGAAAAGGACGGATATATTTATTCAACCGTTGGACGAGGAAGCTTTGTTTCTCCCAATGTGGATAAAATGGAGGAAAAAAAGAAAGACGCACTTAGACAGGTGGAAAAATCAATAAATGAGGCTGTGTTATGCGGTGCAGACAAACAAGAAATAACAGAGATACTTGACAAGGCTCTGAGAAACGGAGGTTTATTATGATTGAGATAAAAAATCTGTCAAAAGCTTTTGACAAAAATGTCGCCTTAAAAAAGCTTAACTTTCAGGTTGGGGAAGGCTCGGTTTTTGCCCTTGTGGGTTCAAACGGAAGCGGAAAATCTACTCTTTTGAGAACGGTTTCGGGAGTCTATAAGCCTACGGCAGGAAAGGTGCTTATAGACGGAAAAGATGTATTTGAAAATACTGAACTTAAAAACAAAATTTATTTTGTGGCTGATGTTCCGTTTTTTTATAACAATTCTACACTTGATAATATTTCAGCCTTGCTCAGCAAGGTGTACGCAAACTGGAGCGAGGAAACCTACTTAAAACTTTGCTCGCTGTTTCCTATAAACAGGAGAGCAAAGCTTATAAATATGTCAAAGGGTATGCAAAGGCAGGCGTCTTTGATACTGGCACTTTCCTCAAGACCGCAGTATCTTTTGCTTGATGAAATATTTGACGGTCTTGACCCTGTTATCCGCAGACTTGTAAAACAGCTTATTATTGCTGACGTAAGCGACAGGGGAATGTCTGTTATTATTGCTTCTCACAATATGAGAGAGCTTGAGGACATATGCGACCATATAGCTTTTCTTCATAAAGGAAATCTTGTGGCAGAGGACGACGTGGACGAAATAAAATCTCAGGTTCACAAATTCCAAGCCGCCTTTGACGGTGACTTTATACAGGACGATGTTATAAACGGTCTTGATATACTGAGCATAAAGAGAAGCGGAAGTCTTTTAAACTTTACAGCAAGGGGAGATAAAGAGACTATTGAAAGAAGAATAAAGGCACAAAACCCTGTTTTTATGGAAGCTTTGCCTTTAACTTTGGAAGAAATTTTTATGTGTGAAATGGAGGTGGCAGGTTATGACATCGAAAACATTAAATAACAACAGCACTTTAGGAAAAACTCTTTCCGTAATGTGGTGGACAATTAAAAAATATAAGTATACCCTTATAATTTATTCTATAATTCTTTTCCTTACTTTTCCTATGGTAAGTGTTTTCTATGCGGTGAACAATATGTCGATGTCCTTCGACAAAACCACTTTTGAGTTTTCTTTATATAATACGCTGTTTGCAGCTACCGGAATAATTTTTTCTGTGGTAATATCTTTTATCAATTTTTCATATATGCAGAAAAAAACAAGCGTGGACTGGTACTTTTCCTTTCCGATGTCAAGGAGAAGTATGTTTGCTTCAAAATATTTGGCATCGCTTGTAATGAGCATTGTTCCCATACTTTTTATGACGTTATTGGGTGCGTTAATCAGACTTTATCAAGTGAATTTTTATGTGTTGTTTACAAGCTTTATGATGCTTGTTTTGGCAATCGTAAGCAATATTTCCTTTGCGGCATTGCTTTCTGTTTGCTGCGGCACAACCGTTGACGCAATTATTTCCTACTGCGTAATATCGATAATTTATCCAATGGCTTGGGGTCTTATATATTTTCTGCCGGATATGATACTTCCCGGATATGTTTCAAATAATATCAGCGTTACCCTTATTACCGCTCTTGTGCCGTTTGTCTCCCAATTTGCGGGAATCTATGCTTATATGGACTCTTCGGACTATTCAATGTATCAGACAATACATATAGTATGGTGGCTGATTTTTATTGTTCTCTGCATGGTTGGTTCGTTCCTGCTTATCAGGAAAAGACGTGCGGAGATGGCACAAAACGCTTTTGCATTCAGCATACCGTCATTTATAATCAAGGTGTTTGCCGCAGTTGTAAGCGGTATCGGTCTTGGCTTGATTTTTAACTCTATGGGAGTTAAGCTGGATCTTTTCTATCTGTGGTTTGTGCTTGGTGCGGCAATAGGTGTCTTTTCCTGTAATTTTTTTCTCCATATTATTTATTTCAGAGGGGCAAAAGGATTTTTGAAAAACCTTATTCAGGCTGCGGTTTCCTTTGTTATAGTTTGTGTAATATATTTTTCCGTTATCACCGGGGGTTTTGGATATGTAAGCCGTGTTCCTGATGTTGAGGATATTCAGGGAGTTAAAATTCATATGGAAGATACACACGGAAGATATTCTTATTATACAGATAATAGATTCGGAACAGAAGCGGGAGTGTATTTTGAAGATGAGAATATCATTAAAACTGTCCAAAGCACTCACAAAGGAATAGTCGATAACCTGAATTCCGTATACGGTTTTCCCTATAATTTAAATAAGCAGGAAAAAATGGGTGAAGCACAGGATAAAGACGCAAGGTTTTATAGTTTCCGAATAGACTATACCCTTAAAAACGGAAGTCATCTTGTAAGAGAATATCAAAGAGGAGAGATACCGCCTTTTGCTCAGGATGTTCTTGAAAAAATTATGACATCTTCCGATTATAAAAAAGAGCTTGCCGGAAACTTTTTTAGTGAGGATGTCCGATTGGAAACCATTGAATATTATTCCGCTGATACAAGCATGGTTATAACTTCATCAGATGCTGATTTCACACCTTTCCTTGAAGCTTTGAAAAAGGACTTTGAGTCAGCACCATATGTGGAGTTTGACTATATGAATACCGGCAGACTTGATTTGACTGCAATTGACAACGGGGGACGCAGGGTTCGTTTTAATTTAAATATTGACGAGAACTATGAAAATACTTTAAAGGAACTTGAAAAGCTGAAAAAAGAGACTGTCCGTTAAATAACAAATATAAAAAATGCGTTGGCTGTGTTTGCAGTCAACGCATTTCTTTATGTGTTTAGGTTTTATAGCAATGGTTGGGGGAGAATTTTGGGATTCCAAAGGGACCACTGTCCCTTTGGCAGGCGGTTTGGAGGACAGCGTCCTCCAAGGTCTTAAAATACTGAAAAAACAGTTTATCCCAAAACAGCCTTGGCAGTGTCCACGCTTTCCTTGGCGTCCCTGCAGTAGTAGTCGGCACCGATTTTCATTGCGTAGTCTTTAGTAAGCACCGCTCCGCCTACAAATACAACGCATTTGCTGGTTCCGTCGGGATTTTGAAGCTGTGGAGTGGTTCTTATAAGCTTTATTGTGTCCTCCATGCTTTTAAGAGTTGTGGTCATAAGGGCTGACAAACCTATCATCTTGATATTTTGGGCAATGGCGGTGTCCACAACCTTTTGAGGGTCAACATCTCTTCCCAAATCCACAACAGTATAGCCATAGTTGTCCAAAAGCACCTTTACGATATTTTTTCCTATGTCGTGAATGTCGCCCTTTACGGTGGCAAGAATTATTTTGCCCTTGCTTACCTGGGAATTGCCGGAAGAGGCTATTTTTTCCTTGATTATCTCAAAGCAAGCCTGTGCGGCGTTGGCACTTTGTATAAGCTGAGGCAAAAATGTTTTTCCCTTTTCAAAGGAATCTCCTGCCTTGTCCAAAGCGGGAATAAGCTTTTGATTTACAATTTCCAAAGGCTCCATTGTGTTTAAAAGCTCTCGGGTTATTGCTCCGCATTCGGATTTAAGGCCGTTTTCTATTGCTTCTTCAAGAGTTCTTTTAGTATTTGGAGTTACAGGTTTTTTCTCCTGAGCATTTGCACTGTTGTAGCTTTCTATAAAGCTTACGGAGTTTTTGTCTATGGATTTTAAAACCTTGTAGGCTCGCACCGCACCTGTCATGCTGTCCACATTTGGGTTTATTATTGGCAGGTCAAGACCGTTTTCCAAAGCCATGGTTAAAAATGTTCTGTTTATAAGCTCTCTTTCAGGCAGACCGAAAGAAATATTGGAAACGCCCAGAACTGTTTTACAGCCTAACTTTTCCTTTACCATTTTAAGAGCTTTAAGGGTTTCTGCAGCACCTTCCTGCTCGGCGGAAACAGTAAGTGTAAGACAGTCAATATATACGTCCTCACGGGGAATACCGTAGCTTTCCGCAGCTTTCACGATTTTTTCCGCAACGGCAAATCTGCCCTCAGCGGTTTTCGGAATACCGTTTTTGTCAAGGGTAAGACCGACAACAGCCGCTCCGTATTTTTTTACAAGAGGAAGAACGGTTTCTATGCTCTCGTCCTCACCGTTTACGGAGTTTACTATGGCTTTTCCGTTGTAAACTCTCAGTCCTGCCTCCAAAACCTCGCCTTTTGTGGTGTCAATCTGCAAAGGAACGTCAACAACCGATTGAATTTCCTTTACCGCACGAACCATCATTTCTTTTTCGTCAATTTCAGGCAGTCCCACGTTTACGTCAAGAATATCGGCTCCGCCCTTTACCTGAGCCACCGCCTGACTTAAAATGTAGTCCATATCCCCGTCTATCAAAGCTTGTTTAAACAGCTTTTTTCCCGTGGGGTTTATTCTTTCGCCGATTATTCTCGGCTCGCTTATGTCAACGGCTTTTGTAGCACTGCAAACGGCAGGATATTTCAAAGGCTGGTTCTTAGTATATTTTTTATCCTTTAAAATGTTTTTAAGTTCTTCTATATATTCCGGTGTAGTACCGCAGCAGCCTCCGCAGATTTTCATGCCCAAGGGAACAAGCTTTGCCATACTTTCGGCAAAATCCTTTGGAGAAACGTCGTATGTGTTGCTGTTGGGGTCGGGAAGTCCTGCATTTGGCTTAATAACTATAGGAAGCGGCGAGAATTTACAAAGCTGCTGTGCTATGGGGTACATTTCCTCGGGTCCCAAAGAACAGTTAAGTCCCAAAGCGTCAACGCCGAGACCTTTAAGAGTCATTACCATACATTCAACGGAACAGCCTGTAAATGTTCTGAAATCTTTTTCAAAGGTCATGGTGCAGATTATAGGCTTGTCAGAGTTCTCCTTTGCCGCAAGAACTGCCGCTTTAAGCTCGTAAAGGTCGGTCATTGTTTCAAAAACAATAAGGTCGCTGTTTTCTCCCGCAAGTATCTGTTCCTTGAAAATTTCGTATGCATCTTCAAAGGAAAGACCTCCCGCAGGTTCCAAAAGCTGACCTATAGGGCCTATGTCCAGAGCCACTAAGGTGTCTGTGTTTTCCGCCGCCTTTTTTGCGTTTGAAACGGCGGCTTTTATAACCTCCTGTGCCGAATATCCGCAGCCCTCTAATTTATAGCTGTTTGCACCGAAGGTGTTGGCATAGATAATATCCGCACCTGCGGCTATATAGCTTTTGTGTATTCCGGTTATGATTTCCGGGTGAGAAATGCCCAAAAGCTCAGGGATTTCCCCTGTTTTTAAACCGGATTTTTGGAGCATTGTTCCCATGGCTCCGTCAAGTATGATAAATTCCTTTTTTTCGAGCAATTCTTTAAATGTCACAGTGCAGACCCGCCTTTCTGAATTTACAATTTTCCCTCATGTTACAAACGGCACAGCCTCTTTTTCTTTTTTCTATGGGATTTTTTGAAATTCCCATAACCGCCGTCACCGACTTTGTGGGAGTAAGCAAAGAGCTTTTGCCGGTGCAAAGACCTATTTTTCTCGGTGCGTCAAGAATTCTAAGAAACTCCCCCTGCAAGTCAATGGGATAATCTCCGTAACCGCAGGAAAATCTGAAGGTAAGATATTTTCCGGGATAAATATCCGAAATAATTAAATCCACCTTTGAACACACCTGCTCTATGGCGACGCTTGCCAGACTGTCGATTACAACAGCTTCTGCCATATCCGTTACCTGAGATGTTCTTATAAGCCTGTCAATTCCGGCCCCCAAGGTTGCACACATTATAACTGCTTTTTCACAGTCCTTTAAATGCTCCTCTATATCATTTCCGTGGTGCAGTATCTGACTGTCAAGAGGTATTTCCCTGTAGAGATATTTAACAGAGGCTGTTTCAAATATTTTCTGTTCACATTCATTCAGCAGGCTTTCGATTTGAGGCGTAACGGAAAGATTTTTTCCTCCCAGGTACCTTATACATTCGGCTCTGCTGAGTTTTTCAAGCTTTATCATTATTTTATGTTTTCCCCTGTCCGCAATAAATGAAGTTAAAGAAGATTTTTTATAGAAGAGGTGATTTTTTGAGCAATATAAGGATTGTTCATTGTGTAAATATGAATACCCTCGGCACCGCTGGCAATAAGGTCTACAATCTGTTCAACTGCATAGGCGATTCCCGCGTCTCTTAAGGCTTTCGGATTGCTTTCGTACTTTGCCATTATCTTTGAGAATTTTGCAGGGAAGCTGGCTCCGCACAGGGAAACCATTTTTTCAATCTGTTTTTTGTTTACAACGGGCATAATACCTGCGGAAACAGGAACATTTATCCCCGCAATTCTTGCCCTTTCACGGAAACGGTAGTAGGCGGTGTTGTCAAAGAAAAGCTGGGTTATCAAATGCTCGGCACCTGAATCAACTTTCTTTTTAAGGTTCAATATGTCCTCAACCTCGTCTGCGGCGTCGGCATGTACCTCGGGATAGCAGGCACCGCTGAGATAAAAGCCGCCTTTTTCTTTTATGTAGCTGCAAAGGTCTGAGGCGTGTTTAAAATCGTGGCAAGGCTCGCTGTCGGGAACAATATCTCCCCTTAAAGCCAAAATGTTTTCAATTCCCCCTGCCTTGAATTCCTCCAAAACCCTATCTATGTGAGTTTTTTCGCTGTTTATGCAGGTGAGATGAGCCAAAGCGTCAATTTTGTAGTCGTTGATAAGTTTGGAAGCAATTTCCACAGTGTGACCCACATTGCTTCCTCCCGCACCGTAGGTTACGCTTATAAAATCAGGGTTTAACTTTACAAGCTGTTCCAGTGTTTCGTAGATTGTTTCCACGGGAGATGTTTTTTTCGGAGGGAAAACCTCAAAGGAAAGAATGGTCTTTTCTTTATTAAATTTGTCTGCAATTTTCATTTTCTTCACCTGCTGTTTCCTATGTATTAAAATGTATTTCTTACTATGATATCATAAAACCCATATAAATACAAATGTTTTAAAAAAATATTTATGTTTACAGATGTTTTGTTGAATTTTTTAAACAAAAAACCTCGCCGTGATATTTTTTATATCTTCGGTGAGGTTTTAAATATCAAATGTCAAAAAAATTTGGCAGTCGGTTTGGAGGACAGCGTCCTCCAAGGTGTTAAAGTTCAAAAAATATTTTAATTAAAAAGAAAGGTCATCGTCGGCGGTTTCTTCCTCATCGGGAGAAAGCTCTCTGACTATTGCCGGTTCCTCAGCCTTTGGTTCTTCTTCAGGCTCTTCGGCTTTCTCCTCTGTCTGCTGTTCGTTTTTTAAAACGCTTTTAAGCTTTTCCGCACGGGCAGCAGCCGCTTCGTCAAAGGGTTTAACGTCGTACTCGTCTTCGTTGGAGCAGGCGAGGGTAATGTCCTCTATATCATCATCGTCGGACATTCTGTATGCGGGAACATCGTCTTCGTCGCAGTATGGGCATACGGAGATTGTGTCTTCATAGGCACAAAGAAAATCATAGCGTTCCTTGGAAAGCTTTATTTTCTTCAATGATTCTTCTATAGCAAGACACAATTCTTCGTTTCTTTCGTTTTCCGGGTCACGAAGATTTTTCATGTAGTATTTTCCCAGTTCAATAAAAGCTTTATCAATAACACGGTTTTCGCACTGAATAACAGTTTTAATACGGTTTTTCTGAGCGTGCACCCTGTTTTTTTCTACCAAAGCCTGAGCCGTATAGGAAAGGTTATCCACGGCATTTGATACGCCTGTTATTACGTTGTCAATAATACTCATTGCAGTTTCCTCCTGTATGTAAAATTGCTTTCTTGCATAATTTTTTTATATTTTAAAAACAGTAAGTAAAACAAGAAATTATGTACTTTAATGATAATACTATTATGGCAGAATTTTCTGTTAAAATCAATAATAATTTAAAAAATTGCTTGATGATTTTAACCTCTGTTGGTATAATGTTGTAAAAGGGAGTGTTTTTAATGCCAAAAACGGAAGTTAAAAAGGTTGTGTGCCTGAAATGCGGAAAAACCACAGAGGTTAAGCTGTCCACAAGCATAAATGCCGCCGAGGATTTAAACATACGCAGAGAGCTGCTTTCGGGAAGACTCTTTTCCTTTAAATGCTCTGCCTGCGGATACACGGGAAAGCTTTTTTATCCCGTGCTTTATAACGATACAAAAAATAAGTTTATGGTTTATCTTATTCCCGATGTTGACAGGTTTCAGATTGCCGACAAGGATATAGAAAAGGATTTTGAGGGCGGAGTGGACAATGTGAGAAAACGCATTGTGCCTGATTTTAACAGCTTTTTGGAAAAAATATATATCTTTGAAAACGGTCTTGACGATATGGCGGTTGAAATTACAAAGCTCGCCATAAGCAATGCGGTAGCAAAGAAATTTGACGTGGAAAAGGTGGAAGAGGGATATCTTTCCATGTATGACAGAGAAGCAAATACCATGGGATATACCTTCTTTGTGGGCGAGGAAAGAGAGCCCTATATTCAAAGCGTAAGACTTGAAATTTACGGAAAGTCCATAAAAATCGCAGAGGAGTTTGCGGCAAAGGATAAAAAGCTTAAGGGCTTTATAAAAATAGACAGAGAATGGGCTGACAATATCCTATACAGGTATAAACACAGAAAAAATAACAACGGGTAAAAGATAAAAATGCAATTTATCATAACGGGTATATTGCATTTTTATTTGTTTTATGAAAAATTCTGAATTTTTTAAAAAGTGTGGAAAATACTTGATATTCACGTTTCCGTTTGGTAAAATAATAGTTAAATATTTTAAAAGGGGGAAGAATTTTGATAAACATGAGTTTTGAAAACAAGTTTATTAAAGAAGGATTAACATTTGACGATGTGCTGTTGATTCCCGGTGAATCCGATGTTGAGCCGAAGATGGTTGATGTTTCAACACATCTCACAAAGAAAATTAAGCTGAACACACCGCTTATGACGGCGGCGATGGATACCGTTACCGAAACAAGAATGGCTATTGCAATTGCCCGTGAAGGCGGTATAGGTATTATTCATAAGAATATGAGTATTGAACAGCAGGCCGACCAGGTTGACAGAGTTAAGAGAAGTGAAAACGGCGTTATCGTAAATCCCTTCTTCCTTGCTCCTTATAATACTGTAAACGACGCAAACGGTCTCATGGCAAAATACAAGATTTCAGGTGTTCCGATTTGTGAAAACGGCAAGCTTGTGGGAATTCTCACAAACAGAGATTTGCGTTTTATGACAGAGCAGGATTACGGACAGACTATCGCAAGCGTTATGACAAAGGAAAAGCTTGTAACTGCTCCCGTAGGCACAACCTTGCTGGAAGCACAGGAAATTCTCAGAAAGCATAAGATTGAAAAGCTTCCTATAGTAAACGAAAAAGGTGAGCTTAAAGGTCTTATTACAATAAAGGATATTGAAAAATCTGTTCAGTATCCAAATTCCGCAAGAGATGAAAACGGAAGACTTCTCTGCGGTGCGGCAATCGGTGCTACTCCCGACGTTCTCGAAAGAGTTGCAGAGCTTGTTAAAGCAGGAGTGGACGTGCTTGTTTTGGATTCTGCTCACGGACACAACAGCAACGTTATAAAGTCTGTTGCAAAGGTAAAGGCTGCATATCCTAATGTTCAGCTTATTGCAGGAAACGTTGCAACAGCAGAAGCTACGGAAGCTTTGATTGCAGCCGGTGCAGACTGTGTAAAGGTTGGAATCGGCCCCGGTTCAATCTGTACAACCCGTGTTGTTGCAGGTATCGGTGTTCCTCAGATTACAGCTATTTTTGACGCTGCAAACGCTGCTTCCAAATACGGTATTCCGGTTATTGCAGACGGCGGCGTTAAGTACAGCGGAGATATAGTTAAGGCATTGGCAGCAGGCGGCAGCGTGGTTATGGTAGGTTCACTTGTTGCAGGCTGTGAGGAAAGCCCGGGAGAAAGCGAAATTTACCAGGGCAGACAGTTCAAGGTATACCGCGGAATGGGAAGCCTTGGTGCTATGGGTAAAGGTAGCTCAGACAGATACTTCCAGAGCAATAATAAAAAGCTTGTTCCTGAAGGCGTTGAAGGACGTGTTCCTTACAAGGGTCCTCTTTCCGAAACCATTTATCAGATGCTTGGCGGTTTGAGAGCAGGTATGGGATATACAGGCTGTGCCACAATCGAAGAGCTTCATCAAAAGGCAAAGTTTATCAGAATTACCGGAGCAGGACTTAAAGAAAGCCACCCCCACGATATTCAGATTACAAAAGAAGCTCCGAACTATTCATATTCAGGCTGATAAGAATATTTTAAGCATTTTACAGACGTCGTTTTCGGCGTCTGTTTTTTTTCTAATTAAGGAATTAATTTAATATTTTGTTAATATGATTATACAGACAAGCTTGTTTTTTAGAATTAATTAAAAATCAGTAAAAAATATGTAACAATGTTTGGAATTTTGTTGACTGTTACAGGAAATTGTGATAATATATCAACATAATAAATAAGGAAGGCGTCATTTATGAACAATTTTGATCCGTCAAACGGACAGCCGATTAATAATAATCAGCAAAACACAAATAATCAGAACAACGGCTACAACCAGCCAAACAACGGTTATAACCAGCAGTACAACAATTATAACCAACCTAACAATGGTTATAATCAGCAGTACAACAACTATAACCAGCCGAACAATGGTTATAATCAGCCAAACAATGGTTATAATCAACCGAACAACAATTATAACCAGCCTAATAACGGTTATAATCAGCCGAACAATGGCTATAATCAACCAAACAACGGCTACAACGCACCCAATGTGCCCGGCGGCGGATTGCCCATTAAGAACAGAAACATTGCTTTGTTTGTTATTCTTTCAATTGTTACTTGCGGAATTTACGGATACTATTGGCTTTATTGCGTTAACGAAGATGTAAACAAATCCTTGAACGAGCAGGATATGTCCGGCGGAATGGTTATACTTCTTACAATCGTAACCTGCGGAATTTACGGAATAATTTGGGCATACCAGACAGGTAACAAAATTACAAAGATTAAAAGAATGATGGGCGACCAGTATGCTGAGTCCAATCTCGGAGTTTTGTATCTTGTATTATCACTTTTTGTAACATTTATTGTTCCTCTTGCTCTTGCTCAGAACGAGCTTAACAAGTACGCTTCTATCAGAGAGTAATGAAAAAACGATTAAAAAAAACGGCGATAATACTGACGGCATTGATTGCCGTCGGTGTTGTCTACGGACTTGTTACCGGATGGCTGGGATTTGGAATCCCCTGTCCGGTTAACTTTTTGACCGGCTTTAAATGTCCCGGCTGCGGCGTTTCCCGTATGTTTATAGCCCTTATGAAGCTTGATTTTCAAAGTGCTTTTTTGGCTAACAGACTGCTTTTTATAACTTTACCTTTGTTTGCGGTGCTGCTGGCAGTATACATTATTCGTTATGTTCGCACGGGTTCATTAAAATCCTCAAAAATTGAATCGGTAATATATATAGCTCTGATTGTTGTGTTTTTGATATTCGGAATTGTCAGAAATTTACCATGGATAAATTGGTAAAAAAACAGTGACTCTTGTACAAGTCACTGTTTTTTACTGCAATTTTTTCTGATAAAAAGTTTCTCATAAACGAAAAAATGCCCACCCTATTGGGTGGACACTTTGATGTTGGCATCTCCCTATTTTCCCGGGCCGTCACCAGCCAAGTATCTTCGGCACCACTGAGCTTAACTTCCGTGTTCGGTATGGGAACGGGTGGACCCTCAGCGTCATCAACACCAACTGTCTTTTGAGGACTTCATTATATTATCACATACAAAAGAAAAAATCAAGTGTTTTTTGAAAATTTTTTTAATAAAAATCAGATAAATGTAAAAACCTAATTTTTATTTGACGAAGATGTCAAAAGGTTGTAAAATAAGTGAAATCAAAAATTAAAATTTACGGTAGTGATTATTATGACCAACAGCACAGGAAAGGTTTTGATGAGTCTTTCTTCCTTATCAATATACAAAGGTGTTTTAGAAAGAAGCGTTCCGAAAGCTTTTTACAGACTTTTAAAATCCTCAAAAGAAAATGCGGAAAGCTTTTTGCAGGCTTACGGCGAGTTTTTTGCTCTTTTAAGTGAAAGAGGCTACAGCGAAAATTTTGCAAAGGCTATGGGCGAAGCTATAATGTTTGATGAAAACTGCTTTACAAGAGCGGCGACCGCTTCAAATACGGAAAATCTCCCTCAAAACGTGATTTTTGCCGCCAAGCGTGACTGCATAAGCCTTATGGAAAGCACAGCTTTAACACATGAGGACATTATAAATGATTGTTCATTTAAAGCGGAAATAGAGGATATTATTCCCATCTTGCCAAAATGGGAGCAGGGAAGCTTTCCGAAAGAGCTTGAGCATATTAAAGATTCTATGGACGAGCTTATCAGTTTTCACAGAGAAAACGGCTGCGGTATGTTTGCCCGATACAAAGCCTTTATCTGGAGAACAGGCGGCATAAGACCCGTTATGTATCCCGATGTTGTGACTTTGGAAAATCTCAAGGGTTATGAGGTTCAGAGAAACGCTGTTATAGAAAACACTCAGGCATTTTTACAGGGCAAGACCTGCAATAACTGTCTGCTTTACGGTGACAAGGGTACAGGCAAATCTTCAACGGTTAAAGCTGTTGTCAATTCCATGAGAAAGCAAGGCTTGCGTATTGTTGAAATTCCAAAGGAAAGGCTTATGGATTTTCCGCTTTTGGTGGACGCAATAGCCGCTGTACCTCTTAAATTTATTATATTTATCGACGATCTTTCCTTTAACAAGCAGGACGAAAGCTATGCTTCCCTTAAAGCTGTTTTGGAGGGCGGTTTGGCGGCAACACCTAAAAACGCCCTTATTTATGCCACTTCCAACCGCCGCCACATTGTCAAGGAAAGCGTTTCCGACCGTGACACAGACGATTTGAACCGCCGTGACAACATGGAGGAAAGCTTGTCCCTTTCTGACCGTTTCGGACTTTCAGTGTGCTTCAGCTCTCCCTCAAAGGATAACTTCCTTAAAATTGTCCGTGCCTTGGCAGTTCAAAACGGCGTTAAGACGGAAGAAGAGGAGCTTTATAAGGGAGCGGAAAGGTTTGCTCTTGAGCGTGGCGGACGTTCCCCACGCTGTGCAAAGCAATATATAGAATCTCTTTTTGTGTAACGGGCATAAATTGATTAGTTATGTAAAAAAATACATATATGAATATTTATCAATAAATACAGGAAATAAATGATAACTATTCCCGTTTTTGATAAAAATTACGATTTTTGTGTAATTGCTTGACAAAGCATAAAATATAAACTATACTGATTTCAGAAATAAAAAGTTTCTTCGTTTCTGTGACTGACGGAACAGTGGATTGACCACAGTGGAGCAGAAACGGCAAAAGCCGACCGTCTGGGCAATCCTCAAACCGTGGATTGCTCTTTTTTATTTATTTTATGTCCGCCTTGGAAAGGTTCAGATAGCAGAAAACTCACGCAGTGCGGCGGATTGGGGTTTTATTTATCAGTAACAATGGCTATTACCACATATGACTTTTATTTATTGTATTTCTGACTTGGAAAAGTTCAGCCGACAGAAAACTCACGCCATGGGTTGGGTTGGGGTTTTATTCATCAGTGACAATGGCTATTTTCTCATAAAACTTATTTTTAAGATTTGATTTACCCATAATCGTCATATTGGATTTATTTCTTAAAGAAAGATTTATGTGAGAAGACAAGGGATTCCAAAGGGACCACTGTCCCTTTGGCGGAAAGTTTGAAAGGCAGAGCCTTTCAAGAGGTCCCTTTGGCGGAAAGTTTGAAAGGCAGAGCCTTTCAAGAGGTCCCTTTGGCGGATAGTTTGAAAGGCAGAGCCTTTCAAGAAGTCCCTTTGCGGAAGTTTGAAAGACGGAGCCTTTCAAGGAAACGTTACTGAGTTACTGAAAAAATTTAACGGATAGGATAGAATTGAGAAATAAAAAGGGAAAACAGGTTTGAGAAAATATTATTGCGGTGAAAGGAATTGATTTTCTATGTTTACAAAAAATTTTGAACAGTGGAACGGTTTTAAAGGCGGAGATTGGCAGAAAGAAATCAACCTCAGAGATTTTATCCAGCAGAACGTAACTCCATATGAGGGTGGCTCTGAATTTTTGCAGCCTGCTACAGAGAGAACAAAGCATCTTATGGATAAGCTCAACCAGCTTTTGACAATAGAGCAGCACTTTAACGGCGTGCTTGATATAGACACAACAACAGTATCATCACTTACAGCCTACAAGCCCGGATATCTTGACAAAGAAAACGAACTTATAGTAGGCTTGCAGACAAACAGACCTTTGAAAAGAGGCGTAAACCCGTTCGGCGGTATTAAAATGGCAAGAAAAGCCTGCGAAGCTTACGGTTATAAGCTTTCCGACAAAATCGAGGACGAGTTCCAGTACAGAACCACCCATAACGACGGCGTGTTCAGAGTTTACAGCGACGAGATGAGAAAGGTTCGCCACGCAGGTATTTTGACAGGACTTCCCGACGCTTACGGAAGAGGCAGAATAATCGGAGACTACCGCCGTGTTGCCCTTTACGGTATTGATTTGCTTATTGAAGAAAAGCAGAACGACAAAAGAGAAATAGCAATGGGCGACTTTGACGCTGATTCAATCCGTTTAAGCGAAGAACTTTTCCAGCAGATAAACTTCCTTGGAAAACTGAAAGAAATGGCGGCTATGTACGGCTATGATATTTCCGAGCCGGCAAAGAATGCCCGTGAAGCTATCCAGTGGACATATTTTGCATACCTTGCAGCAAATAAGGAGCAAAACGGTGCCGCAATGTCTTTGGGCAGAGTAAGCAGCTTTATCGATATTTATATAGAAAGAGATATTAAAAACGGAGTTTTGGACGAAAGTTCAGCTCAGGAGCTTGTTGACGATTTCGTTATGAAGCTGAGAATGGCAAGACACCTGAGAACTCCGGAATATAACGAGCTTTTCGGCGGCGACCCAATGTGGATTACCGAATCCCTCGGCGGCATGGGCGAGGACGGCAGAACCTTGGTAACGAAGAACACCTTCCGTTTCCTCAACACCCTTTACAATTTGGGACCTGCTCCGGAGCCAAACCTCACCGTTTTGTGGTCTGAAAAGCTTCCGAAGCCTTTCAAGGATTTCTGTGCAAAGGTTTCAATAGATACAGATTCAATCCAGTACGAAAACGACGACCTTATGCGTCCTATTTACGGTGACGATTACGCAATCGCCTGCTGTGTTTCCGCTATGAAAGTGGGCAAGCAGATGCAGTTCTTCGGTGCAAGATGCAACCTTGCAAAGCTTCTCCTTTTGGCTCTCAACGGCGGTTATGATACATATTCAAAAACACAGGCTGCTCCCGAAATGAGCGTTTATGATGAGGATATTCTCGACTACGATAAGGTAATGGAGAGATTCAACCATTATGAAAAATGGATTTGCAGACTTTATATCAACACCTTGAATGTAATTCATTATATGCACGACAAGTACGCCTATGAGAAAACTCAAATGGCTTTGCACGATACAAACGTAACACGCTTTATGGCTTGCGGTGTTGCGGGACTTTCGGTAATTGCTGATTCTTTGAGTGCCATTAAATACGCAAAGGTAAAGGCAATTCGTGACGAAAACGGCTATATTGTAGACTTTGAAACAACAGGAGATTTCCCGAAATACGGCAACGACGACGACAGAGTTGACAGCATCGCAAAGGATATTCTCCATTCTGTATCAACAGAGCTTAAAAAGACAAAGACCTACAGAAACGCAATAACAACCCTTTCCGTTCTTACAATTACTTCAAACGTAATGTACGGCAAAAAGACCGGCTCAACTCCCGACGGAAGAAAAGCAGGGGAGCCTTTTGCTCCGGGTGCAAATCCAATGCACAACAGAGAGCATAACGGTGCTTTGTCCTCTCTTAATTCCGTTGCAAAGCTTTCCTATGAGGACTGCCGTGACGGTATTTCAAATACATTCTCCATAACACCTACAGCCTTGGGCAACGACAAAGAGTCAAGAACGCAAAACCTTGTGACAATTCTTGACGGCTATTTTGCTCAAATGGCTCACCATATAAATGTAAATGTTATGAACCGTGATACACTTATTGACGCTTATAACAACCCCGAGAAATATCCTAACCTTACAATCAGAGTTTCCGGCTATGCTGTAAACTTCCACAAGCTTTCAAGGGAACAGCAGAGAGAGGTTATCAGCAGAACTTTCCACGAGAGGGTTTAATATGTTAGGAAAAATCCATTCCTTCCAATCTATGGGTACCGTGGACGGCCCGGGCGTGAGATTTGTTGTATTCATGCAGGGCTGTCCTCTGAGATGTGCCTATTGCCATAACCCGGATACATGGGAATATGAAACAAAAAGCACAATCTTTGCCACAGCGGAAGAGGTTTTTGCAAAGGTTAAAAGGTGCAAAGCTTATTTCGGAAAAGACGGGGGAGTTACTGTTTCCGGCGGAGAGGTGCTTTTGCAGGCTGAGTTTGTCACAGAACTTTTCAAGTTTTGTAAAAAGGAAAATATATCTACCTGTATTGATACAAGCGGTTGTATTTTAAATGAAAAGGTCAAAAAGCTTTTAGACCTTACGGATACGGTGCTTCTTGATATAAAGATGACAAATACAGAGGACTACAAAAAATACGTGGGAACAACCCTTGAACAGGTAATGTCTTTTCTTGCGGTGCTTGAGGATAAAAAAATAAACACATGGATAAGACAGGTTATAGTTCCTCAGTTTAACGACACGCAGGAAAATCTTTTTAATCTTTATAATCTTGTAAAAGGATACAAGTGTATAAAGAAAGTTGAACTTTTGCCATTCAGGAAGCTTTGTTCTGACAAGTACAAAGAATTAAACATTGAGTTTCCTTTTGAGAAGTACAATGAATGTTCCCCGAAAAGAATAGAAGAAATGAAAGAGATTTTTGAAAAAATCTCATCTTGAGATATGTGTAAAAATTAAGGAGCGGCAGCGAAAATAATTTTTCGTTACCGCTCCTATTTATTTGTTTAATTTTTTAAATATAAATTAGTTAAGTCCCATTACCAGCATTGCAATTCTCAAAGCGAAAAGAATTCCCGCAACATACATAACAGGGTGAATTTCCTTGATTTTACCCTGGAAAATTCTGATAATAACCCATGCAAGGATACCGAACATAATTCCGTTTGCAATGGAGTATGTAAACGGCATCATGATAATTGCCAAAAATCCGCCTGCCATATCTGCGGCGTCCTTTGTCAAATCCATATCCTTTACAGAGGACATCATGAGAAGTCCAACGAAAACAAGAGCAGGAGCTGTTGCAAATCCCGGTATTGCAAGGAAAATAGGTGAGAAGAAGAGAGCAAGGATAAATCCGATTGCTGATACAACCGCTGTAAGACCTGTTCTTCCGCCTTCCGCAACGCCTGCGGTGGACTCAACATAGCTTGTAACTGTTGATGTACCCAAAACCGCACCGGCTACTGTACCTACAGCGTCGCTCATCAATGCTCTTCCTGCCTTTGGAAGCTTGCCGTCCTTATCCAAAAGATTACCCTTTGAAGCAACGCCAACCAATGTTCCTACTGTGTCGAAAAGGTCAACAAAAAGGAAAGCAAAAACTATAACGGCGAATGAAAGAACATTCTTTGTCATAAATTCAAAATTAAATTTAAAGAATGTAGGCTCAAGGCTTGGCGGGATTATATTTTGAAAGCTGAAATTAGGTATAAGTGAAGGGTTAAGCTCGTTTACTGTATACCAGCCTGTAAGCTGTGCACAAATTCCCAAAAGCCATGTGGCGATAATACCTATAAGGATTGCACCTTTAACTCTGTAATGAGTCAAAATAGCAATAATAAGGAAGCCTGCAAGGGCAAGTACAACCTGAGGTGTGGAAAAACTGCCCATGGCAACCAAAGTGCTTGCGTCGCCAACGACAATTCCTGCACCTTTAAGTCCGACAATTGCGATAAAAAGACCGATACCGGCTGTAATTCCCAATTTTAAATTTTTAGGAATAGCATTTACGAGAGCTTCACGGAACTTGAAAAGTGAAAGCAGAATAAAGATTATACCCTCTACAAGTATAGCTGTAAGAGCTACCTGCCATGGGTCGGTGATGCCCTGCTCTGCAAGCATTGGACATACTGAATAAGCAAAGTAGGCGTTAAGTCCCATACCGGAAGCCAAAGCCACCGGATAGTTTGCCAAAAATGCCATCAAAAGGGTAGCGAATGCGGCGGAAACCGCTGTAGCTGTGAAAACCGCACCCTGATCCATGCCTGCTGCTGCAAGCATACTTGGGTTTACCGCAAGAATATAAGCCATTGAGAGAAAGGTGGTTATACCTGCAATGACCTCTGTTCTTACGTCGGTTCCGTGTTCTTTAAGCTTGAAAAGTTTTTCCATTTTGAACATTCCTCCGAGTTATATTTTCAGTTTGATGACGTTTTAAAGCAAAATATCAGCCCTGCTTTCACAGGACTGATTGTTTTCACTTTGTTTTTTAAATTGCGTCACCAGCCGTACACTTTAATATTAACAGCAGGTCAAGGGAATGTCAATTATTTTTTTGCTTTTTGCCGTCTTAAATTGCATATAACGTCAAATTTCTTTACATTGTTTCCTCTGTGTTTAAATGATACTGTCTTTTTTCAGAACTCAAAAAGGTTTTAAAAATTTTCTGAGCCTGTATGCCGTTTTTGAAAATCTCTCCTTTAAGCTCTTCAAGGCTTTCAAATTTTCTTTCGGGTCTTATGAAGTCAAGCAAAAGAGTGGTGGCTTTCTCTCCGTAAATATCGCCGCTGAAATTTATTATCCATGTTTCATACAAAGGAATTTTTGAACCTACCGTAGGCTTAACGCCAACGTTTGTAACTCCGCAGTAGGTTCTGCCCCTGACCGTTACCGCCGAGGCGTAAACCCCGAATTTTGGCAAAATTCCTCCCGGCGGCACCTGCTGATTTATGGTTGGCGTTCCCATTTGTCTGCCGATTTTATTTCCGGCAACGATTGTCTGAGAAACTCCGAAATATCTTCCCAGCATTTTGGAAGCCGTAAAAACATCGCCGTTTTGTATGCAGTTTCTTATTCTTGTGGAGCTTACGGGTTTACCCTCAAAGCTTTCCGCAGGAACGGTGATACATTCAATTCCGTACTTGGGGCAATTTTCCAAAAGGAAAGAAGCATCTCCCTGAGCATTTTTGCCGAATCTGTAATTTTCCCCGAAAAAAATCTTTTTTGCGTTCAGCTTTTCAAAAAGAATTTTTTCCACAAAATCATAAGCGGAAATATCCTTTACGGAATTAAAATCCACCGCATATAAAAGTTTTACTCCCAGCTTTTCCATTATTAAAGCTTTTTCTTCGTTTGTTGTCAAAAGTCCCGGGTTGCGTCCCTTAATTTTAGCAGAGGGCATATCAAGAAAGGTAAAAACCGTTGGAACAAGACCCTCTGTTTCCCGGTCAACTGCCTGAGATATTACCTTTTGATGACCTAAATGAATTCCATCAAAAAATCCCAAAGCTACAGCAGTGGGATTTTTCTCTTTGTTTTCAAGGTTTTTTATTATTTTCATTATATCAACCTTATTCAGTATTTTTTAAATTTTTCCCGATTTTAAAAGGAGTGCGGTTTTCAAAACGCCAATCTGTGTTTTGGCGTCGGGAATTTCGTTATTGAGAACCATTTCAACCGCTTTATCAAGAGGAATTTTTTCAAAGTTTAAAAACTCGTCCTCGTCCAGATGTTGATTTCCGAAGGACTCCACTCGGCAGCAATAAAGATGTATTATTTCCGTACAGTAGCCGGGAGTTGGATAAATTTTTCCCAAAGACATATAGGAATATCCTGTTGCACCTGTTTCCTCCATAAGCTCACGCTTTCCGTTTTCCAGAGGGTTTTGACCTTTTTCAAGCTTTCCGGCAGGAAGCTCCAAGGTCACTTCCTTGTAGGGATAGCGAAACTGTCTTACAAAAAGCAGTTCGTTCTTGTCGGTCAAAGCGGCAATGCTTACTCCGCCCGGGTGAGCCACAATCTCTCTTTTGGCAGGTTCGCCGTTGGGCAGTTCTATATCGTCTACGAAAACGTGAATAATTCTGCCGTCATAGATTTCAGTTGTACCGACTCTTTTTTCTTCAAAATCCATCTTCTATTACCTCCTTTTATTTTTTATAACCGACGGGGATAGGATAATCTGAAAATTAGCTTCCGTTTACCGTCGGGCGAAACCTTCTCCTTATTCCTTAGGAATGGTTTGCTTTAAATAAACTTCATTTATTTTTCAATTTATTTTTTGCAATACACTGCGTAGGGGCGGATTGCATATTCGCTCTGTAACACTGCATAACAAAACAATTTTCACTTTTTTAAATCGTGTATTACAACAATCAATTCTCGTCCTCGCCGAAATAAATTTTATACCATACAAGGAAAACATAGATTGTCCAAACCTTACGGCTGTTATCTTCTTTGCCGCTGAAATGCTCGTCAAGCCATGCTATAAGCTGTTCCGGCTTAAAGAATTTCTTTGAAACATCGCTTTGGAACATATCTTTAACCACTTTATAGTATTTCTCGTCACGAAGCCATACTCTTGTGGGAACAGGGAAACCAAGCTTTTCCTTTTCTGCTGTTTCCGTGGGCATATGACGCTGTGCGGCTTTTCTCATGGCATATTTTGTGTTGTGCTTGTTTACTCTGAGTTTTGTAGGAAGTGTCGAGGCAACCTTAAACACTTCCTTATCAAGGAAAGGAACTCTAAGCTCCAAAGAGTTTGCCATGCTCATTCTGTCTGCTTTAAGAAGAATATCTCCCACCATCCACAGATTTATGTCAAGGTACTGCATCTTTGTAACGTCGTCGTAGTCCTTAACTCTGTCATAAAATTTCTTTGTAATATCCTGGGGACGTGTAGCGATTGAGGGGTCTTTCAAAATTTCTTGCTTTTCTTTCATGTCGTACATAAAAGCGTTGCCGATAAATCTTTCCTCTAACGGGTGGGTGGCTCTCATAAGGTAATCGCGGCCCTTAATGTCGGGAAGCTTTGAAACAAGCTTATAAATTCCTCTTCTTACACAGTATGGGACCAAGGTTTGATATACCTTGAACACACGGGGGTCATTATAAACGGTATATCCGCCGAACAGCTCGTCCGCACCCTCTCCCGAGAGAACTACCTTTACATATTCGGAAGCAAGCTTTGAAACAAAGTAAAGAGCAATACATGACGGGTCAGCCAAAGGCTGGTCCATATGGTACTGAACTATCGGAACTGCGTCCCAAAATTCTTCGCTTCCGATAATTTTTGTATGATGTTCAACGCCGATTTTTTCGCTGAGTCTTTCAGCCCAGCTTATTTCATTGTATTTAAGTCCGAAGTCAAAGCCTACGGTAAATGTTTTCTGGTCTGCAAAATAGGTGGAAACATAGCTTGAGTCAACGCCGCTTGAAAGAAAACAGCCAACCTCAACATCGGCAATTTTATGGGCGTTTACGGAATTTTCAAAAACCTTTTCAATTTTATCAACGGCTTCTTCCTCTGTCATGCTTTCATCGGGATTAAATCTCGCCTCAAAATATCTTGTGGTTTCCACTTTGCCGTCCTTATACCACATATAGTGTCCCGGAAGCAGGCAGTAAACGCCCTCAAAGAAAGTTTCCGGAGGAACCGCATACTGGAAGGAAAGATATGTGTCCAAGGCTCTTGTATTGAATTTTTTAACAAATTTAGGGTGGCAGAGAATACTTTTAATTTCAGAGCCGTAAACCAGTTCCCCGTCAATCAAGGTATAGTGCATCGGTTTGATTCCGAAGAAATCCCTTGCGATAAACACACTGCCGTCTTTTTTATTGTAAATAGCAAAGCCAAACATACCTCTCAGCTTATTCAAAAGGTCTACACCCCATTCTTCAAAGCCGTGAATAAGTGTTTCGCTGTCTGTTTCTGTATAAAATTCGTGACCTGCTTCTATAAGCTCTTTTCTAAGGTCACGGTAGTTGTAAATTTCGCCGTTAAATGTGAGAACAAGGCTTTTGTTCTCGTTGTAAATAGGCTGGCTTCCTGCTTCAAGGTCTATAATGCTCAGTCTGCGAAAGCCCATTGAAATCTTATCGTCAAGATAAAATCCGTCAGAGTCAGGACCTCTGTGAGTGATAATTTCTGTCATTTTGTGTATGGTTTTGTCACGGTCAATAACCTCACCGGTAAATCCGCAAATTCCGCACATATACTCTATCTCCTTCTTTTTTATATCCGCCTTGCAAAGCTTCGGTTTAGAAATAAACACCGTTTCAAGGCGGGCGAAGCCTTTGGTTCTGACCTGACAAAAGCTATTTTTAAAAATAACATCATCACAGGTCAGGTTAAACCTTTTAAATCCGTCTTTCAAAGCTTCGGCTTAAAAATAAACATCGTTTCAAGGCTGGCGAGACCTTTGGTTCCGATCTGAAAAAGGATAATTTGAAAAATTAACATTACTACAGGTCGGGCGAAACTTTATGTTTATTCCTTTGGATTGGCTCGCTCTCATTTGGTTTTATTTCATTATTTATTTCAATGTACATACTTATTAAAAGTATATCACACACCCTCTGCCTTTGCAATATGTTTTTATACACCGCCTGTAAAGGCAGGATACAAAAAAGGGTTGTAATAATAGGGTGAGTATAGTATAATAGGTTTTCGTTAGGTTAAATTGTTAAAATTTAAATCGTTGAAGCATTAAATCGGGTTGTTTTTTATATCTGTTAAAAATATTGTAGGATTTTTGCTTTATAAAAAATAAACTCTGCAATAAGAAAAACGGGGGTGCTTTTGTGTCAGCGAAAAATAACAAGGGAGGGCATACCCTTGGTCATAAGAACGGAAGCTTTTCAAGCTCCGTAGGATTTATAATAGCCTGCGTCGGTTCTGCTGTAGGACTGGGAAATATTTGGATGTTCCCCTACCGTTTGGGACAATACGGAGGAGCGGCGTTTTTGATTCCTTATATCCTGTTTATTGCCCTTTTCGGATATGTGGGCCTTTCGGCAGAATTCGGAATCGGCAGACTTTCAGGAACCGGAACTTTGGGTTCATATGAGAAATGCTGGTCTGAAAGAAATATCAAAAAATTCAATTTGGGAAAATTCGGCAAGGTTTTGGGCTGGATACCGCTTTTAGGTTCTTTGGGAATAGCTATCGGCTATTCGGTAATAATCGGCTGGGTTCTGCGTTTTTTGGCAGGCTCGGTAACAGGCAGTCTTTTTGAAAGCGGACAAACCTCGGAATATTTTTCGCAGGCGACGGGAGAGTTCGGCAGTGTTCCGTGGCACGCTGCGGTAATTATTGTTACAATGGTTATACTGCTTTTGGGAGCGGTTAAGTACATAGAGCGTGTAAACAAAATAATGATGCCTGTATTTTTTGTTTTGTTTGCAATAATTGCCGTGAGAGTAGCTTTTCTTCCGGGAGCGTCTTCAGGATATGAATTTTTGTTTATTCCCGACTGGTCAAAGCTTTTGCAGGTTGACACATGGGTTATGGCAATGGGTCAGGCATTTTTCTCCCTTTCCATCACCGGCTCGGGCATGATTGTTTACGGTTCTTATCTCAGCAAAAAAGAAGATATTACAAAAGCCTCTGTAAGGACGGCGTTTTTTGATACTGTTGCCGCCATGCTTTCAGCATTGGCAATAATGCCGGCGGTGTTTGCTTTCGGAATTGAACCTAAGTCGGGACCTCCTCTTATGTTTATAACAATTCCGGGAATATTTGACCAAATGCCTATGGGCAGACTTTTTGCCGTGTTGTTTTTCCTTTCCGTAGCTTTTGCGGGAATAACTTCCCTAGTAAATATGTTTGAGGCAGTTGTGGAGAGCTGGCAGCATAAGCTGAAGCTGAACAGAAAGGTGGCTGTTTCTTTCTGTGCGGCGATTGCCTTTGCTATCGGCATATTTATAGAGGAGGAAGCAAAGCTTGGTTCTTGGATGGACTTCATCACAATTATCGTAGTTCCGTTCGGAGCGGTTTTGGGAGCTTTTTCAATTTACTATATTTTGGGTCTTGATAAAATTGTCAAAGAGCTTAATATAGGCAGAAAAAAGCCCCTTAAAAAGATTTTCGGCTGGCTGGGAAAATATTTTTATGTTCCTATAACTATACTTGTTTTTGTTTTGGGTATAGTATACGGCGGTATAGGCTGAGTTTAAATCGGGCGTATTTTTATACGTCCGATTTTTTTGCAAAAAGGTAACCGCCTCAAGCAAATTGTGTTTGAGGCGGTTAGTTATTTAGAAATTATTTTAGAATAACCGTTCCGCAAAGCAGTCCTAAGACAAAACCTGCTATTAAACAGTACTTTACGGTGGTTTTCCATTCTTTTGTGCCGATAGTGAAATATTTTTTATATCGTTTCATTTTCAAACTCCTTATGTTACCTATGTTATATAAAAAGTCAATATAATAATTGTATTGTGTTTAATAGATTTTATAAACAGCAAATTTAATGGTTTGGTGTTATTTTTTTAGCTATTAAATGTTGTTTTTTATATCGATATAGTTTTAATGCTATTTAAGGTATTTATACGTCCGATTTTTTATGATTAAAAATTTTACATTTAATGTAAAAAATACAAAAAATAAATTTTCAAAACATAAAAATTGTTGACTTTTGGCTAAAATTATTTTACTATATGATTATCTGTTGTAAAACAAAATGATTAATTGAAAAAAGTTAGGAGTTGGAGTAATGTTTATCGGAACCTGGTGGTCAATTGTGCCGCCTCTTCTTGCTATCACCCTGGCACTTATAACAAAAGAGGTTTACGTTTCTCTTTTTGCCGGAGTTTTATTGGGTGCTTTGTTTGTTGCCGGTTTTCAGCCTTGGGAAACCTTTGATACGCTGTTCACCACAATGGCAAACAGTATAGACCTTAATATAACTATTTTCCTTGTGCTTTTGGGAATGGTTGTAGCATTGATGACAAAATCCGGAGGCTCGAAAGCCTACGGTGACTGGGCAAGCCAAAGAATAAAAACAAAAAGAGGAGCTTTGCTTGCCACAACGGGACTTGGCTGTCTTATTTTTGTTGACGACTATTTTAACTGCCTTACGGTAGGCTCTGTTATGCGTCCCGTTACGGATAAAAACAAAATTTCCCGTGCGAAGCTTGCATACATAATTGACTCGACGGCGGCACCCGTGTGCATTATTGCACCGATTTCAAGCTGGGCGGCGGCTGTAAATTCATACGTGCCTGAGGACAGCTCAATGTCGGGATTTCAGCTTTTTATAAACACAATCCCCTTTAATTTATACGCACTGCTTACGATTTTCGCCGTTGTATTTTTAGCCGTTACCGGAATTGATTTCGGCAAAATGAAAATACATGAGAGAAATGCTGCTAAGGGCGACCTTTTCACCAGCGGCAGGGACGATATTGAAACTTCCGAATCAAAGCCCCAAAATCTCAGTGCAAAGGGCAGAGTTATTGACCTTGTTCTTCCTGTCTTGGTTCTTATAGTTTCCGCGGTAGGAGCTATGATTTATACGGGATTTTTGTCGGGAGCAACAAATGTTATTGACGCTTTCGCAAACTGCAATTCCAGTAAGAGCCTTATTTTCGGCGGAATTGTAACCGTAATTTTTATGGGATTTTTGTATCTGCCCAGAAGAGTTCTCCGTTTCGGAAACTTTATGTCAAGTCTTGTAGAGGGCTTTAAGCTTATGGTTCCCGCAATCACAATCCTTGTTTTTGCGTGGACACTTAAAGGAATGGGCGACCAGCTTGCAATAAGCGACTTTGTTAAAACTACAGTAGGGGACAACGCTTCAGCCAGCGTGTTTATTCCTGTAATTATGTTTGCAATAGCTATTTTCCTTGGCTTCTCAACAGGTACCTCGTGGGGAACCTTTGCAATTCTTGTTCCGATAGTTATAGGAATGTTTGCTTCCACAGACCAAACTATGATGGTTATTTCCGTTTCAGCAGTTTTGGCAGGAGCTGTCTGCGGCGACCATATTTCACCTATTTCAGATACCACCATTATGTCCTCGGCGGGAGCTCAGTGTAACCACATTAACCACGTTTCAACTCAGATTCAATATGCGATGGTAGTTGCTGTTGTTTCAGCAATAGGATATGTAATTGCCGGTATCACAAAAAGCTGGATTGTTTCCCTGTTGGTTTGTGCGGTTCTTTTGGTCGCAGCGTTGCTTGTTATAAATTATTTTTCCAAAAAGAAAAATGCTGAAGCAGAAGCATCACCGAGAAAACGTCGTTCTTAATTATGAATTTGTTTATATATCAATAAAATTCGGCTTATATTATGACAGTTAAATAAACAAAAAACAGCGGCTTAAAAACTGAAGCCGCTGAAATTTTATAAATTACTGACGTTTTTCTATGATAACAGAGGAAATTCTCCTGTCCTCGATTTTGTCTACAGTTATCATAAGGTCATTTACTATTATAGAGGGATGTTCGCCCTTTTTCGGTATTCTGCCTATTTTATCAAGAATAAGACCTGCGATTGTTTCGCTGTCGGTTTCAATATCATCAATGGAAACTCCGGTAATCTCTTCAACCTCGTCCAAGGGGAGCGAGCCGTCTACGGTAAACTTGTTGTCGGAAATCTCTTTGACCTCCTCTTTTTCCTGGTCAAACTCGTCCTGAATATTTCCTAAAATTTCCTCGATAAGATCTTCAAGGGTGATAAGTCCGTCGGTGCCGCCGTATTCGTCCACAACTATGGCAAACTGCATCTTTTTCTTTGTCATTTCGGCAAAAAGCAGAGAGCATTTTTTGGTTTTTGGAACATAAAGCACCTCACGGGTTATGTTTGATATTTTAAAATCCTTAGGTACGTCGCCGCAGACATAACGGAGCAAATCCTTCACGTAAAGGACGCCGGTTATTTTGTCCATGTCCTCGTGATATACAGGGATACGTGAATATCCGGTTGATATAGCGGTGTTGACTGCGTCGGAAAGTGAGGCGTCGTCTGAAATTGCCACCATGTCTGTACGGTGAGTCATAATTTCTCCCACCGACAAATCGTCAAAGTCAAAAATATTTTCAATTATGTCCTTTGTAGAGTTTTTGATAACTCCCTTTTCGTTTCCCTCTTCAATAAGGGAAAGTATCTCGTCCTCGGCTTCCTGCTGCATTTCTTCCTGATTTTTATTTTTAAAAAACTTGTCAAAGAAGCCCGGGTTTTTCTTGATTTGTGTATTGTTGCCTCCCGATTCGTCAGGCATTTTCTTTCATCCTTTCGGTTTGTTATAAAGTGTATTTGGGAGAATATCCCTTGAAAGAACGGGAAATTGCCGGCTTTTTTAAGATAAAAGTCTCTTAAGTGCAATATACTGTTCTAACAATAGATTTTACAGAAAAATTGATAAAATGTCAAACCATAATTTTTATTTTCACTTTACAATTGGGGAAAAAAGTGTTATTATCTTAATGAAACACTGGGCATCAGAGTTTACATGAAATGTACCTTAACCCGGTTGGAAAAAAGGTATTATTTTAAGGAGGAAGTTTCCAATGGCAATATCCAGAAAAATGAAGACCATGGATGGTAACAATGCTGCCGCATATGTATCATATGCCTTCACAGACGTTGCTGCTATCTATCCTATCACTCCGTCATCCGTTATGGCTGACGAAACAGACAAGTTCTCTGCAACAGGAAAGAAAAATCTTTTCGGCAGAGAGGTTCAGGTAACAGAGATGCAGTCCGAAGGCGGTGCTGCAGGTGCTGTTCACGGTTCTTTAACAGCAGGTGCTCTGACAACTACTTACACAGCTTCTCAGGGCTTGCTTCTTATGATTCCGAATATGTATAAAATGGCAGGTGAGCTGCTCCCAAGCGTTATCCACGTTTCAGCTCGTGCTCTCACAAGCCATGCACTTTCTATTTTCGGTGACCATTCCGATATTTATGCTTGCCGTCAGACAGGTTATGCAATGCTTTGCTCAAACAGCCCGCAAGAAATTATGGACCTTGCAGCAGTTGCTCACCTTTCTGCAATCAAGGGCAGAGTTCCATTCCTTCACTTCTTCGACGGTTTCAGAACTTCTCACGAAATTCAGAAGATTGCTGTATGGGATTATGAGGATCTCGGCGAGCTCCTCGACTGGGACGCAGTTGAAGCATTCCGTCGCCGCAGCCTTAACCCTGAGCACCCTGTAATCAGAGGTACAGCTCAGAACGACGATATCTTCTTCCAGGCTCGTGAGGCTTGCAACAAGTACTACGACGCAATTCCAGAGGTTGTTGTTGAGTACATGAATAAAATCAACGCAAAGCTCGGCACAGATTACAAGCCGTTCAACTATTACGGTGCAGAGGACGCAGAGCACGTTATCGTTGCTATGGGTTCTGTTTGCGATGCTACAGAAGAAGTTGTTGATTACCTCAACGCAGCAGGCGAGAAGGTTGGTCTCCTTAAGGTTAGACTTTACAGACCTTTCGTTGCTGATTATCTCCTCAGCGAGCTTCCAAAGACAGTTAAGACAATTTCTGTTCTCGACAGAACAAAAGAGCCTGGTTCAATCGGCGAGCCTCTCTATCTTGACGTTTTGGCTGCTATCAACGGTTCTGATTTCGCAAACGTAAAGGTATTTACAGGCAGATACGGTCTTGCTTCTAAGGATACAACTCCTGGCGACATCGTTGCTGTTTACAGAAACGCTCAGAGTGCAACACCTAAGAAGAGATTTACAATCGGTATCGTAGACGACGTTACAAATCTCTCACTTCCTGTTGTTGAAAATCCTGACACAACTCCTGCAGGTACACGTTCCTGTAAGTTCTGGGGTCTTGGTGCTGACGGTACTGTTGGTGCTAACAAGAACTCCATCAAGATTATCGGTGACCATACAGATATGTATGCTCAGGGATATTTTGCATATGACTCAAAGAAGTCCGGCGGTATCACAGTTTCTCACTTGAGATTCGGTAACCAGCCAATTAAATCAACATATTACATCAGCAAGGCTGACTTCGTTGCTTGCCACAACCCATCATACGTTGACAAGTACGAGATGGTAGAGGACCTCAAAGAGGGCGGCAGCTTCCTTCTCAACTGCGGTTGGGACGTTGAAGAGCTTTCACAGAGACTCCCCGGCAAGATGAAGAAGCTCATCGCTGACAAGAAGATAAATCTTTACACAATCGACGGTATCGCTATCGGTAAGGAAATCGGACTGGGCGGCCGTATCAATACAATTCTTCAGTCCGCATTCTTTAAGATTGCAGACATTATTCCTGCTGACGAAGCAAAGCAGTACATGAAGGACGCTGCAACAAAGTCTTACTCCAAGAAGGGTCAGGCTATCGTTGACATGAACCACGCTGCTATCGAAAGAGGTATGTCAGATCTTAAGAAGGTTGAAGTTCCTGCTGACTGGGCTAACTGCGTTGACGACGCTGCTGCATATTGTGCAGAGGGCGACAGAGCAGACGTTGTTAAGTATGTAAATACTGTTCTTCACCCTGTAAATGCTTACAAGGGCAACAAGCTCCCTGTATCTGCATTTATGGATTATGTAGACGGTACATTCCCACAGGGTTCTTCCGCTTACGAGAAGAGAGGTATTGCAGTTGACGTTCCAGAGTGGAATCCTGAAAACTGCGTACAGTGTAACCGCTGCTCATTTGTATGTCCGCACGCTGTAATCCGTCCTGTTCCTATGACAGACGAAGAGCTTGCAGCTGCTCCTGAAAACACAAAGTCAGCCGCTATGATCGGTTTGAAGGGTCTCAACTTCGTTATGACAGTATCAACCCTCGACTGCACAGGCTGCGGTGCTTGTGCTCAGGTATGCCCGGGCAAGAAGGGCAACAAGGCTCTTACAATGAAGCCAATCGATACTCAGAGAGCAGGACAGAAGCTCTTCGACTATGGCTTCAAGCTCGATACAAAGCCAGAGGTTCTCGACAAGTTTGCTGAGTCCACAGTTAAGGGCAGCCAGTTCAAACAGCCTCTCCTCGAGTTCTCCGGTGCTTGTGCAGGCTGCGGTGAAACACCATATGCAAAGCTTGCTACACAGCTCTTCGGTGACAGAATGTTCATTGCTAACGCAACAGGATGTTCTTCAATTTGGGGCGGTTCTGCACCTGCAACTCCTTACACAGTAAACAAGAAGGGTCACGGCCCTGCATGGCATAACAGCCTCTTCGAGGACAACGCTGAGTTCGGTCTCGGTATGGCTCTCGGCCAGAAGGCTATCAGAAACAGACTCTGCGAGTATGTTTCTAAGATTGAAGAATTGGTAGAGGACGCAAGTGTTAAGGAAGCTTGCAGCAACTACCTTGCAACTCTCGGCAACTCAGGTGAAAGCAGAATTGCTGCTGACGCTCTTATTGAGAAGCTCGAGAGCATCAAAGACTGCGACTGCGAAGCAGGCCAGCTTGCTAAGAAGACACTTATCGACAAAGACAGCCTTGCTAAGAAGTCCATGTGGATCCTCGGCGGCGACGGCTGGGCATACGATATCGGCTTCGGCGGACTTGACCACGTTATCGCATCCGGTGAGAATGTAAATATCCTCGTATTCGATACAGAGGTTTACTCAAATACAGGCGGACAGGCTTCTAAGGCTACACCAATCGGTTCTGTTGCACAGTTCGCAGCAGCAGGTAAGGCTACAAAGAAGAAAGACCTTGCTGCAATTGCTATGAGCTACGGCTATGTATACGTTGCTCAGGTAGCAATGGGTGCTGACTACAACCAGTGCATCAAGGCATTTACAGAGGCTGAAAGCTACGACGGTCCTTCAATCCTCATCTGCTACGCTCCATGTATCAACCACGGTATTAAGGGCGGCATGAGCATTGCTCAGCAGGAAGAGAAGAAGGCAGTAGATGCAGGTTACTGGAACTGCTTCAGATATGACCCAAGACTTGCAGACGAAGGCAAGAATCCGTTCATGCTGGACAGCAAGGCTCCGACAGCTTCTTACCGTGACTTCATCATGGGCGAAGTTCGTTACAACGCACTCAGCCGTGCATTCCCGGATAGAGCAGAAAAGCTCTTCGAGAAGGCAGAGGAGTACGCAGAGAAGAAGTACGAGCATCTTTCAAAGCTTGCAGAGCTTGATTTGGGCTGATATTTGTACTGAACAATAAATATAAGTCATAAATTAGGGCGGTTCTCCCAAATGATGAGGTTCCGTAACGAAGGTTTTGAAAACAAGTGGTAAAGACAATCGAGACGGTATATTGCAGAAAAATCTAAAACTGAATTTGGAGGAAACTGCAATGAAATCATTATTTGAACAGATGGGCGGCACTTATACGCTGCAAGGCGATTACTATTTGCCTGACCTTGTACTACCCACCGAAGAAAATAAGCCCATAGGGATATGGGGACAGCGGCATTTGCGCTATCTCAAACAGCACCGTAAAGTGTTTTACACGAATCTGCTTACAAGCGGCACACTGAATGGCTATCTTGCAGATATTGATCGGCAAGCAGAAGAATTGTTTTTTCGGCTGGTGGAACAGATAGCAGATCGTGAGGGCGTGACAGAAAAACTCAAAGCAAACAACCAAATGGAATGGATCGCTCAGATGAACAACATCCGCAACAGCGCTACGGAAATTGTAAACCACGATATAATTTATAACTGACTGAAAATTGCGGCAGGGAAATCAAATTCTCCTTGCCGCCTATTTTATTTCGTAAAAGTAATAGAAAAAACACGATTATATGGTATAATATTATTGATATAGTATATCTGTCACTAATAAATTGTTTTTGGAGTATAAAAGATGTATACTGCAATTAAGAATTACTGTAATAACGGCAATAACAACGGCTTGTTTTTGCTTGATATGCCCACAGGATACGGTAAGACTTACTCTGTCCTCAAATATATCTATGAAGCTTCCTTGGACGAATCAAATAGTAAGAGGCGATTTTTCTTTATAACAACTTTGAAGAAAAATCTTCCTGCGGAAGAACTTAAAATTTGGTTTGAAAAAGCGGGTCAATTGGATAAATTCAATGAGAAGTTTCTTTTTATAGATGCCAATGCAGATTGCGTAATCGATGGTCTTACAAGTGAAATAATCAATGAAATACCGAGTGAAATCAAAAAGACTGATGAATATAAATCCTTTGTTCAAGATGTAAGGTTCTTGCAAGAACAAAGGAATGTAAACAAAGTTGAACTGCGAGGTTTTATCGGAAGCATAAAGGATAACCTTCGTAGTAAATCAGAACCTAATTTCAGAAAATTACTACAAACAATGTTGGCAAAGGAATTTTCCACAGTTAACGAACGTATTTATGCAATTAAAACGAATAAAAGATGGCAGTGGCTCGGAAAACTATATCCTGCAGTATTCACTAGTGATAAACAAATCATTTTTATGAGTATGGATAAGTTTTTAACAAGAAACGCTACGATTGTCGAGCCTTCATATATGTTCTATAATACTGACATTATTGATAATGCAGTTATATTTATTGACGAGTTTGATGCAACAAAAGAAACTTTATTAAAAAACATAATACAAAATGGACTAAGAGATAAAATCGACTATATTGAGCTGTTTAAGGATATTTATTCTGCATTACATACTAACGAATTTCCCACGATACTTACCACGCCGTCAAAGCTAAGAAAAGAAAGTAAATACAAGGATCAACCATTACAGTCCGTAATAGACGGAATTAGAGAAAAAGCCGATACAATATATGAAAATTACACCTTGCAGTTCAGTCATAGAACCTCAACAGATGTTGCAGATAATACTAAGAATTTCTTGTTCCAGGATCATCAATTTCATTCAATTTTAGATGGGAATAACTCTTACATAACGACTATAAGTGACACGAAAAATCGCATAAACGCTATTCGTTTTTCCCCCAATAAGCCGAATGCTGAAAAGAATAATATTCAAGTTATGCTCGGTAAATTACGGGGCTTTATTAAGTATTTTCAAATTGGCATCAATATACTTGCAATAAACTATATGCAATGCAAATCTGAACGCAAACAAAATGCTGACGATGAGTTTACTATGGAATCGGCTATACGCTCTGTTTTAGCAGAGTTTAGGCTCAACTCCACATATATTGATTATATCACATCACAAATTTTGATTGCTTCACATAAGGTGAAAGGCGATATAGAAAATTCCGATTTTGATCTTTCTTTTTATGAAAATGGTTTCCGTTTTTATTCGTTTGAAGATGACGCCGTTCACGATATGCAATCTAAAATAATGATGTGTTCTTTTCAGACGACTCCAGAAAAAATCCTTCTGCGTTTTTGTGAAAAAGCTAAAGTTATCGGCATATCGGCAACGGCTACTGTACCGACTGTTATTGGGAACTACGATTTGGATTATCTCAAATCGAAAATACAAACTGCATTCTCGTTGCCGAGCGAAGCTGATAAAATACGCCTTTGTTCCGATTTTTCAGATTCACTTTGCGGATATAATAATGTGTCCATAAATGTTGAATTATTAGGCGGGGATGTACGAGATAACTATTCTGCTTCCGCTTGGAAAACAGTATTTGATTCAGATGAAATTTCTGAAATGATTTTTGAAAAAATTGAACGAGAGTTGCCCGATAATAAAGATAACTATCATAAAGAACGCTATATTAGAATCGCTTTAGCTTACAAGCAATTTGTGATGCATAATGATATTCAATCTTTTCTTTGCGTTCTTACAAAGCATCCAAGAAAAGGAGACAAATATCTTAACAAGGATGTTATTGATGAGATTTTCAAGTATATCATTGCAGAAAACAATGCAAGTATAAGCGTAAACTCATCTGTTTATCAGTTAGACGGCGATGAATATGATATAAAAAAGAACGAAATAACCAGTAAACTTTCTGAAGGTCAAAAACTGTTTGTTATATCAGTTTATCAAACGATTGGCGCAGGGCAAAACCTGCAATATGAAATTCCGTGTGGATTAGAAAAAGAACTAATTACAATCAATGATCGCCCCTCTCGTGGCGAAAAAGATTTTGATGCTATTTATTTAGATAAGCCCACCAATCTTTTGGTAAACTTGGGCAACAATCTTTCTGAAGAGGAGTTTATAAAATATTTGTATCATACTGAATTTTTACAAGAAACATCGGAACTCTCTATGTATGATGCATTTCAACATATTAAACGAGCGTTCCGCTGCTATATCACCGGAAACACTTATCAACTCCCGTATGCTCAAAGTGTCTATAATAGCAAGAGTGTTGTTCTTCTTTCTACAAGAACAATTATTCAAGCAATTGGACGTATTTGCCGTACTAACCAAAAAAGAAAGAATATTTATGTGTTTGCTGACAATCGTATTGCAGAAAGTATTGACCTTTCCATTTTAAACCACCGATTGCTGAACAAAGAATTTATTGCCTTGTTAGATAAAGTTAGAGAGGAATCAAGCGCACAGGTAGGCGAAGGTTCTTTTGAAAACAGAGCCGCCCTTTTATCTGTAAGAGCTAATAAATTCATCAACAATATGTTAAGGGAAGACTGGACTGATGATCGGATAGAAAAATGGCAGCAGTTGCGTGAACTTGTGCTGACATCACCTACGATGTCTGCTGATGAATTATCGAAGAATTTTGTTGCAAAGAATTTTTATGTGAAACTCCCCACTAAAAATAATCGTCTGTTTTACAGACAAGAGGAAGATTACAATAATATTCAAATCGGTTTTACTAAAAATAAGGATTTGATTTTAGAGGTTTCGGATATTGCAGCAAAGCTAAACATCTTAATGAGTATTCCTGAACTCAAAGACTTTTTTATGAAAAAGGGTTGGGCAACATATTTTGAGACGAACGATTATATTATGTCTCCGACTTTGTTCAACAACATATATAAAGGAGCGTTGGGTGAAGTGGTTGGCAGATATTTGTTCTGGTTGGTGCTTAAACTTAATATGCAGGAAATCAGCGATCCCGAACTATTTGAATTATTTGATTATAAATTAAGCGAATACCCTATTTATATTGATTTTAAAAACTGGCACGAAACTACCGTTTTCAACGATGAAGAAATGCTAAATAAAATTGAAGATAAGGCAAATAAATGCGGTTGCAAATGTGTTATTATAGTCAACATCGTTTCGGAGAACGAATGGAAAATACATCGTATAAAACGAAAAGATTTGACGATTGTTGAAATTCCGTCTTTGCTAACTGGCAACGCTTCTCTCAACTATAACCAAGAGGCTTGGAACGAGATAAGAAGGTGTATAAATGAATGTTCCGATTAAAACAAATCAGCTAACTTATAAGTTTGATAAAGCATTGTTTTCAAAAAACTATGATGTATTTTGCATTCGTACATCGGAGAACCATTTTAAGAATGGAGCATATATTATTGATGCACCGCTTCTGAGCAATAATGTTTGTTCTGTGCTTTTTAAGTCCGGAAGAGAGATTTTTGTACTAATGAAAAGCAACGATTCAAACATATCATTGTTAAAGGATGCAATATTAAAAGAAGATGGCGCTGACCGCATTACTATTTCACAGACTGCGGTAAATACATTAAAAGAGGATATTGTATTTCAACTTATGCTTAACAGCTTAGGGAATTATGAAAGTCCGTTACTCAAATTTAACAACCTAACTGGACATTTATACTGTTTTCATCCAAATTGGTTGATCAGAGGAAGAAAAAGCGAAGCAAATGTTATTTTCAAAGTTCCGTGTTTAGAACTGAGGTTATCCCCTGAATTTCGCTTGAATATGGAAGTACATACATTCACCTCAGAACTGTTGCGTAATAAAATAGAATTTAAAAAGAAAAAATTTGAGGAATATCCCAAGTATGTTTTTTCGGCACATAACACATTGCGCAGGAAATTGAAAGATGATACGGGATATAGTTTCATTATGCGACAAACTAAAAATGTAAAAACCGAAATTGCATTCTTAGACATTCAGAATATAGACCGTTTTAATCAAAGCAAGATGGGAATTCTTACAACTGTTTTAAAAAGCTTCAATGATAGATTTTCCGATATTGCTCACCTTGAATTTGCAAGTATTACAAATTATAAAGTATTAGATTATACCCGCTCTGTTGCGAATGAAAACAAACAGGCAATATCTAATCTTTTGAATATTAAACCAATAAAAATAGTTGACTGTATTGACGATGAATATTCTAAAATCTTTTGCAAAGAGATATGTGACTTGCTTTTCTCAAAATACGGCATAAAAGCAAGTTATGGTAAAAGGATTGCAAAGGAACATCTAAACATCAGAGTGATACATAATGCGGCTTTTTATGCAGATAGCGAAGATCCGCATCGAGTATTTAATGATGTTGCGGTACAGCATATTACCTTTGAAGATTTTTCTGAATGTAGTGAATTTGCAATTTCGACAGTTATACACGAAATGCTAATTAAAGATGATCTTGTTAAACAAAAAATATCTCTTTTCAATTGGAGTACATTGGGATTAAAAGAGGATATCGATTTTGGTATTGAATTGACAGATGAACAAAACACAAAATATGTTTTTATGACTATTCATCCTAATGGTACTTTTAATGTTTCGGAACAAACTCTTAATTTATTTGAAGCCGACAAATATAATCAATGTGTCGAGATTTTTGAAAATGCAAGAATAAATTCCGAGAAAGTATACGGTATTATCAGAGATGCTTCAAGCAATATAAATGTTATAAAAGATACGGGATGGTTTACCATTCCTGAAATAGATAGCATCAAAGCTGAACTCTCTAACGGCAACACTAAATTGCGTAGCAAAGAAAAACGTGATGAACTACTTTCATCGTGTTTAGATATTAAAATGTTCAGCGATGGTGCATCGGAGTATTATTTTGTTGGCACTATCGGGAACGGAATGCGGTGGTTAATCAATAGGGCAGCAACTATAAGAAAGATTGAACCGTTTGAAGATTCAACTCCTATGTTTGAGAAACTATTGCCGCTAATGAATGTCACATTTGTTCATAACGGACAGTTGACAATCCTACCATTTCCCTTTAAGTATTTGAGAGAGTATGCAAATAGATTAGTATAACCTTATTTCTCCCAAATATTCAAAACCCGTCGCAAAATTCTTGCTTTCCGGCGGATTTTGTGATATAATAAAATCTCTCTTGAAAGAGGACTACAACTGAATAACATTCTTCACATTAGAGTGAGATAGACGGCTTTCAGCCGGACAACGCCTGCGGTACGCTAAGGGAAAGTACCGCCGCTTCTGAATTGCCTTGAACTGTCGGCAGTCAGAAA
>CALWIW010000010.1 GCA_944380855.1 uncultured Clostridia bacterium | reverse complement strand
TTTGTAAATTCATTATACATTTCGTGTCACCCCTTTTCAGTTAAAAAATAATTAATATTTATCCGCCGTAAGAATTTCCCACATCTGCCCCCAAATCACAGGTGTAGAGAAATTCCACCGTATCGCCCTCGTGGACATCATAGGAACTGCACCCCATGCCGGGGAATTTTCCGTTTACGCAGTAAGTCCAGCCGGAAAGTCTTCCGCAATCCCTTTCATAAATGTTGCCTATACCTTTTATATAAGCCGAACCGTAAGCCGGCGTAAAATCAGCGTCCATGTGTATCCTGTTTTCCTGACAAGCCCTCACAAGTACGTCATACGCCGTATCTCCGTCCTTTATCTCTACCTGATAGCCGCTTAGAATAATACCGCCGGGAGGAACAATTCCTTTTTTCTCCTCTTTCAGCTTATCCATATTATTAAGCACAGTTGCACAGCTTATATTAATGGTACAAACCTTTGCCTGAGGTTCGGTTGCAGGCTCAGTCGGTTTTTCCGTAACGGGCTGAGTTGACGGCTGAGTAACCGCAGGTTCTGTGGTCTGTTGATTTTCCGACGGTTTAACATTACCGCTGTCATTTCCGTAAATTTGATTATTTGAGGAATTTTCCTTACCCTCTGTTTCTTTTTCTTCAGTTCCTTGGCTTAGTGAAGAACTTTCCTCTGTAGTTTCCTTTAAAGTATCCGTAGATTTTGTTTCTTTTTCGGTGCTTTCCGACACTGAGGTTGTATCTGAAACAGGCTGTTTTTCATCTGACGAACAGCCTGAAAAAACCAAAAGAAAAGTAAGAATCAGTACCGCTAAAAGAGATAATATTTTTTGTTTCTTCATTTTATCAACTGTCTTTCATTAATATTAGGCGGCAAATTCATTTACAATCGCCTTTTGAATAGCTGTTGCATCCAAAATATTTATAACTCCGTTTCTGTCCATATCTGCGGCAGCTTTGCCATTTTCTGACAATACCTCTATCTCTGCCAAATATTTCTGAACAAGCGTTGCGTCCAAAATATTTACTCTTCCGTTGCCGTCAGCATCACCGTATAAAATTTCCGCACTCTTATCCAAAACATCTGTCATATCGTAAAGGGAAGTCATGCCCTTTTGACTTCTTATAACGCTTGTTAATGCGTACATTGCCTGAGTTGTAGAAAAAGCGTCGGGATTGGAAGCAAGCTTGCTTGAAAAGCCTCCGTTATTTGAAGCAAATGCGAGCAGACTGTCCAAAACAGAAACATTGCTTACCGTAAAATCAGAGTCTGAAAGGCTGTCCCTTCCAAGCTCCTGCAAAGCACAAACAACCTGAGCCGTACTTGAACTGCTTGCGTTTCCAAAAGCCGCATAATAACCAAACTCTGTCTGCTCATCTTTAAGGAAATTCATCGCTGTTTCAACAGCCGCCTTGACCTCTTGGTTTGTATCCATGTAAGGTGCCAAAGCCTGAACTGCCATAGCGGTAAGGTCAATATCTCCGTTTGGCGACCAAACAACAGAGTAAGCCCATGTACCGTTTTCAAGTCTTTCGCTTAAAATATATTCCACGAGCTTTTCGTTAAGCTGTTTGTCAGAGGTTGAGTATTTGGCAGTATTAAGTGCCAGCAAAGCATAAATTGCACTGTTTACACCCTGCTCCTTAATTATATCAAGATTAGAGAGAGGCTCTACAATATTAATGCCGTCGATATCTGTACAGTCTATGCCCAAAGAAGTAAGTGCGATAATAACTCTTGCATTGTCGGTAAGAAAACCGCTGTCGGTATTAAGCACAGGACCTGTCTGTGCAATCTTAGCTTTTACATCTGCAACATATCCGTCAAAAGTTCCCGTTGAAACAACGTCCTCGCCAAGTCTTGCAAGAGCAAACACCGCCCACTCGTCATTGTATTTAAGGGAAATATTCTGTAAAAGATATTCTTTGGACTTTTCTGAAGCATAGTTTACCATTTCGGGAACGGAATAGTAAAGAGAAAGTCCCTTTTCCATAAGCTTACAGGAATCCATGGCAAGCATTGCCTGAACCGTAGCCATTTGGTTTACAGAACCTCCCTTTGTATGGGAAAAACCGCCGCCCTTTACATAAAAACCTAAAAGATTGTCAAGCAGATTACCCTGAGATTTTGTAAATTCCTCAGATGTCTCGGGATTTATCCCCAAAGAAGTAAGAGCAATAATTACCTGAGCCGCTGTTTCACAACTCTCTGTTCCGAATGATACGTAACCGCCGTTTTCCTGCTGCTGTTCTGACATATAGGAAACAGCTTTTTCTACAGCGGTTTTTACATCCTGTCTTGAAACCAAATAAGGAGCCAAAGCCTGAACAGCCATTGCAGTCATATCAACATCACCGTTCGGACTCCATATTTTTGAAAAAGCCCAAGAACCGTTTTCAATCTGCTCGGAAAGAATATAATCAATAAGCTTGTCTCTTGTTTCACTGTCAGAGGTTGTATATTTGCCTGAATCCAAGGCAAGCAAAGCATATATCCCGCTGTTAATGCCCTGAACCTTTATTCCCTCTATTCTTTTCAAAGGCTCTACAATATCATAGCCTTCAATATTCCTGCAATTTATTCCCATTGAGCTGAGAACAAGGATTGCCTTTGAATTGTCTGTAAGCAGGTCTTCATCTCCGCTTAATACAGGAGATTTGGTTTCCTGAAGCTTTGTAACAATTCCGCTGTAATATTCATCGGTAAAAGAAAGGTCATCAATAACCGCACCGCTTTTTAAAAGTGCAATTACCTCCCAGTCATTTTTGGGATTTTCCAAAAGGTATTCGGCAGTTTCTGATATGGCCGTATCGAGTGATATTTCGGTGTTTTCGGTTTCCTGTGCCGAAGCAAACAAAACGGCAGTCTGTGCCATAAGCAGTACCGCCAATATGACGGCAATAGTTTTTTTCATGTACATAACTCCTTTAATTTTTTTAACAGAGAACAAAAAAACGCCGATACTCGGCGTTGGGAATACATTATGCATGACACGGCAAAAAGTCGGACATATAAAAAGTACGTCCGATATGCAAACACACCCCTGAGCACGAAGAGTTTTGTTCATAAAGCAACAGATGTATTCTGACTCTGCATCAGCATTTTTCTTCGCCTTCCCGAAAAACAGCTTTCAGTGACCGAACTTAATCAATGAAGAAAAACTCCGCAATTACAGCAGCGTTCCTGTGCGGGAATCTCACCCGACTTCCTGCAAAATAGATTTTTGCAATATCCGATTGCTTCCTGTCTTTAGAGATAATAACATAAAAAATTCCCGGGGTCAAGGCAAACAATTCGCCTTGTTTCTTCCCGAGAATTTATTTTTATACTTCAAAAGACAATAAGTCCTCAACGGAAACCTTTAAAACCTTTGCAAGGTACACAAGTTCGATATCCGTTACAAATCTTTTCCCTGCTTCTATTCTTTGTATCGCATTTTTATCAACGTCCAGCCCGATAAGCTGAAGCTCATCTGCAAGCTCCCTCTGAGATTTTCCCTGAACCTTTCGATATTTTGCTATTTTTGTTCCGCAAATATTATTTTTCCCGTCAATACTTTTGTTAATAAACATATAATCACCTTAAAATGACATTCAGTGCTTGTCAATTCTATAATTATATGGTATACTATTGATGAAATTGACATTCACTAAATGTCAAATAAAAATGAGTAGGAGAGATATTATGAAAAGAGCTTTATTAGGACTTATTATTCTTATTTTGATTAGTAATTGTGTCGGATGCGGAAGCAATAATTCACCTGCTACTGTTGAAACTCAAGAAACACAGGAGTCCTCAACTGCGGCAACAGAATTTAAAGAAACTCATTGGACAGAAGAGTATTATGTGGATGAATTTAATGATCCTACTGATGAAAAGTATATTCGTGGTGCATTTGAAGGCACTTTCAGCAACAGCGCTACAGCAAGCTCTTATCTTGCAGTATATTTTTTTATGGATAAAGAGTTAACGCTTGGCACTGGATTTTTAAATGATGATGTATTTCGCATAAGACTGGTTGAATATGGAAATCATAAAGCAAGTTTTTTGGGTGTTAATGCAGAGGATGTGCAAATAAAAATAAAAGTTGACGATGTTGTTACCGAAGGAACTGCATATTATCTTGATCCTCAAAACGGTGAAATTTATATTTCTAGAAGTTCAACTAGCAATAACATCTTTTCTGATTTTCTTGATGCTATGGAGAGTAAAAAAGAAGTTTCATTTGTTATTACGGTTAATTCATATGGCAGAGTTTCAAGTACATATAGATTTGTTGTTGATGCAAACGGTCTTTCTGAAATTAAGCATCATTGGGTTGGAACAGTGATAGTAGTTGTTTAGTGATAACCTCAATCATATATTTATATAAGATATACAAAATGCCTGTAGTTTTTATCTACAGGCATTTTTGTTGTTATAAATAAATGGAAAAGAAAATTAGAATAGGGATGTTATTTATCTCATCCCCATAATAACATCCAAAATTCTATTTGCTACTTGGTCTTTGGTCATTAGGGGGAGTTCTTCTATGTTGTTTTCGGAAATCAGGGTCACTACGTTTGTGTTTCCTCCGAAGCCTGCTCCCTCTACCTTTAAATTATTGGCGGCGATTAAATCCAAGTTCTTCTTTACAAGCTTTTTTCTTGAGTTTTCCACAAGGTCTTTTGTTTCCATGGAAAAACCGCATAAAAACTGATTAGGCCTTTTGTTCTCTCCAAGCCATTTTAAAATATCCTTTGTTCTTTCAAGAGGCAGTGAAAGGTCGTCGTCGTTTTGGGATTTTTTAATTTTATCCTCAGCTACATTTGCAGGGCGGTAATCAGCCACCGCCGCCGCTTTTATAATTATATCCTGCTTTTTTGAAAGTTTTGTAACTGCGTTAAACATATCCTCTGCTGAAACAACCTTTACAGTATCCACATAAGCAGGCTCTTTAAGATTTACAGGACCTGATACCAAGGTGACGTTTGCTCCTCTTGCGGAAGCCGATTTTGCTATGGCGTAGCCCATTGTGCCGGTGGAATGGTTTGTCATATATCTTACCGGGTCAAGGGATTCCTGTGTGGGACCTGCTGTCACCAAAAGATTTATTCCTGCCATATCCTTTTCATGGGAAACTGCGTGAATAATGCTTTCAAGCAAATCCTCAGGCTCAGGCATTTTTCCTGCCCCCACAGCTCCACAGGCAAGCCTGCCGCTTGCAGGCTCTATTACCTCCCAGCCGTATTTTTCAAGGATTTTCATATTATCCTGAGTAACCGGGTTTAAATACATTTTTGTATTCATAGCTGGTGCAATGATTTTAGGACAATCGCAGGCAAGAACCGTAGTTGTCAGCATATCGTCAGCTATTCCGTGGGCAAGCTTCGCCATGACGTTTGCCGTGGCAGGAGCTATCATAACTAAATCAGCCATATCTGCCAAAGCAATATGCTCTACCTGAAAAGAGTGGTTTCTGTCAAAGGTATCGGTGACGGTTCTGTTTCCCGTTAGATGCTCAAAGGTCAGAGGGGATATAAATTCCGTGGCGTTTTTTGTCATTATAACATGTACGTTGCAGTGCTGTTTTACAAGAGCAGAAGCAAGAGCCGCAGCCTTATAACAGGCAATACCTCCCGTAACACCCAAAAGCACAGTTTTATTTTTCAGCATATATATAACCTCTTTTCCAAGCTTGTATAAATTAACTTTATTTTGTTTCAGTATATCAAATAAAATGATAAAAGTAAATCAAAAGGAATAAAATGACAATATTTCCTTGCAATAACCAGTTGTATTGAGTATAATTAGTATGCTCAAAGAAAAAAGCAGTTCGCTGTACCTTAACGGACGGCAGACAAAAGACTGAAATTTTGAGCATACATATATTTTAAGCTGTATCTTCAAAGGAAGAACGGCATTGGAGGTTTTTTAATGAGCAGTAATGTAAAAACAGTTTCTCCTACTGCAAGGAGAGCCGCAATCCGTGACATGGTATTACTTGCACTTTTCGTGGCAATAATCCTGTTGATGACCTTTACGCCTATAGGTCTTATTGACCTTCCGCTGATAAAGGCAACAATTCTCCATGTTCCGGTAATTATCGGTGCAATCCTTATGGGACCGAAAAAGGGAGCTTTTTTGGGAGCCATATTCGGAATTGCAAGCCTTGTGAAAAACACAATGGTTCCCAGTGCCTTATCATTCGCCTTTTCCCCTTTTGTGCCTGTTCCGGGAACTGACAGCGGAAGCTTTTGGGCTGTAGTTATTTCAATTATACCAAGAATGTTAATAGGCCCTGGGGCATGGCTTATTTACAAGGGCATTGAAAAGCTTGCCGGTTCTAAAATAGGTTTCAGAACAGTGGGTGCGGTAATAGCAGGTGCTTTCGGTGCAATAGTAAACACAGCACTTGTAATGGGACTTATCTATTTTGTATTTAAGGACGCATATGCCGCAATGAACGGAATTCCTGTAGACGCGGTTTTGGCTGCAATTTTGGGAATAGTAGGTGCAAACGGCGTACCGGAAGCAATAGCAGCCGCAGTTTTAGTTCCTGTAATTGTACTTCCGCTGCAAAAATTCCTTAAACAATATTAATAAACAGGGGGAATAGATTTTATGATGCTGGCTCTTGATGTGGGAAACACAAACACGGTTGTGGGCGGTTTTGTTGACGGAGTTTTAAAATTCAGCCTTAGAATGACCAGCGACAGAAACAAAACCGTTGACGAGTATGTTTTTCATTTGAGGGGTCTTTTAAGCGAAAAAGGCGTTGACTTCAACAAGGTTGAAGGTGGAATAATTTCCAGCGTTGTGCCTGAGCTTAGATACTCGCTGAGAAAGTCAATGGAAATACTCACAGGCAAAAAATTCCTTGTGGTAACAAATAAAATGGATTTAGGTATGGAAATAAAAATGGATATTCCAGCCCAGGTAGGTGCAGACCTTTTGGTTGCCGCAGTGGCAGCTCTTGATGTGTGTAAACCTCCCCTTGTTATTTTCGATATGGGAACAGCAACAACAATGTCAGTTATTGACAAAGAGGGAAACTACACAGGCGGAGTCATTATCCCCGGTCTCAGGCTTTCCATGGACGCTTTGTCGGGAAGAGCCGCACAGCTCCCTTTTATAAACCTTGAAGAACCGCCGGAAAGACTTATCGGCAAAAACACAATCGACTGTATGAAAGCGGGAGCTATTTACAGCAATGCCGCCATGATTGACGGACTTATCGAAAGAGCCGAAGAGGAAATGGGAGAAAAGGTAACGGCCGTTGCCACCGGAGGACTTATGGGAACTGTTCTTCCTTTCTGCAAACATAAAATCTACTATGATGAAAATCTTCTCCTTATGGGACTTTTAAAGATTTACGAGAAAAATAAAAACTAAAAATAAGGACAGCACAGATTTTTGTGTTGTCCTTTTATTGTGTTTCTGAAGGTAGCGGTTTTTATTTATATGTGCTATAATAAAAAATATATTATGTTTTGAAAGGATGTGATATAGTGACAAATCTGCAAATCATGTCCCTTATCGGTCTTATACTATATTTTGGACTTTTGCTTTTTGCGGTTACAAAGGAAAAGAAAAACACAAATGTTTTAGATTACTTTTTTGCTGGAAGAAGTTTGCCCTTTTGGGCTTTATCTATAACCTTTATCGCTTCATGGTGGGGAGCGGGTTCGGCTATTTCCACAGCTGACCTTGCCTATGAGGACGGACTGGGTGCGTTTTGGTATTACGGTGTGCCTGTGCTTATTTCCACATTTCTTATGATTATCGGAGCAAAAGCCATAAGGCGTGTGGGATATCTTACCCAGGGACAGATGATGGAGGCGAGGTATTCAAAAGCCACGGCGAAAATGCTTTCCGTAATGATACTTATATTTATGACCTTTACTGCGGCGTCCCAGATGGTGGGAATAGGAAATTTTTTCGGCACATATATGGGAATGAACTATGAAGCGGCGGTTTTAACGGGAACTTTGATAGTTTTGATATATTCCATGTTCGGAGGATTTCGAGGGGTTGTTCTCACAGATATTATTCAGTTTATCCTGCTTTTGGCGTCTGCGGTTTGTGTTTTCGTTATGGCTATGATGAACAGCGGAGGTTTTTCTAAGATTGTCCAAGCGGCAGAGGAAACAGGAAAAAACTATTATATGAATATGGGTGCGGGAGCTTCAAAATATTTCGGATATGTTATAACCTTCGGCTGTGCATGGATGATACAGGCAAATGTTTGGCAGAGAATTTCAGCCGCAAGAAGCGACAAGGACGCAAGGAAAATGACGGTAATGAGCTTTTTTGCCTATATTCCGCTTTATTTGATAGTTGTTTTCACGGGAATGGCAGGGCTTGTAATATTTGATAAAATGCCCGAGGGCGGAATTGTCACTTCCTTGGTTACAGGCTATATGCCGCCTGTGCTTGGGGCTTTGGCGTTTGTGGGAATTTCTGCGGCTATCATGTCAACTATGGATTCTCTGATAAATACCGGAGCCATGACCCTTTCCATGGACTTGCTTCCCGAAAACAGAAGTGAAAGCCAAAAGCTGAATTTTTCACGCATCGCCACATTGCTGGTGACGGCGGTGGCGTTTGTTATATCTGTTTCTATACGTTCTATTCTGGAGATTTCCTGGATAGCCTCGGACGTAATAACCACCGGAGTTTTCATACCTCTTGTTTTTGGTTTCTTTTGGAAAAGAGGAAACCCAAAGGGAGCTTTGGCTTCGATGGCGGCGGGACCTTTGTTTTCCCTTTACAACCTGATGATATTTTTCGGTGTGGAACTGCCTGCTTTTTGGGAAATGCAGTCTGCTTTGCAGGTGTTAGTGGGAACAGGTATTTCCGCCTGTGTATATGTTATCGTAAGTCTTGCCACAAAGCCTGAAAAGGAAAAGGCAAATACATTTATTGAAAAAGCAGGACTATTAAAAAAATAAAAAGGTGATAAGAATGGATTACAAAACAAATGTTATGAGATTGCTTGACAAGCAAAAAATCCCCTATAATCATTACTGCTACGCCGACACCGACGCTTTAAGCGGTGAGGAAGTGGCAAAGGCTTTGGGGCAAAACCCAGACGTGGTTTTTAAAACTCTTGTAACGGTGGGAAAATCCGGTAAAAACTACGTTTTTATGATTCCCGTATGCAGAGAGCTTGACCTGAAAAAAGCTGCAATTGCGGTAAAAGAAAAATCCATTGAGATGATAAAGTCAAAGGAGCTTCTTCCCCTTACGGGATATATACACGGTGGCTGTTCCCCAATCGGCATGAAGAAAAGATTTGTAACAATAACCGATACAAGTGCAAAAAGCTTTCCGTCTATCATCTTCAGTGCAGGCAAAATCGGCTATCAGGTTGAACTTACCATCGAAAATCTTGAAAAGTCAGTCAATCCCCTGTTTTTCGATGTCTGTGTGGATTAACATTTTAACATTATAAATCAAAAGCGTATCTGAAAACCAAATCTTCAGGTACGCTTTTTGCTGTTTTAATTTTTAAAATATCTTAAAAATAATCTCTCTCTTTTTCTGATTTTAGTATGGTTCCGTCTGTGGAAATTTCATACTCATACTCATAACCGTCATATTTAAAGCTTATTTCATAGTGATTATATTCAAACTCAATTTCTCTGTCATAAACAGACTCGGGGTTTACTCCTGCATGATTGTAAGCAATATTTAAAGCTTCTTCAAATTCTATTTCCGTACCGCTTGCCGACTGACTGTTTCCTATAATTTCCTTGTCAAATTTTACAACCTCTCCCGTTGATTTGTTTACGTCTACCTCATACTTTGTATCTAGTGCTGTAAAATCTATTTCATAGTTTCCGTCGTCAAGTTCTTCTTTCAGTACTGTCGCATCTGACGATGAAACTCCCGCATACTCAAAAGCAATCGTCTTTGCCTGCTCAAGGGTAATTTCTCCCCCTTCATCTGCTGCATTCACATTGCCTGATTTATGCTTTTCCTTATTAAATTTTACCACTTCACCGGTTGATTTATTTACTCCGATTTCGTAATCTTCATCACCGTAAATAAATTCTATTTCGTAAATACCATCGTCCAGCTCAGCTTTGTATACGGCTGCATCGTCAGGACTTATTCCCACATATTCAAAAGCTATTATTTTTGCGTCCTCAAGGAAAATATCCTTAACCGACTGACCGTCGCTGTAAACCGTACTTTTGTCAGGTTCAGTTGCAGAATTTTGTCTTTCCGTGGCTGTATTTGAACCTGCACAGCCTGCCAGCAAAGAAACAACAACCGTCAGCACTGCAAGCAAACCTGCTGTTTTTTTAACTAATATCTTTTTCATAATTAATTCCTCTCTTTCATTGTAAATCTTTTATTTTGTTTTCATTAAGAGAATACGAAAAAACTTTTCTCAAAACGGGGTCTGAGAAAAGTTTTTTAATTTTTATTTTTTTCCTAAGCTCAGCATTATATCAGCTTTTTTCAAAAGAGTATTCTTCCCACGAGCATTTTTCCACCTCTATATCGTATCTGTCCTCGGCATAATCTTCCAAAAAATCTCCGAGGCTTTCAAGGCGTTCATTATCATCGTCATATATTCCCTCAATGGACAAAAATATTTCTTCGTCTTTGCCGAAAAATCCCATATTCACGGATTTTTCCAGCAGTTCAGCGGATACTGTCTTTATGCTTTTGTTATTAAAATCCACGTCCTGTGCAAGAATTTCCCCCTCGGGATTCTTACCCTCAATCTTTGTTACATTATTTTTCCTGTCGCAGGTAACGGCAATTTCTCCGCCCATATTTATTCTGAAAACAACAGAGTCCGTGCCGGAAGAAGAAAAAAAGAAAAAGTAAATTCCAAAGGCAAACAATAGGACAACCGCCAAAAACAAAGAAAAGAAAACTGCTCTTTTCTTTCTTTTTTCCACAAAGTCCTCCATAGGTATTACCTTTGTCAGGGTTTGACCGGGAAAGTAGTCCATGTTTGCAACCTTAAAAAATCTTCCCTGCTCATCAAGCACAACAACATAGCTTTCATGACGTTCCATTACAAGGTATTTCATAGACTTTCTCCCTCCTTTTTGGGATTTATCCCCTTTATATGGTTCCGTATTATATCATAGCCGTTGGTATATGCCAAAATAATAGCCACAAGATATTTTCTGTGCCTTTCCAAAGTCTTTTTATCAACCTTTGTATTGTTGGCTATCTCTGTTATCGGAAGCTTTTTTGTCTTTAGAAAATTATCCATAAGACGGCTATTGCTTTTCATAAATTCCAATGCCTTAAAACAGGCATTCAGGGTTCTTTTTTGCTTCGGGGTATTTTCCGCTATTTCCGTTAACTCAACGGAAAATCCCTCAAGCTCGGTTGAATATTCCTTTATTTCCGATTTTGTATCGCTTAAAGCCTTGAACTCTTCCAGCTCGCTTTTATTTTCTTCCAAGGTTTCTATAAGGGGCGGAGTATCCTCATGCTGACTTTCCGTATCAAGGGAAACAATCCCGCGATACTTTTTTTCTTTTCTGTAATGGTCTATCAGCCTGTGTTTTATATGAAGTCTGGCATAGGATACAAATGAGCCTTTCCATCTGCTGTAACCAAGAACTGCTTCATAAAAGGCAAGCATCGCGATACTAAGCTCGTCGTCCTCACCCATTGTGACATCTTTTCCCAAAAATTTCACCGTTTCAGACTTGATAAAGCCCATATAAAGCCTTACAAGATTATCTGCCTCACGGGAATTATTCTTGGCTTTATAAACCATTTCGATAAGCTCGTTGTATCTGTCCTCCAAATCTTCTCACCTCTCAACTTTTGCAATATACATTACTGATTTCCCGACGGAATGAGAAAAACAGCATTGTCCACTGTGTCTTTTATAAGCTTGTATTCTATAGACTCTGTCAAGGCAAGTCTTGAAGCGTCAACCACGTCTCCGGATACTCCTATAGTTGTCCAAATACGTTTGCCGTCGGTAGATGTTATCAAAACTCTTACCGGTGCCGCTGTTGCACGCTTGCTCTCCATAACTCTAACCTTATAGTCAATAAGACGCATTTTCACAAGGCTCGGATAAAACACTTCAAGTGCAAATCTCAACGCCTTGTCAAAAGCGTTGATAGGTCCGTTTCCCTCTGCCGCCATAAGCTGAGTTTTATCCCCAACCTTAACTTTAACCGTTGCAGTAGCGGAACAGCCATCTTCGCATGGTCTGCCTGTTACGATTTTATAATTAAGCAATTCAAAAAAGTTTTTATAAGCACCTATACATCTGCGGATAAGCATTTCAAAGGAGCTGTCCGCACCCTCAAACTGATATCCCTGAGATTCCAATTTTTTAAGCTCCTCTAAAACTTTTAAGGTTTCGGGACTGTCCTTAGTTATATGAGGATTTATTTTTCTTATTTCCTGAAGCACTGCTCCTCGTCCTGAAATTTCGCTCATAAGTATTTTTCTCGTGTTGCCTACAGTTTCGGGACTGATATGTTCAAAGCTTTTTGAAAGCTTTAAAACACCGTCAGCGTGCATACCCGCCTTGTGTGCAAAAGCTGCAGTACCTGTATACGGCTCGTTTCTTTTTATGCTTATGTTGCATATCTCGGCAATTTTTCTTGCCGACGGCGTAATCTTTGGAAGGTTACCTTCCGGTATACAGGATTTATTCATCTTTATTGTAAGGTTTGGAATTATTGTTGAAAGGGTTGCGTTTCCGCATCTTTCTCCGAATCCCAAATATGTTCCCTGAACATGGGTCGCTCCGGCTTTTACCGCCATTACCGTGTTGGCCACTGCCATTCCCCTGTCATTGTGAGTATGTATGCCTATTTTTCCCGGGAAAAGCTTGTTCATCTCGGTGCATATTTCAAATATTTCATCGGGAAAAGCTCCTCCGTTTGTGTCGCAAAGCACAATACTGTCAGCACCTGCATTATAAGCAGTATGCAAAACCTTTACCGCGTATTCCCTGCTGTCCTTATAGCCGTCAAAAAAATGCTCAGCGTCAAAGAAAACTTCTTTCCCTTTTTCCTTTAAATACTTAACCGTATCATATATCATGCTTAGGTTTGTTTCTCCGTCTGTACAAAGAATTTCCGAAACATGAAGAAGCCAGGCTTTTCCGAAAACGGCAACTGCCTTTGTTTCCGTTTCCAAAAGTGCCTTGATATTTTTATCCTCTTCAACGGTTTTATCCTTTCGCCTTGTACTTCCAAACGCCACAAGGGTAGAGTGCTTAAACTTTTTTTTGCTTTTCAGCAGTTCAAAAAACTCCATATCCTTGGGATTGGAAAAAGGGTTTCCTGCTTCTATATAATCAATTCCCAAATCGTCCAAAGCATAGGCAATTGACAGCTTATCCTGTAAAGAAAAGGATATTCCCTCTCCCTGTGCTCCGTCCCTCAATGTAGAATCAAGAATTACAACCTTGTCCATTCATCTCGCCTCAAATCAAGTTATTTTCCTCTAAAACCTTTTTTCAGCAAGTCACAGTCAAAGGCTTGAGATGTACTCGTCAATCACCGCTATGGATTTTTCGGCGGCTGATTTGCAAAATTCCATATAATCTGTTCCTTCGTTTGATTTTAAATCATCGGAGATACTTCTTAAAATTGAATAAGGAACCGAGTTTCTGTAGCAAACCTGACCCACAGAGGCTCCCTCCATTTCACAAGCCAAAGCGTCAAAGGTTCTTCCGATTTTAAGTCTTTCCTCAACATCTGAAATAAACTTATCTCCCGAAGCCACTGTTCCCTTTATGACCCTTGTGTTTTTAAGCTTTTGGCAGGCTGAAAAAAGTCTGTCAGAAACAGTTTGGTCAGCGGGAATATAAATAATCTGCTCATCGTTAAAGCTTATCTGTCCCAAAGGATCGCCCAACGCGGTTATATCCATATCATGCTGAACCGCTTTATCTGAAATAACTATGTCACCCACCGTCAGTTTTTCGCTTAAAGAACCTGCAACACCGCTGTTAATAATCACATCGGGTTTATACATATCTATCATTATCTGTGTTGAAATTGCAGCGTTTACCTTGCCTATTCCGCACTGGGCAACAACCACATCTTTTCCGTGGATTTTGCCTTTAGCAAACTCAATTTTTGCCGCAGTATTTTTCTCCACATCACGCATCATATTTTTTATACCGTCAGCTTCTATCGCCATAGCACATATAACGCCAATCATCACAAAACTTCCTTTCTCAATCCATGTTTCCCGTTTCATACATTATTACCGCAAGAGCCGCAAGGGGAGCCGTTTCCGCACGTAAAATTCTTTTACCCAAGGTTGCGGTATTTCCTCCATGCTCCAAAAAGGCTGAAACCTCCTCAGGGTCAAAGCCTCCCTCGCTTCCTATAAAAATACCGAGATTTTTAACATTTTTTAAACCGCAGTCGGATAATTTTTCTCCGCCCTTTTCATAGAAAAGAATATTCTTTTGGTTTTCCCTGCTGTTTTCCAAGGCTTTTTTAAAATCAACAGGCTTTTCCACCACAGGAATAATACCACGGTGAGACTGCATTGCCGCCTGCTGGGCAATTTTCTGCCAACGCAAACATTTTTTAACAAGACTTTTTTCATCAGGTCTGGACACACAGCGTTTTGTCAAAACAGGAACTATACTTGTAACACCAAGCTCCACCGCTTTTTTTTTTTTTTTTTCCATTTTATCACCCTTTGTAAGAGCCTGATAAAGAGTAACCTTTACAGAAGGTTCATTTTTGCATGGCTGACTGTAAAGTATCTCTGCCGTTACGGCACCGTTTTGAATGTTTATGATTTTACAGTAATGCTCATTTTCAAGGCTGTCGCAAACGGCTATTTCTTCCCCTAAAGACATTCTCAAAGAGCGTTCAATATGACGTCCGTCCTCGCCCTCAAGCACAATACTGGTTTCGTCCTTATCAACAGGGCGGTCTATAAAAAATCTTGGCATAAATCCTGCCTCTTTCTTTGTAAAAATTCTATCTTATATAATATCAAAATTATCCGATAATTGCAACCGAGCTTTATTTGCCTTTTATGTTGAAAATCTTACTTCAAGGTGTATAATTAAATAAAAAACAAAAGGAGAATAGAAATGGAAACAGAAAGGATAATAAACGAAGATTTTATATCTGAAAAATGCTCAGGTTACGGAATATCCGAAAGTGAAATCCAGTATGCTCTTGTAAAAATTCTTATAAGTAAAGGCATTAAAATTTCCACAGCGGAAAGCTGTACCGGCGGTCTTGTATCAAAAAAAATAACGGAAATTTCCGGTGCTTCCGAGATTTTTGAGTGCGGAGTCTGCTCTTATTCAAACGAAATAAAGCACAGAATTTTAAGTGTTGAAAATTCTGTTTTAGAAAAATTCGGAGCCGTGTCAAACCAAACAGCCTGTCAGATGGCAAAAGGAATTAAAGAGCTTTCTAATGCACAGGTGGGAATATCCACAACAGGCGTGGCAGGACCCACAGGCGGAACCAAAGAAAAGCCTGTCGGACTTGTTTATATGGGAGTCTGCGTAAATGATAGAGTTTTCGCTGTAAAAGGCGAGTTTTATAAGACTACAGCAAGAGAAAATATCAGAGAAACTGCGGCAAAGGCTGTCATGCTTTTGGCTTTGGAAGAAATTTTAAAGCTTTAAATCTTTTTTCTCCGCTTAGTTGTAGATAAAATACAAAAACACTTGAAAATTTATAAATTATATGTTAAAATTAACAAGTTGATTTTTTTTGTACAACAATAAAACTTTATCTCATAACACAAACGGAGCTGATATAAATGGATACAACAAACAACAAAAGAGCAGCGGGAATATTGATGCCGATTTCCTCTCTGCCATCACCCTACGGAATAGGAACCATGGGAAAGGAAGCACGAAAATTTGCAGACTTTTTGAAAAAGTCGGGACATAAGATATGGCAAATTCTGCCTGTAGGCCCTACAAGCTACGGAGATTCCCCCTACCAGTCCTTTTCAACATACGCAGGAAACCCTTACTTTATTGACCTTGAAAAATTATGGGAAGAGGGTCTTCTCAAAAAAAGTCTTATAGAATATTTTAATTGGGGCGAAAACGAAAATTACGTTGATTACGAGCGTATATATAAATGCAGATTTATAGTTTTAGAGGACGCCTGTGCAAGGTTTTTTGCAAAAGAAAACAATCCTGAATTAACAGACTTTGAAAATTTCTGTCAAAAGAATAAAGCCTGGCTGGAGGATTATGCCCTTTTCATGTCCGTTAAGTCCGAATTTGAAAACAAGGCATGGACAGAGTGGGAGGACGAGGATATACGTCTGCGAAAACCCGAGGCTTTGGAAAAATACAGAAAAAAATGTGCCGATAAAATTCTGTTTTGGAAATTTCTCCAATTTAAATTTTATCAGCAGTGGGAGGAATTCAGAGGCTATGTAAACAGCCTTGGGATTAAAATTTTGGGAGATATGCCAATATACGTTGCTATGGACAGTGCCGACACATGGGCAAACCCGGAAATTTTCTGGCTTGACGAAGAGGGAAAACCTGTGCGTGTTGCAGGCTGTCCCCCCGATTATTTCTCCGTAAAGGGTCAGCTTTGGGGAAATCCTCTCTATAATTGGGAATATTTGAAAAAGACCGATTACAAGTGGTGGATTAACCGTGTTAAGGCTGCCACCGAGCTTTTTGACATAACAAGAATTGACCATTTCCGTGCTTTCGACACATATTACGCAATCCCCTACCCTGCCGAAGATGCAGTTATCGGAGACTGGCTCAACGGTCCGGGAATTGAATTTTTTGAGAAGCTTAAAGAGGAGCTGGGCGACCCTGAAATAGTTGCAGAGGATTTGGGTTCTCTTGCCGACAGCGTATATGTACTGCTTGAAAAAAGCGGTTATCCCGGCATGAAGGTTTTTGAATTTGCTTTTGACGGCGACGACCAAAACGGCTATCTTCCCCACAATTACTGTGAAAACTGTGTAGCTTACACAGGAACCCACGACAACGATACTTTGAGAGGCTGGTTTGAAAAGGAGCCTGCCTTGACCTTGGGCAGAATTTACAGCGAATGTTATCCTGACAAAGTTCCTGAAATAGAAGAAGAGGAAGATGAAGAGGTAACAACAAAATCCGCAGAAGAAACCGAGGAGCTTACAGAGGAAGAGATAGAAAAGCTTACAGCAGAGGAGCTTGAGGACTACAATAAAAAGCTTGAAGAAGATAAGAAAGAAAAAGAGCGTAACCACAGGCTTACACTTAAATACAAGCAGGACTTAAAGCTTTCCGAGGAACTAAAGCTTACCGACGAAGAAATTCTCGATATGATACTTACTGTGCTTTATAATTCAAAGGCAAACACGGTTATTATACAGCTTCAGGACATATTGTGGCTTGGAAGCGAAGCAAGAATGAATACACCTTCCACCTTGGGCGGAAACTGGGAATGGAGAGTAAGTCAGGAACTGTTGACCGACAAAATAGCCGAAAAGCTCATGAAATTTGCCAAAAACGGAAAGAGAATATAATTCACAACACATTTTGTATTTTTCTAACTAAAATATTCAAAAATTTCAAATTTTATTGATTAAATTAGTAAAAATAGTTGACAATTTTCGGAAAATATATTATAATTTAACACAGTTGAAGACATTAAAGTGTTTTTAACACTGAACATTCTTTTCATCATTTTTTTCATTCTTCCTTGTTTTATTTTATGTGTCATCCCGCAACAGGCACATAATCACAGATTGTATGGTGAGAAATATACATCTGTCAAGAAACCGCAGAATTAAGTCTGCGGTTTTTTTCTTTGCTTTTATTTTAATTCTTTTCAAGAAGTTTTTTGTAAAGCTTATCAATACATATCGCTCCGAAAGGTGCGGTTATAAGTATGGCTATTACCGCAAGAGCCAAAACCTGATTTCCGCAGGCAAGACCCATTGAAAGAGGTATTCCGCCGATTGCCGCCTGTACAGTGGCTTTTGGTGTATACGCCACCATACAGAACCCTCTCTCCTTTTTATCAAGCTTTGTTTTAAGCAGACAGCAAAAAACTCCTGCCATTCTGAAAATCATGGCAAACACTACAACACACAAGGACAGAAGTCCGGCTGCTGCAACATAATTTAAGTCTACCGTAGCACCTACAAGAACGAAAAGCAGAATTTCGGCAGCTACCCACAGCTTGTTGTATTTTGAGGAAAGGCGAACCGCCAGCACATTGTACCATTTATAAAGGGCAACTCCCATGCTCATTATAGCCAAAAGTCCCGATATGGGAACTATTCCCTCAAGAGCGTTTTGCAGTTCAATAAGCAGAAAAGAAATGCTTAAAAAAATCAGTATTTTTACAGAATCTCTCATATGAAACTTTTTGAAAAACCATATAAGTGCAAGTCCGCAGATCAAACCTAAGGCAACTCCCAAAATAATTGATACGGGAATCTGAACAAATGACATAGGCGAAACCTGTCCGCCTGTTTCTATAGAGGTAAAAGCGGTAAACAAAACTATTACAAAAACATCATCAACGGAAGCACCTGCCAAAATAAGCTGAGGTATACTTTTTTTCACCCCATATCCCTCTTCCATGATTTTTAACATTCTCGGAACAACGACCGCCGGAGAAACAGCCGCCAAAACACTTCCCATTATTGCGGCTTCCGTGACGGAAACTCCCAAAAGCGGCACAGCTATAAGCATTACCCCGACAATCTCAAAACAGGCAGGAACAAAGCACATCAAAACCGCCGGACGTCCCACCTTTTTCAAGTCCTCAATATTCAGCGAAAGTCCTGCTCGTGTGAGAATTACAACCAACGCTACCTGCCTTAAATCCGCCGATATTCCCATAATTGACGGGTCAAGTAGATTCAAAGCATAGGGACTTAAAATCATACCTGTAATTATCATACCCAACAGCGACGGAAGCTTTAATTTATTAAAAACACCTCCCATAAGCAGACCAACAAGAAAAATCAACGCCAAACTTCTCAACATAAATTTTAACTCCTTTCCATGGAGAACTCTGTCCTCCAAACCACCTGCCAAAGGGACAGTGGTCCCTTTGGAATCCCTAAATTTTCCCCAACATTTGCCATACAACCATTAAACACAGAAAGCTTACTGCTCTATAAAACAAAAAAGCCGACAACTTCTGCGTAAAAATTTCGCAGAAGTCATCAGCAATAATTGCGGTTCGGGATTTATCCCGGGGAGAACTTCATTCCCCTTACCTTTTTATAATAACATATTTATTTATAAATTACAAGATTTAAAAGATTATCTTTCGTCCATTGTCTTGTACTCATGTCTTGGCTGTACGTTTTCATAAGCAGGTCTGATAATCTTGCTTGGATTTACAAGCTCTTCAATTCTGTGTGCACTCCAGCCTGTAACTCTTGCAATAGCAAAAAGCGGAGTGTAAAGCTTTAATGGCAGATTAAGCATACTGTAAACAAATCCGCTGTAAAGGTCAATATTTGCGGACACTCCTTTAAATGTGTGTCTGCGTTGAGAAATAAGCTTTTCAGCCGCCTTTTCAACATTCTGATAGAGTGCAAACTCGTCCTCTTTTCCCTTTTCCCTTGAAAGGCTCTCAACATAGCCCTTGAATACCATAGCACGTGGGTCGCTCTTTGTATAAATAGCGTGACCCATACCGTAAACAAGACCTGTTCTGTCGAATGCTTCTTTATCGAGGATTTTTGAAACAAAGGCTTCAACCTCGTCATAATCGTGGAAGTCTTTAACATTTTCCTTGATTTCCTCAAACATCTGAACAACCTTAACGTTTGCACCGCCGTGCTTAGGGCCTTTAAGTGAACCCAAAGCCGCCGCAATGGCTGAATATGTGTCTGTGCCTGAACTTGTTACAACGTGTGTTGTAAAGGTGGAGTTGTTACCGCCGCCGTGCTCTGCATGAAGTACCAAAGCCATATCAAGAAGCTTTGCTTCAAGCATTGTATATGAGCTGTCAGGTCTGAGCATGTGGAGAAAGTTTTCCGCAGTTGAAAGATTAGGCTGAGGAGAATGTATAAACAAGCTCTGATTGTCGTGGTAGTAGTTGTATGCCTGATAGCTGTAAACAGACAAAACAGGAAAAAGTGCAATAAGCTGCAAGCACTGTCTTAACACGTTTTCAATAGAGGTATCGTCCGCTTTAAGATCATAGGAATAAAGTGTCAAAACCTCTCTTGAAAGGGCGTTCATAATATCACGGCTCGGTGCTTTCATGATTATATCTCTTACAAAGCTGTTGGGAAGAGTTCTGTAATATCCCAAAATCTCGTTAAACTTGTTAAGCTGTTCCCTGTTTGGAAGCTCGCCGAAAAGAAGCAAATAGGTTATCTCTTCAAAACCAAAATGCTTATCGTTGATAAAACCGTTTACCAGGTCGCTTATATTGTAACCTCTGTAAAAAAGCTGACCGTCAATAGGAACTCTCTGTCCGTCTTTAACTTCAAAAGCGTTTACCTCAGAAATTTCAGTAAGTCCTGTCAAAACACCTTTTCCGTTTTTATCTCTAAGGCCTCTCTTTACATCATATTTGTTGTAAAGCTCAGGGTCTATTTTTCCGTTTTTCTTACAAAGTTCACTGTATTCCAAAATCTCCGGTATTAAATCGCTGTAGCTATTCTGCACTGCAACCACTCCCTAATTTTCGTATCTTTATTAATTGTACCACCTTGTGCAGGAATAATCAATAGATTTTTCAAATAAAAAATTCATTTCATGAATATCAGAATTAATTTTTGCTTTTAAGAAATAAAAATGAATAAAAAATTTGCAGTCCTGCATAGTACTCTTTTCTCTGTTATCTCAGAACTTAGAGGAATTTTTTTAATTATTGACTGAATATCAGCATAATGATATAATATTCACATAAAAATTTACCGAGAAAGGGGTAATTTTATGTTAACAGTAACCACAGATTTTATACCTGGAGCAGAATTCGAGGTTTTGGGAATTGTCACAGGAAGTACAGTCCGTGCAAAGCACGTGGGAAAGGACTTTGTAGCGTCATTCAGAACAATTGTGGGCGGTGAAGTAAACGAATACACCGAAATGATGAGAGAAGCAAGAAGCATTGCCATGGATAGAATGATTGCAGAAGCTATGAGTATCAATGCGGACGCTATCGTAGGAGTAAGATATTCAAGTTCAGAGATAATGCAGGGCTCTGCCGAAATAATGGCATACGGAACAGCAGTTAAATTTAAGTAATCAGCTTTTCTTATTTACAAAATAATATACGCATAAAAATAGCCGTGGTTCAAAAATTTTATGAACCACGGTTGTTGTTTTTATAATAATATAAAAAATCAATCCAAATATGAGCAAGCCATTCTGCGTCGCTTAACAAAAGGTTTCGCCCGCCTTGAAATAATGTATATTTTTAAGATAACGTTCTGCAAGGCGGAAACAAAAGTCTCGCCAGACCTGTGCTGTCGTTAACCTCCAGCGAAAACCTTGCCACGGCGGAAGTAAAATATTTAAAAAATTAAACCTTTATGTGAGAATAGCCATTCTCAGGCAGGAAAGAAAACCTCAAAACAACACACGGCGTAGCTAAAATGTCTAAAAATTAAACCCAAATGTGAGCGAGCCATTTTATGTCGTTTAACAAAAGGTCTCGCCCGACGTGTGCTGTCGTTAACTTCCTACGAAAGCCTTGGCACGGCGGAACCAAAAAAATTATTTTTTCTTGAAGCCGTCTTTCAGTGATACGCTGCGGTTGAATACAAGGTGTCCGGGCTTGGAATCTTTGTTGTCTACGCAGAAATAACCAAGACGCATAAACTGGAAGCTCATTGGAGCTTCTACATTTTCAACTGACTTTTCGATTTTGCAGTTGTTTATTACTTTCAGCGAGTTCTCGCTGAGGTAGTCAAGGAAATTCTTGTCCCCTGTGTCAGGGTCCGGAACTGTGAAAAGACTGTCGTAAAGTCTTACTTCTGCTTCAGCACAATTATTTGCGTCTACCCAGTGTATTGTGCCGCGTACTTTTCTTCCGTCAGGCGTGTTGCCGCCTCTTGTTTCGGGGTCGTACTCGGCGTAAACCTCTATAACCTTGCCGTCCTCGTCCTTTTTGCAGCCTGTGCATTTTACAATGTAGGTTGATTTAAGACGAACTTCGTTGCCCGGGTACATTCTCTGATAACCCTTGATTGGTTCTTCCATGAAGTCCTCGGCTTCGATATAACATTCACGGGAGAATGTTATTGTTCTGTCGCCGTCCTCGGGGCGGTTGGGGTTGTTTTCAACCTGAAATTCCTCAGTCATATTCTCCGGATAGTTTGTGATAACAAGCTTTACTGGGTTGATAACAGCCATAACTCGGCGTGCACTTTCGTTTAAATCCTCACGGAGGCAATGCTCCAAAAAGCTGTATTCAACAATGGAATTAACCTTTGAAACGCCTATTCTGTCGCAGAAATTACGGATTGACTTAGGGGTGTAACCTCTTCTTCTGAGTCCGCAGAGTGTGGGCATTCTCGGGTCGTCCCAGCCGCTGACATAGTTCTGTTCGACAAGAGTTCTGAGCTTTCTCTTGCTCATTACAGTGTTGTTGATACCCAGTCTTGCAAATTCAATCTGACGTGGCTTTGACGGAACAGATGTGTTGTTTACAACCCAGTCATAGAGAGGTCTGTGGTCCTCAAACTCCAAGGAGCAAAGGCTGTGGGTGATACCCTCCATTGCGTCCTCGATTGGATGAGCAAAGTCGTACATAGGATAGATGCACCACTTGTCCCCTGTTCTGTGGTGCTTTAAACGGTTAATTCTGTAAATAACCGGGTCACGCATATTAAAGTTTCCGGAAGCCAAGTCAATTTTTGCACGGAGCGTCATTTTTCCGTCCTCAAACTCGCCGTTCTTCATTCTTTCAAAGAGGTCGAGGCTTTCCTCAATAGGTCTGTCACGGTATGGTGACTTTGCAGGTGTGGAAAGGTCGCCGCGGTTCTCTCTCATCTGCTCAGGTGTAAGCTCGCACACATAGGCAAGGCCTTTCTTTATAAGCTCAACGGCAAAGTTATACATATCATCGAAATACTCGGAAGCATAGTAAAATCTGTCTTCCCAGTCGAAACCGAGCCAGTGAATATCTTCCTTTATTGCGTCAACATACTCCACGTCCTCTTTTGTGGGGTTTGTGTCGTCCATTCTCAGGTTGCAGATACCCTTGTACTTTTCCGCTGTGCCAAAGTCAATGCAGATAGCCTTTGCGTGACCGATATGGAGATAGCCGTTAGGCTCCGGAGGGAAACGTGTGTGAACCTTTTTTCCCTCGCATCTGCCGCCCTCGGCGATTTCCTCTTCAATAATATCGTGTATAAAGTTGCCTGCCATTACCGGCTCTTCGGCAACTTTTTTTTTATTTTCAGGCATAATCTTTCCTCCGTCTCTCATTATTCAAACTTTGCAAGTCCGGCTTTCATTCTCTTCAAGGACTCTTCTCTTCCCAAAATATCGAGAATTTCCACTGCACCGCCAGGTGTTACTGTCTTTCCGGCAACTGAAATTCTTGCCGGCCACATAACTGTTCCGTTCTTAACTCCAAGTTCTTCGGCAAGAGAGATAAGAGCGTCGTGGATAGCTTCCTGAGTCCAGCCTTCGAGTGAAGAAAGCTTATTGTATACCGCCTTGAGCATAACAGGAGCATTTTCCATATTGGTTTTGCTCTTTTTGTTTACAAACATTGAAACATCATACTCGGGAATTTCCTTGAAGAAATCAACCATTTCAGGAATCTGTGTAAACTTTGTAACACGCTGATGGAGAATTGCACTGAGCTTTTCCCAAGGCATTTCCTTATCCCCGAAAAACTCTTTGTAATAAGGCATACAATGGTCTGTGAACTCCTCAAGAGACATCTTTCTGATGTACTCGCCGTTGAACCATGTAAGCTTATCGTAATCGAAAACTGACGGTGACTTGCTTATTCTGTCCGCAGAGAAAACCTCTTCCAGCTCTTTAAGGGAGAAAATCTCCTGATTATCGGCAGGACACCAACCCAGAAGTGCTATATAGTTTATGATAGCTTCAGGGAGATAACCCTCTTTAATCAAATCCTCAAAGCCTGTTGCACCGTGTCTTTTTGAAAGCTTGGAAACAGAACCGTCCTCATTTTTACCCATAATCAGCGGAAGATGCACATATGTTGGAACTTCCCAGCCGAATGCTTCATAGAGGAGATTATATTTAGGAGCGGAGCTTAAATACTCGCAGCCTCTTACAACGTGAGTAATACCCATTGTATGGTCGTCAATAACATTGGCGAAATTATATGTTGGGTATCCGTCTGTCTTGATAAGAATTTGATCCTGAAGCTCGCTGTTATCAACAGTGATTTCACCGAAAACTGCATCAACAAAGGTTGTGCTTCCCTCTGTAGGCATTTTCTGTCGTATAACATAGGGAACGCCCTCGGCAAGAAGTCTGTCTATTTCCTTCTGAGGCAAATCACGGCAGTGTCTGTCGTAGCCGCCGCCCACGTTCTCATTTTGAATTTTTTCAAGTCTTTCCTTAGAGCAGAAGCATCTGTAGGCCTTGCCCTCCTCAATAAGCTTCATAGCGTAAGGAAGATACATATCCTTTCTTTCGCTCTGAACATAAGGGCCGTAATCACCGCCGATGTCGGGACCCTCATCATGCTTTAAACCTGCAATCTTCAATGTATTATATATAACGTCAACTGCACCCTCAACAAGTCTTTCTCTGTCTGTATCCTCAATTCTCAATACAAAAGAACCGCCCTGAGATTTAGCGATAAGATACTCATATAATGCAGTTCTGAGATTTCCCACGTGCATAAATCCTGTTGGGCTTGGGGCATATCTTGTCCTAACCTTCATCATTGTCGCACCTTTCTTTTATTTTTATATCCGACCTGCAAATGTTACATCTAATCTTTATGTTCTGCACAGGTCGGGCGAGACCTTTTCCTTATTCTTTGGAATGGTTCGCTCTAATTTAACTTATTTTTTATATCCGCCTTGCAAAACTTTATCTTAGAAATATATATCATTTCAAGGCGGGCGAGACCTTTCCTTTATTCTTCGGAATGGCTCGCTCTCATAAAACTAATTTTATTTTTCTTTATTTTGCAATAACTGCGGGCACACCTTATTGTGTGCCCACAGGCTTTTAATTTTTCATATTAAAGGTCTTTTCCGCAGCACTTCTTGTACTTTTTGCCGCTTCCGCATGGGCATGGGTCGTTTCTGCCGACTTTCTTGCCCTTTACAACTGTCTTTCTTGAAGTGTCTGTGCCGTCACCTGAGGTTGCTGTGGGCTTTGCCACCTGCTCTCTCTTTAAAGACGCCTGAACCGCTGCCGGAACTGTAACAGGCTTTGGCTGTTCAGGTTGATTTAAGCTCACCTGATGTGCGGCAGCAGCCTTCTTTGCCGCCTCTTCTCTAAGTCTTGCAATCTCCGCCTGTCTTTCCATTATCTTTACATAACGCTTTGGAGCAACAAGCATGGCTCTTGAGGTATCCTCTCTTATCATGGCAATCATTTCATCGAACATATCAAAGCCCTCAAGGCGGTATTCAACAACCGGGTCACGCTGACCGTAAGCTCTCAGTCTGATACCCTGCTTAAGCTGTTCCATGTTGTCGATATGATCCATCCAGTGAACGTCAACGCTCTTTAAGAGGTAAACTCTCTCCATCTCTCTGATAACCTCAGCAGGAAGCATTGCTTCATTTTCCTTGTAGATAGCCATTGCGTCCTCGGTTATCATCTCAGTGAGCTTTTCAGGCTTCATATCCTCAAGTTCTTTTTCTGTAAAAGTATATTTCTCTTCGTCTGTGATAATCCAGCCGTTAAAGAAATCTCTAAGACCTTTAAGGTTCCAATCCTCCCAGCTGCTGTCCTTGTGAACATATCTTGCAACAGCGTCGGAAATTGTTTCCTCTATCATCTTTATAATAGTATCGTGGATATCCTCACCGTTAAGAACCTGATTTCTCTGACCGTAGATTATCTCACGCTGTTTGTTCATAACATCGTCATACTGCAATACGTTCTTTCTTATTGCAAAGTTACGGCTTTCAACTTTTTCCTGTGAGCTTTCGATAATTCCTGAGAGCATCTTATTCTCTATAGGCATATTTTCGTCCACATTAAGACGCTGCATCATGGCTTTCATTCTGTCGCCGCCGAACAAACGCATAAGGTCGTCCTCGGTGCTGAGATAGAAACGGCTGGTGCCAGGGTCGCCCTGACGTCCTGAACGTCCGCGGAGCTGGTTGTCGATACGTCTTGACTCGTGACGTTCCGTACCCATAATATAAAGTCCGCCGGCTGCTCTTACCTTTTCTGCCTCTTCCTTTATCTCATCCTTAAAGCTGTCGTAATATTCCTTGTAAATTCTTCTTGCCTCAAGGATTTCCTCGTTGTCAGTATCCGCAAAGCCTGTTGCCTCTGCGATAAGCTCCTCAGGAATATTCTGCTTTCTCATTTTGGCTTTAGCCATGTATTCAGCGTTACCGCCCAGCACGATATCGGTACCACGTCCTGCCATGTTAGTGGCGATTGTAACCGCACCGAATTTACCTGCCTGAGCAACTATTTCAGCCTCACGGTCATGCTGTTTAGCATTGAGCACGTTGTGTTCAATACCCTTTCTCTTCAGCATTTTACTGAGGATTTCTGACTTTTCAATTGAAATAGTACCAACAAGGACAGGCTGACCCTTTTCATGGCACTTTATTATATCTTCAATAACATTGTTGAACTTTCCTGCTTCTGTGCGGAAAACAAGGTCCGGCAAATCCTTTCTTGCCAAAGGCTTGTTTGTTGGGATTTCCACAACATCCAGCATATAAATTTCACGGAACTCGGCTTCTTCTGTTGCCGCTGTACCTGTCATACCGGAAAGCTTCTTGTAAAGACGGAAGAAATTCTGGAATGTGATAGTGGCAAGGGTTTTGCTTTCACTTTCGATTTTAACGCCCTCTTTTGCTTCAATTGCCTGATGAAGACCCTCGTTGTATCTTCTTCCGTACATAAGACGTCCGGTGAACTCGTCAACGATTATAACCTCGCCGTCCTTAACAACGTAGTCGATATCCCTTTTCATAATTCCGCGGGCTTTTATAGCCTGGTTGATGTGGTGCTGGATTGTGAGGTTTTCAGGGTCTGTAAGGTTTTCAAGCTGGAAATATTCCTCAGCCTTTTTAACGCCAAGCTGAGTAAGAGTTGCAGTCTTTGCCTTTTCGTCAACTATATAGTCAATTTTGTTTTCCTTATAATAGTCCTCCATGTCCTCTTTTGCGTCTATCTCCGTAAACTTGTGACAGGTGAGGGTCTGAGCAAATTTATCGGCTCTTTCGTAGAGGTCGCTGGACTTGTCGCCTTTACCTGAAATAATAAGCGGTGTTCTTGCTTCGTCGATGAGGATTGAGTCCACCTCGTCCACGATGGCAAACACATGCTCTCTCTGAACTTTCTTTTCCTTGTAAACAACCATGTTGTCACGGAGGTAGTCAAAGCCCAGCTCGTTGTTTGTGCCGTAAGTAATGTCCGCATCATAAGCTGCTTTTCTCTTTTCATTATCAAGGTCGTGAACTATAAGTCCAACAGTAAGTCCCAAAAATCTGTAAAGCTTGCCCATCCATTCTGAGTCACGGCGTGCAAGGTAATCGTTGACGGTTACTATATGTACGCCTTTTCCGGTAAGACCGTTGAGGTATGCAGGAAGTGTTGCCACAAGTGTTTTACCTTCACCGGTTTTCATTTCCGCAATTCTTCCCTGGTGAAGAACAATACCGCCGATAATCTGTACAGGGAAGTGCTTCATTCCAAGCACACGCCAGGAAGCCTCACGGCAAACGGCAAAAGCCTCGGGCAAAATATCGTCGAGAGATTCTCCCTTTTCAAATCTTTCTCTAAACAAAGGTGTCTGTGCTTTTAATTCTTTGTCTGACATGGCCGCATACTTATCTTCCAAGGAAAGAACCTTGTCGCAGATGGGCTGAATTCTTTTAAGCTCCTTTTTGCTGTAATTGCCGAACAATGTTTTAAGAAGACTCATAAACTGTTCATCCTTTCATTTATCCTTGCGGATTTCTTTATGTTAATGTCACTGCTGTCCTTTCTCAAAGAGCAACACTTATCACATTTTAACAATCCTTTATATTATACCACCTAATAGGTGTAAAATAAACCCCTTTTTTAACAATTATAATAAATAATATAGATTGCAAAGATGTCTTTAATAAAAAAATCTCGGTTAAGGGAAAAACAAACAAATTTTCCTGTATATGTTGTCTTTTATATAATCATGTGATAAATAGAGAAAAAATAATTGAAAAGAAATTGTAATTTATTTTTTATGTGCTATAATATATCCTAAGATTTAGTCACATCTTACTGTTTTTCATTAAAATATAGAAAATAATTTTGCAGGAGATGATTGTTTGATAGACAACGGGAAGATTTCTTTCTGGAAAAAAATCAGAAATATTTCAACAATGAAAAAAATACTTTTAGGCTATTGCGTAATAATAATCGGCGGTGCATTGCTTTTAATGCTCCCCATAGCCACAAAAGAAAGAATAGTAACATCACCTATTGACGCACTGTTCACCTCAACCTCAGCTACCTGCGTTACCGGACTTGTCAGATTCGATACATATCAGTATTGGTCTTTATTCGGTCAAGTGGTAATTTTGGCACTTATTCAAATAGGCGGTATCGGCTTTATGACCTTGGCCATATCCCTTATCACGCTGACAAAAAGAAAAATAGGACTTTCCCAGCGTGTTCTTATGCAGGAATCCGTTGCTATGCCTCAGCTTGGGGGAATAGTCAAAATCACAAAATTTATTTTTATAGGCTCTATGCTTATAGAAGCAATCGGAGCTTTTCTGCTGTCCTTTTATTTTGTTCCCCATTTAGGATTCGGTATGGGACTTTTTTATTCGGTTTTTCATTCAATTTCCGCCTTTTGCAATGCAGGCTTTGACCTTATGGGTTATCAGCAGGCTTTTTCTTCCCTTACAAGCGTTGAAAACAACTGGTACTTTAACCTGATTATTATGTTTTTGATTATTATAGGCGGTCTTGGATTTTTTGTTTGGAACGATATTGTTACAAACAAAGGCCGATTCAGTATGTTAAGACTTCACAGTAAAATTGTGCTTACATTTACTTTGTTTCTGATAATCTCAGGAGCATTAATTATATATCTTTGCGAGCTTAAAGGAACTGAGCTACAGGGAAAAAATATAGGCGACCAGATTTTAAATTCTCTTTTTCAGTCAGTTACCGCAAGAACAGCGGGCTTTAATACTGTAAACCTTGCAAATCTAACCCACGCCAGCCAGCTTGTTATTATTTGTCTTATGATAGTGGGCGGTTCTCCGGGTTCTACTGCCGGCGGTCTTAAAACAACAACATTTGCAGTATTTCTTTTAAGTATTATATCTACATTTAAAAGAAAAAAATCAATTGAATGTTTCCGCAGAAGAATTGACGATGACATTGCAAAAAAAGCCTTTACCGTTGTTGCAATGTATATTGTGCTTTCAATCGCCGCTACCATGGCTGTTTCCGCAATCGAGGGCGTAACCCTTAATGCCGCCATGTTTGAATGTGTATCGGCTATTGCTACTGTCGGTCTTACTTTAGGAATAACTCCGGGGCTTTCTATGGCTTCAGAAATAATATTAATACTTCTGATGATATTCGGAAGAGTAGGTTCTCTTACTATTCTATTTGCTTTTTCCGCGGAGCATTTGTCTCCCCTTTCAAAGCTTCCTCAGGAAAAAATACAGATAGGTTAATTTTAATTTAAAAAACAAAAAGACAAAGTGCAAATTAACGGAGGAAATATAAATGAAAAGCGTTCTCATTATCGGTTTAGGCAGATTCGGAATATTTATGGCAAAAAAGCTGATTGAAGAAGGAAATGAGGTTCTTGCCATAGAAAAAGACGAGGTTCGTGCTGAATCCTCTTTGAAGTACGTCCGCAATGTAGAAATCGGAGACTGCACAAACGAAGAGTTTATAAGAGCCTTGGGCGTTGCAAACTTTGATATCTGCGTTGTTGCTATCGGCGACAATTTCCCAAGTGCCTTGGAAATAACAGTGCTTTTAAAAGATTTCGGTGCAAAATTTGTAATCGCCAGAGCTGATACCGAGGTTCACAAGAAATTGCTTCTCAGAAACGGAGCAGACTATGTTATATACGCCGAAAAGGAAACGGCAGAACGTCTTGCAATGAAATTCGGTGCAAAGAATGTTTTTGACTATATAGAGCTGACCTCAGAGTATGCGATTTATGAAATTTCCGTACCATCTTCTTGGGTAGGAAAAAGTATTATTGAAAAATCCATACGTTCAAAATACAATATCAGCATACTTGCAACAAAGGTGGGAGATGTTATAAGTCCTCTCCCCAGTCCTGACCACGTATTCAGACGTGACGAAACTCTCATAATAATGGGACACAGCACCGACGTTAACCCTCTATTAAAGTAATAAACACTAAATATCAAAACAGCCGTTTTATTATTTACAACGGCTGTTTTTCTCTGCAAACAATCAGGAAAAAGTATTTTTTTCAATTTATCCGCCTTGTTATTTTGCAGGTTTTTGTGATATAATCATAGCAAACAAAAAAGAAGAGGAAATGGAAATATGGCAACAGTAATACTTAAAAAAGGCGAAGGCAGACTTTTAAAATCAGGCGGTATGTGGATATTCGACAATGAAATCTCTAAGACTAAAGGCGAATATAAAAACGGCGATATTGTTGATGTGCTTGATTTTGACGGTTATCCCATGGGCAAAGGCTTTATAAACGACAACTCAAAAATAAGAGTACGAATGCTTACAAGAAATCCAAATACGGAAATTAACGAAAAATTCTTTAAAGAAAGAGTCAAAAACGCATGGGACTACCGCAAGAAAACGGTTGATATCTCTTGCTGCCGTGTAATTTTCGGGGAAGCTGATTTTCTTCCGGGTCTTGTAATAGATAAATTTTCCGACGTTCTTGTTGTGCAGTCATTGGCGTTAGGTATCGACATTCAAAAAAAGCTTATAGTTTCTCTGCTTGTTGAAGTTATGAAAGAGGACGGAATAGAAATAAAAGGCGTTTATGAAAGAAGCGACGCCAAGGTACGTTCCTTAGAGGGAATGCCCAGAACTAAAGGATTTTTAGGGAAGCCCTTTGACACCGATGTAATCATTACGGAAAACGGAGTTAAATATTACGTTGATATAGAAAACGGACAAAAGACAGGATTTTTTCTCGACCAAAAATACAACCGTCTTGCAATTCAAAAGCTGTGTAAGGGAGCTTCTGTTTTGGACTGCTTTACACACACCGGCTCTTTTGCACTTAATGCGGGAATAGGCGGTGCAGAAAATGTTTTGGGAGTTGACGCTTCCGAGCTTGCTGTGGAACAGGCAGAAAAGAACGCAAAGCTTAACGGTCTTGACTCAAAGGTAAAATTTATTTGCCGTGACGTTTTCGAGCTTTTGCCTGAGCTTGAGGAAAAAGGAGAAAAATTTGATGTGGTTATTCTTGACCCTCCTGCTTTTGCAAAATCTCAAAACTCTGTTAAGAACGCTACAAAGGGTTACAGAGAAATAAACCTTAGAGCCATGAAGCTGGTAAAAGACGGAGGTTTTCTTGCCACCTGCTCATGTTCACATTTTATGACCTATGAGCTTTTTACAAAAACAATCGGTCAGGCTGCCAAAAACGTTCATAAGAGACTCAGGCAGGTGGAATTCAGAACCCAGTCACCTGACCACCCAATTTTGTGGGCAGCTGATGAATCATATTATCTGAAATTTTACATTTTCCAGGTATGCAATGAGTATTAATATATTATCAAAATAAATATTATCGGTTTTGGTTAAATAACCTTTTTAATAATAAAAACGGCTGCGGTGATTTTTCTTTCGCTGCAGCCATTTTTTATTTTATTCTTTTGAAATCATAACCTGAACCTTTGTTGCATCAATAATACTTACAGTACCGTCCTGATTAACATCTGCAAGCTTGGCATTAAAGCCTTCTCCGTCCGCTATAATCTTAACAATATACTTCTGTATCAAAGTTGCGTCTACAATGTTTACTGCATTGTCCTCATTAACATCGCCCAATTCAAATGCTTTAGCCGTAACATTTAACATAAACTCGGCTGTCGTGTTCTTTCCTATATCATAGCTGTATGTAACTTTTTCTGCTCCCTCGTCAACTGTCAGAATATTTCCGTCTACCGTACCGCCGGTCCAGTTTGAAGCCTTTGTAACGTCAAATTTTCCGGGAAGTGTTGAAAGATCAAATGTACGTGTCGGGTCAACCTCAATATCATAAGAGTTACCGACAGTCTGAACATTTGCTCCCTCGACACAGTTGCTTATGTCTAAACTTGTAAGATTATTATCTCTTAAATTGATAAATCCTGTATTTGTAACTCCGCTTAAATCAACCTCAACAAGGTCATTTGTATCAATTCCCAGATTTTTCAAATTAGGATAGCAGTCACCCAAATAGATATGCACAAGACCTCCGTAGCTTGAGCTTACATCTTCAAGAGCGGTATTATTTCTCAGGTCAAGCTCTTTCATAGCTTCAGTAAATCCTGTATCAATATGTGTAAGCTTTGTACATTTAGTAATATCAAGACTCTCAAGGTTATGATTATTGTTTACTGAAAGCCTGATAAGTTCTGTATTATTTGTAAGGTCAAGATTTACAAGCATATTGTTTGGACATGCGAGATTTTCAAGTGCTGTACAACCGCTGACGTCAAGTTCTGTCAGCTTATTTCTTTCACAGTTCAGCTCTTTTAGATTTTTATTATCACCCAAAACCAGAACAGAAAGATTATTGGTATTGACTTTTGCTGTTTCAAGCTTTGTGTTGTTGCTCAAATCCAACGCTTCTATCTGATCTCCGGAACAGTCAAGGGTTACAAGCTCTGTATTTTTGCTTACATCAAGCTTCTTAACGCTTCTGTTGCTGTAACAATTTAAAGTGGTGAGTTTCGGGAAAATTCCCCAGTCCATTTCTGTCATAGATGTGCTGGAAATGTTCAAAGTTTCCACATTTGTAAAATATTCAAGACCTGTTGTATCTGCCAAGGGAGACGGATGGGACGAGAATTTAAGCTCGGTTACCGCCGCTATCTCTTCCTGAGACAAAACATTGTTCTTATCCTTGTCTGCTTTTTTTACCACATAACGTACGCTCTCGTCAGGAAAGTTAGTTTCGTTTATTTCCACATCTCCCTCTGCCGCAAATGAATATACAGGCATAGATGACAGCAGAATAGCCGAAGTAAGTATTCCTGCCAAAATTTTTGTTTTTTTCAATTTAATTTAAAGACCTCCTTTTACATAACAATAAATTTTGTTAAATAATATAAAAATTATCAAAATCTTACCGTATTTTAGTATTATAATAACACTTTATAGCCATTAAGTCAACTTAAATATGTTAAAACAGAATAATCAAATAAAAAAAACAGCCGTAAAAAATACTTTTCACAGCTGCTTTTATGCTTTATAATATAATAGGTAATTTAAAATTATCAGAGGATAATCTCTCCGTCTACTGTTCCGGTAATACCTGCCGCATTTGACTCGTCTGTGTCAATGTGCATTGCAGGTGCGAACTTCTCGCTTACTCTTACAACAACGTCGCCGAAAACAAGGCTTCTTTCCGGTGAATTGATTTTAACAGATACAACCTGCTTGTCCTCAACACCACATTCCTTTGCGTTTTCAGGTGTGAAATGAATGTGTCTTTTTGCTGCAATAACGCCCTTGTCAATTTCACATTCGCCGCAAGGTCCTACAAGCTTGCAGCCAGGTGTTCCCTCTATATCTCCGGACTCACGTACAGGAGCTGCTATGCCAAGCTTTCTTGCGTCTGTCAAAGCAACCTCAACCTGAGAAGCACTGCGGAAAGGTCCTAAAATAGACATTGTGATTTGTCCCTTTGGACCTACAACAGTAACTTTTTCCGCACAGGCAAACTGTCCCGGCTGAGAAAGGTCTTTCTTATTTGTAAGAGTTGCACCCTCGCCAAAGAGAGTTGCGAAAACCTCTTTAGTAACATGAATATGTCTTGCTGATGTTTCTACCATAATTTTCATATTATAACCACCTTACCTTTTTATCGGCAATGCCGAATCTTATCTTTAGTATATTTTACACCTACATAAAAGAAATTTCAACCGTTATAAGGTATATATCTTAAATTAAAATACAAATTTACAGAAAAGGATGTTGACAAAATGTTTGATAATTGGGAAGCCCTTGAAAAAGAATGTATGCAGTGCCGCAAATGCGGTTTATGCGAACACCGCACAAACGTGGTATTCGGAACAGGAAACAGAAATGCCGAGGTTATGTTTATAGGAGAAGGTCCGGGAGAAAACGAAGATTTGCAGGGAGAACCATTTGTAGGACGAGGCGGTCAGCTTCTTGATAAGATGCTTACAGCAGTAGATTTGGACAGACATAAAAACATTTACATAGGAAACATGGTAAAATGCAGACCTCCGAAAAACCGCGACCCACGTCCGGAAGAACAGGAAATGTGTATTGAATGGCTGAGAAATCAGGTTAAGCTTATCCGTCCTAAAATTATTGTTTGCCTCGGCAGAATTGCCGCCGCGAAGATAATCAAGCCGGATATAAAAATCACCAAGGAACACGGAATATTCTTTGAAAAAAACGGCGTTCAAATGATGGCAATGCTACATCCTGCGGCTGTACTGCGTGACCCTCGAAAAAAGCCTGAGGCCTTTGAGGATTTTTTGACCCTTCGTGATAAAATAAAAGAAATATGTACCCATACATATACTGATACCGAAGAATAATCGTATACAAGTAAAAGAGGTTACGGCGAGTTTATCTCACCGCAGCCTCTTTTCGTTTTTATATTTTATATTAGCCTTTTTACAGCATTACGCTGCCTCAAACTGAGAATTATAAAGATTTGCATAGAAGCCGTTCTTTTCAATAAGTTCATCGTGAGTTCCCTGCTCCACAATATCTCCGTCTTTCATAACCAAGATAAGATCGGCATTTTTAATTGTGGAAAGTCTGTGAGCTATTATAAAGCTTGTTCTTCCCTGCATAAGGTTATCCATTGCCTTTTGAATCTGAATTTCCGTTCTTGTATCAACTGAGGACGTAGCTTCATCAAGAATAAGTATTTTCGGGTCTGCAAGAATAGTTCTGGCTATAGTCAGAAGCTGTTTTTGTCCTTGGGAAACATTTGAAGCTTCCTCGTTTAATACCATATTGTAGCCGTCGGGGAGAGTCTGCACAAAGCCGTGAACATGAGCGGCTTTTGCAGCCTTTATTACCTCTTCGTCTGTTGCACCGAGACTTCCGTAACGGATATTTTCCATAATTGTACCGTTAAACAGCCATGTATCCTGCAAAACCATGCCGAAAACCTCTCTTAGCTCACTGCGGTCAAAATCCGTAATATTGTAGTCGTCAATATAAATTGAGCCGCTGTTTAAATCATAGAAACGCATAAGAAGCTTTACTATCGTTGTTTTTCCCGCTCCGGTAGGACCTACAATAGCTATTTTCTGTCCTTGCTTAACCTGTGATGAGAAATTCTTTATTATAATTTTGTCAGGATTATAACCGAAGCAAACATTTTTAAATGTTACGTTTCCTATAATGTCATTTGGAGTAACATTTTTGTATTCTCCGTCTTTATAAATTTTAGCGTGGTTTTCAGCGGTCTGATTTTCCTCTTTCTCATCAAGAAATTTGAAAACTCTTTCTGCCGCAGCCGCCATAGACTGCATCATATTTGAAATTTGAGCGATTTGCTGAACCGGCTGGGTAAACTGTCTTACATACTGAATAAATGACTGGATATTACCAACCGTAATTCTTCCGGTTATAGCAAAATATCCTCCCAAAACTGCTATAACAACATATCCCAGATTACCTATAAACTGCATTATAGGCATCATAAGTCCTGATAAAAACTGTGATTTCCAAGCGGAACTGTAAAGCTTGCTGTTTGACTTGTCAAAGTCCTTGATATTTTCTTCTTCGTGATTAAACACCTGAACAACCGTTGAACCGCTGAAGGTTTCCTCTATCTGACCGTTTACCTCTCCCAGATAGTTCTGCTGATCCACAAAGTGTTTCTGAGACTTTTTTATAACCTTAGAAATAACAAAAAAGGATATTGGTAAAGTTACGAGAGCCACAAGAGTGAGAACAACGTCCATGGAAAACATCATTATCAGTATGCCTATAATGGTTGTAACAGAGGTTATAAGCTGTGTGGAGCATTGGTTAAGTCCTGTTGTGAACGTGTCCACGTCGTTGGTTATAACAGAAAGCACGTCGCCTGTTTGTCTTTTATCAAAAAAGTTCATAGGAAGCCTGTGTATTTTTCTGCTTATTTCATCTCTCATTTTATAACCTATTTTTTGGGTTATTGTTGACATTATAAGACCCTGAATAAAACCCAATAAAGCTGATATAACATACAGGCAAAGAAGAAAAATCAGAATTTGACCTACTGCTCCGAAATTTATTCCGCTTCCACCGGAAAACTTACTCATAATTCCGTTAAATATTTCCGTTGTAGCATTACCTAAAATTTTAGGACCTACAATGGTAAACACAGTGCTTGCGGCGGCAAAAATGAATACGGCAATTAAGCCGATTTTATAATTGCCTAAGTATCTGAAAAGCTTTCTCATGGTACCCTTGAAATCCTTGGCTTTTTCTGCCGGGTTCATTCCTCCGTGCATACCTCCGCCCATTCCGGGACCGCGACCTCTTCTGCCGTGATTGTTAGCCATTGTTCAATTCCTCCTTTGAAAGCTGAGATGATGCGATTTGTCTGTATACTTCACAGTTTTTCAAAAGCTCCTGATGAGTTCCCATTCCGGCAATTTTTCCTTCGTCCAAAACAACTATATTGTCCGCATGGAGTATTGTGGAAATACGCTGAGCCACAATAAGTATTGTGCTGTCTTTTGTTGCTTTGTTCAAAGCGGCACGAAGCTCCTTATCTGTTTTAAAGTCAAGTGCGGAAAAGCTGTCGTCAAATATATATATTTCCGGGTTCTTGGCAACCGCTCTCGCTATAGAAAGTCTTTGCCTTTGACCTCCCGAAACATTTGTGCCTCCCTGTGAAATACCTGAGTCGTATCCCTGAGGCTTGCTGTTAATAAATTCCTCAGCCTGTGCAATCTGTGCAGCCTTTTCAATTTTTGAATCCTCCATATCCTCGTTGCTGTAAGCAATATTGGAAGCTATTGTGCCGCTGAAAAGAAAGCCCTTTTGAGGAACATAACCGATTTTCTCACGCAAATCATGGATTTTTACATTTCTTATATCAGTTCCCGAAACCTTTATGGAACCTTCCGTAACATCATAAAATCTCGGGATAAGATTAATAAGGGTGGATTTTCCGGAGCCGGTGCTTCCGATAAATGCCGTAGTTTGAGAAGGATAAGCTGTAAAGCTTATGTTTTTCAAAACACATTCCTCGGCTCCAGGATATTTAAAACATACATTGTCAAATTCAACTATGCCTTTTTTGCTTTCATCAAAGGAACGGAGATTTTCATTTGTCGGATCTGCTATGGATATTTCAGTGCTTAAAACCTCGTTTACACGCTTTGCGGAAACATACGCTCTCGGCAGCATAATACTCATCATGGAAAGCATAAGGAAGCTCAGAATAATCTGCACTGTATACTGGATAAACGCCATCATGTCTCCGACCTGCAATGCTCCGCTGTCAACATATCCTGATCCTACCCAAATTATAAGTACGCTGGTTCCGTTCATTATGAACATCATTGCCGGCATCATAACCGCCATTATTCTGTTTACAAACAGGTTTGTTTTCATAAGGTTTTTGTTTGCTTTCGCAAAACGTCTTTCCTCATAGGTTTCTCGTGAAAAAGCTCTGATAACCGGCAGGCCGGTAAGGATTTCTCTTGAAACAAGGTTAAGCTTATCAATAAGCTTTTGCAGGCTGGTAAATTTCGGCATTGCAAAAATCATAAGAATTATCACCACGAGGGAAACAGCAAGTACTGCAACAAGAATTACCCATGACATATCTGCCCCCGAGGATAAAACCTTTACCAAAGCACCTATTCCCAGTATAGGTGCATACAAAACTATTCTTATAAACATTATAATTACCATTTGTATCTGCTGTATGTCGTTTGTACATCTGGTAATAAGTGAAGCTGTTGAAAACTTTGCAGATTCTTTTCCCGAAAAACGGATAACCTTTGTATATACCGAACGCCGCAAGTCCCTTGAAAATCCCGAACCTACCTTTGAAGCGATAAACACTGTAGAGATATTTGCAGCCGCCATAAACAGAGTATAAAGAATCATTATAAGACCGGATTTTATCAGATATCCGTTTCTTATGGAATCTGTATCTACACCGGCGTGTTTATAAAGCTCCTGAACGTAGACAGTAAGCATCTGATTGACGGTATCGCCGCCCAATGTTTCCATCTGTGCCATTGCCTGTTCAACCTTATCCCTTATTGCCATTCTTCCCTCTTCCGGCATAGAGGACAAAACGTCAGTTATGTCCATACCCTCAGGCACGGTCATTTGATGTTCGCTGCCCAAAACGCTGTCGGTAAGATTTCCGCTTTCCGAGCTGTTCTCCCCGTTTTGAGAAGCGGAATTTTGCAAAAGGTAAAGAGTCGCCATGGGGCTTTTAAAGCTTTCCTCAAGTTCTTTAAGCTCCTCGGTTTTTATATCCCCAAGAACATACATCGGGTCGCCGTAGACTTCTTCAGGAGTGTAATAACTTAAAACAGTTTCCTTTTCTTCAGGTGTCATAAACAATTCCAAAGCTTCCATGTCATCTGCCCTGAGTCTTTCGGGAACGATTGATTCAATTCCTCCCTGCTGAATACCCACATTAACTATATTGCTCATATATTCCGGCAGTGACAAGTCACAGTAAGCCTGAACACAGAGCAAGGCAAGGCAGGCGAAAATAGGAAGTGTGTACTTTTTAAGATGATGTAATTCTTGTTTCATAAACGCCTCCGTTTGTTTATTCTTCGCTTACGCAGAGTTTTATATATTATTATACATTGTACTGCCGCAGTATTGCAATGTATAAGGCTGCCCCCTTTGTTCACAACTGTGTGAAAATAACATGAATTTTAAATCTCACTTAGGTATATCACCCGAATGTTTTAAAGCTCTTACAATAGGCGGCAATACAAAATATACTGCTGTTCCCGTTATGCTTCCTGTTACAACCGATATTATCGAAATAAAAGGAACATAATAAAATATAAGGGTATTCGTAAGCAACGAAGCCATAGTAAGCTGTGCCATGTTATGAGCAAATGCACCGGCAACAGCAGTTCCGATACAGCCGAAACGGGGCTTTTTACTTCTCATAATCACATACATCAAAACCATACTGCACAATCCTCCGGAAATGCTCATTAAAAAAGCGGTTACTCCCCTTGTCAAAAGGACAAAGCAGGATTTTGCCACTGTAACGTAAAGTGACGAAGAAAACCCCAGAACCTCAATGGCTGTCATGGTTACAATATTTGCAAGTCCGGGTTTCATTCCCGGAACAGCAACGGGCAAATCCGGCAGGAAGCTTTCAAATATGGAAAGTACAATGGCACAGGCACAAAAAAGAGCGTTCTGAGTCAGAGATAATGTAAGTTTATTTTTTTTCATACGCCGCCTCCTTAGTGAACAACAGCGTCTAATCCGCTGTCGTTTTTTAAAGAGATTATGGAAGCAGAAAAACGTCCCGGCAAACACACAATACTCTCGCCTGTTTTTGAAATTTTCCCTTGATTTACACAAAGCTTATCGGGACAGTCCGAGTAAGAAAAACAAACCTCTCCCTTTTCTATATAAATTACGGCATTGTGTCCGTTATTCTCAAGGCGTATTTCCCGAGGCTCCTGTGACTTTGATAAAGATATTTCCGTATAAATTTCGCCGTTTACTTTTATACACACCGCCTTATCCGATTCATTAGCAGAATTAAAAGCTGAAAACAAAAAGCACAAAGATATTATAATTACCGTGCCTACAATGAATATGTCACCCTTTGAAAAAAGATTTCTTTTATTATTTGACATAAAATATCCTTTCACAAAAAACTGAATTTTACACTAATATGATATTATAAATAAAATAGTTTTTCAATAATTCACAGGTCAAATTGTGCATAAAAACATTGAAAACATAAATTTTATTTTTACACACTACCGTTTTAACGCTTTAGCTTTTTAAAATTTTTTTCTTCTAAAATAGGCTTTTCCACTTTACATTTTATTTTGTTTATATTATAATGAATTAAATTGCATTAAAATACGATTTGGGTAAATGCTCATACAGAGATAAATCCTGTCGAAATGCAGATAACAATAATTGACGGGAGCGAAAAAAATGATAAACGGTGCAGACATTATGGTGAAATGCCTTGAAGCTGAGGGCGTTTCAGTAGTGTTCGGATATCCCGGAGCGGCAATCTGTCCGTTTTACGATTCCTTATATGATTCGTCAATAAGGCATATTCTTGTAAGGCAGGAGCAGAACGCTGCCCACGCTGCAAACGGTTATGCCCGTGCCAGCGGAAAACCCGGAGTTTGCGTTGCTACTTCAGGTCCGGGAGCTACAAATCTTATTACCGGTATTGCCACTGCTTATACCGACTCAATACCCATGGTGGCAATTACAGGACAGGTAAGAAGCGACTTGCTTGGAAGAGATGTTTTCCAGGAGGCAGACATAACAGGAGCCTGTGAGCCTTTCGTAAAGCACAGCTATCTTGTGAGCAAAACCGAGGATTTGCCGAGAGTTTTTAAAGAGGCGTTTCATATTGCTTCAACAGGCAGACCGGGTCCGGTACTTATTGATATTCCGATAGATATACAGCAAAATGAAATAAAAGAATTTGTTTACCCGCAAACCGTTGACATTATCGGATATAAGCCTAACACAAAAGGTCATCAGGTTCAGATAAAGAGAGCAATAGAACTGATAAAAAGCAGTACAAGACCTGTGATTGTGGCAGGCGGCGGCGTGCTTTCCTCAGGCTCAAAGCTAAAGCTTGTGGAATTTGCAAAGAAAACAGGCATACCTGTTGTTTCAACAATGATGGGAATAGGCGTTATGCCCTCAGACCATGAGCTTTATTTGGGTATGCTTGGTACTCACGGGAAAGCTACTGCCAACAGAGCTTTGCATGAAGCCGATCTTGTAATAGTATGCGGAGCAAGACTGGGAGACAGAGCCGTTGCGGCTCCCGACCAGATGTCTTCAAAGTCTACAATTATTCATATTGATATTGACCCTGCTGAAATAGGAAAAAATGTTAAAACCACTATTCCTATTGTAGGCGATATGAAAAATGTCGTAAACAAGCTTTTGGAAGAAATCGGGGAATACCATATTTCCAATGCTTGGGGCGAAACTTTAAAACGCTGGAAACAAGAGCTTTACAGAGTCCCCCCCACATTTGACGGTTTTGTAGAACCGAGAGCTTTCATATCAAAGCTCAGCTCTATGCTCCCGTCAAAAGCAATACTTGTGGCTGACGTGGGACAAAATCAGATTTGGTGTGCAAATAACTTTAAGATAAAAGAAGGAAGATTTCTAACCACCGGCGGAATGGGAACAATGGGATATTCCGTTCCTGCGGCAGTAGGTGCAAAAATAGCAAGACCTACAAGGGAAGTTATGGCTGTCTGCGGTGACGGAAGCTTTCAAATGAACATGAACGAGCTTGGAACTATCGTTCAGAACAATATCAGCGTTAAAATAATTATAATGAGAAACACACGTCTCGGAATGGTAAGAGAGCTTCAGGACAAGCTTTACGACCACAGACATTCAGCGACAATTCTTGATACAAAGCCTGACTTCCTTAAAATTGCAGAAGCCTATGACATTCCATGTGCAATGGCTTCCTCAAATGAAGAAGCAGAAAAATACGCGGAACAAATGCTGAAAACAGACGGACCTTTTATTCTTGTTTGTAATGTGTATCCCGATACACCGTCAATATAACGAGGTGAAGATATGCAGCAATATACATTATACATACTTGTTGAAAACCAAGCCGGTGTGCTTTCTAAAATTTCCGGTTTGTTTTCAAGACGAGGCTACAACATTGACTCTCTGGCTGTGGGCGTAACCAACGACCCAAAGGTATCGAGAATTACGGTTGTTGCCAACGGTGACGAATATGTCGTTGAACAGATTGAAAAGCAGCTCAACAAGCTTATCCCTGTAATCAAGGTTAAAAGGCTTGTAGAGGGCGAATTTGTAAGCCGTGAGCTTTGTCTTATAAAGGTTCACAGTTCGGCCGCTAAGCGTTTTGAAATCATTAAAATTGCAGAGCTTATGCAGGCAAAGGTGGTTGATGTAGCAAACACAACAGTTACCCTTGAATACTGCGAAACAGTGGAGAAAATTTCTACTCTGCTGGAATTACTTAAACCATATGGAATCCGTGAGATTGTAAGAACAGGCACAATAGCCATAGAAAAAGGCGTATCGGAGTCATCAAAATAATTTCACGAATCAACATATAGAATTATTGTATGCCGTACACGGCAAGGAGGAATTTATAATGGCGAAAATTTATTATCAGGCAGATTGTAATCTCAGCTTACTCAAGGATAAGACAGTTGCAATCATTGGCTACGGAAGTCAGGGTCATGCACACGCACTTAACCTTCATGACAGCGGCGTAAATGTAATTGTCGGACTTTACAACGGTTCAAAGTCCTGGGCAAAAGCAGAAGCAGCAGGTCTTAAAGTTATGACAGCTGCTGAGGCAGCAAAAAATGCAGACATCATCATGATTCTTATTAATGATGAGAAGCAGGCTGACCTTTATAAGAATGAAATCGAACCAAACCTTACAGAGGGTAAAGCTTTGGCTTTCGCCCATGGTTTTAATATCCACTATCAGCAGATTGTACCTCCGGCAGATGTAGACGTATTTATGATTGCTCCTAAGGGACCCGGTCACACAGTACGTTCTGAGTATGTAGAGGGCAAAGGCGTTCCTTGCCTTATCGCTGTTTATCAGGACGCTACAGGCAAAGCTCGTGATATCGGTCTTGCATATGCAGCAGGTATCGGTGGAAGCCGTGCCGGCGTTCTTGAAACAACTTTCAAAGCAGAAACAGAAACAGACCTTTTCGGCGAGCAGGCAGTTCTCTGCGGCGGCGTTACAGCTTTGATGAAGGCAGGCTTTGAAACTCTTGTTGAGGCTGGCTATGCTCCGGAAAACGCATACTTTGAGTGTATTCACGAAATGAAGCTTATTGTTGACCTTATCTACAAGGGCGGCTTCAGCATGATGAGATACTCTATCTCAGATACAGCAGAGTTCGGCGACTACGAAACAGGCAAGCGTCTTATCACTGAGGAAACAAAGAAAGAGATGAAGAAAGTCCTCACAGAAATTCAGGACGGTACTTTTGCTTCCAAGTGGATTAACGAAAACAAGGTAGGACGTTCACACTTCAACTCCTGCAGAAGAATTGAAGCTGAGCATCAGCTTGAAGCTGTAGGCAAGGAACTCCGCAAAATGTATTCCTGGAACGAAGAATAATTTTAATTCCGACGTGCATTGGTTTAATCTAACGGTTAGGTTCTGCACACGTCGGGCGAGACCTTTATTTTTATTTCCGCCTTGCAAAACTTGTATTTAAAAATTAAGTTCGTTTCAAGGTGGGTGAAACCTTTTCTTTAGTTATTTGGAATGGCTCGCCTGCATATAGAATGAAATTTTACTATATTTAGATAATGAACGTGGTTTGCATTTTGCAAGCCACGTTTTGTTTTTTAGTTCCCCCTTGCAAAACCTGTATTTAAAAATCAAGTTAGTTTCAAGGCGGGCAAGACCTTCCTTTTGCTTTTTGGGAGTGGCTTGCCTACATATAGGTTATATTTTTCTGATTATATAGTCAATGTGATTTTGTTTTTCTTGCCTTGCCGGTTTTTTTATTGTAAAATTATTTTTGTTAAAGTATATATTAAAAAAGGAGAGATGTTATTTGAAAAAACGAATGTTAAAAAGCACTGTAAGCATTATTTTATCGGTTGTCCTTGTATTAGGCACAATTTCTGCTTATGCAGCGGAAAGCACTGATAAAAATAAAACAAACCCTGAAATCAGGACAAGCCCACGTACAGATGTCTTTGATGAGTCAGACATAAATTCGGTGTACATAGAGTGGCTTGAAAACGGAGGTCAGGGATTTGCACCAAGTATGCAGGATTTTTCCTATCTATCTGAAAGCTATATTAAGTATTTTTCAAGACAGAACTATTCTGCCTTGGAAAAATTGCCGGAAAAATATGATTTAAGAGACACCGGAAAAATTTCTCCGGTATACAATCAGGAACTGCTGGGAGTTTGCTGGGCTGTATCTGCAAATTCAGTAGCTGAAAGCTCATTGTTAGACCAGTTTCCTCACACGAGTTTTTCCTCTCTCCATACAGCGTGGTTTGCATACAGAGGAGATGAGGAAGAAGAGTTTTACAAAACCAACGACCCGTATATGCAGGGCGGTTCAAACGGATTTGCAGTGGGCACAATGGCTGCGTGGAAAGGTCCGGTTTTTAGCGAAAAAGCTCCTTTTGACGGTGTAAATCCTCAAAACCCTGATGAAGAACTACGATATACAGCGGATTATCATTTGCAGGACGCCTATTATATGCCAACAGGTATTTTCGGTTCATCAGACAGAGGTGTTCCTCTTGATATAACAAAAGAAGTAATCCTCAATTACGGTTCTGTTGCTATTCTCTACAGTGCAAACAACGATAACTATAATCCCGTGACTTACGCATGGTATAACGATGAGTATGAAAACACAAACCACGTAGTAACTATTGTTGGCTGGGATGATAATTATCCTAAAGAGAATTTTAACGATAACAAACAGCCGGAAAACGATGGTGCATGGCTTGTCCGCAACAGCTGGGGAACAGACTGGGGAGATGAAGGATATTTCTGGCTCTCATACGAGGACAAAACCACTGTAGCCGGCAACACATACATATTGGAAGAAGCGGACAACTATTTAAGCAACTACCAGTACGACACCATGGGATGGTCATATTCCCTACCGACAAATTCAGAAAATCCAAAATCAGCAATGGTAGCAAATATTTTCACCGCTGAAAACGACGAACAGCTTGAAGCTGTATCTTTCTAAACAACAGATGTTGGAACCTCCTATTCAATTTCTGTATATACAGGAGTGGAAGAGAGTCAGCCTCAATCCGGCACATTAAAGCTGGAAAACCAAACCGGAACAGAGGTATATTCAGGATATCACACAATAGAGCTTGACCATCCTGTAAAGCTTAACAAAGGCGAACGTTTCAGTATTGTTATAGAGCTTGAAAACCCAAACTATACATCTCCTGTAGCTGTTGAAATGTGCATAAAACCAACACCCGATTATGTGCCGCAGTATCTTGGAAGCGGCGGAGAGAGCTATGTATATGTAAACGACGAATGGGCTGATGTATATGGTCCTATGGGGGATGACGCTTATGTAACAAACGTATGCATAAAAGGCTTTACAAACCCATTGCCGGATTCTGATTCAGCTGTGTCAACTGTAAGATTTTCAGAAATGGAAGGCCCTATTCCGGACGGAACTGAGATTTCCCTTTCCGCCAACGGAACAGAAGAAATCTATTACTCCTTTGATAATTCTTCCTATGAAAAATACACTGCTCCAATAACAATAGATTTCACCGCCGGCGAAAATGTGACACTGTACGCATACGGCGTTGATAATCAGGGAAACCGAGGAAATACAGAGAAAAAAGAATACACAAAGGCTTCCTCAGATCTTACGGATTTAGCTGTGCAGTACGGCGACAAAAAAGAATATTATAACACGGAAAACTTTACGGAAAAGAATATTTACCTTTCAAAATTTGATGACAGAGTGCGTTTTATGGCTCAGGGTACAGATAAAATTTTCTTAGACGGAGAGGAAGTTAATTTTGCCGACTGGAATGAAAAGGTCTTTACCTCACCGGGAAAAACAACAGTGAAAATTGTATCTGAGGCAGAGGGTAAAAATCCTACAGAATATGTTTTTAACATTTACAAAAATGAAATATCCTTTGACTATGAAAATGAGACTATTATTTACGACCAGGACGCTTATACTGTTAAAGATGAAAATGGAAATATACTCTTTTCCGATTCATCTGTTTCTGACATGATAAAAGACGATGAAGCTACCCTGCTCACAGTAACTCCTGCTGACGGCGGAGAGGAGTTTGTTAATTTTATCCCCAGCCGTTTTGAAATTGAGCCTTTGCGTATAGCATACATCTACAATAAAATCTATAAAGTATTTGACGGAAACTACATGGTAAGTACAAATCCGGATATGTCCGACGCTGTTTATATTGCAGAACAGCCTGAATTTGTGCTGATGCCGGGAGTTGATTTGTACATTCAAAGAAACGCTACCTATAATGATTTTAAAAGTCAAATTTATCATCTTGATGTTCCGGATAGACCTAAAATACCGGAAGTAAATGTGGAAAAAATTTCTTCCACATCTGTAACCTTGCAAAGCATTGACGGTGCAATGTACTCATCCGCTCCGGAGTCTGAATGGCAGCCGTCACCTGTTTTCACAGATTTGACTCCCGGTACAAAATATCGTTTCGGAGTTGCTCTTTCATCAACATATCATTCCTTTATGTCTGAAGTTTATGTTGTAGAGGTTACCACAAAAAATCCCGATGATTATGAACTGGGAGACGTTAATATGGACGGAAAGATAAACATTTCGGATGCAAGCTTAATTCAGAAATTCCTGGTAAAATTGGTGGCTGCATCAGATGAATTTGATGAATCTCTTGCCGATTATAATCAAGACGGCAGAATCAGCATTATAGACGCTACATATATTCAAGTGTATCTCGTATCATAAGTTAATTAGGAAAGTTATTGCTATCTTTCAATAGCCGGGATTAGAAAAAATAGATAAAGCAGGCAGTTTTAATTAAAAAACCGCCTGCTTTTTTATGTTTGTAATCTTATATGTTTATGATAAAACAATACATAATAAGACTGGGAAAATGCTTAAAATTTCCGGAACTTTATGCGTCTCTATAAAGAACTCTGATTTTTTATTACAGTCTTCCGTAAAACCTCATTATTCCCTTATCCCATTACAGAATTTCTGGAAAGAACTGCTTTTATTTTGTTTTTCAGACTTTACTTGATTACCCCAACATTTGGTATAGAACCATAAAAAACCGACCTCACAACTGTCAGATTCTTAGTCTGATCTTTGGAGGTCGGTTAAGTTTACAAATTTTGAAGCACGATTCTTTTTTATTTAATTATGCGAGTATTAAATCAATTTTTCTTTTTTGTTACAAGGAGAAGAATAATTCCAACCACAACAACTACGCCTGCAATAATTACGATAATCAAAACAATGTTATTGCCCTCTTGCTGATTTTCACCATCTGCATTTTGTCCGTCGGTTGTTGCCTGCTGATTTTCACCATCTGAAACAGGTGTAGTAACAACTTCTCCGTTTTCGTCTGTAACAGGTTCTGTTGTTTCACCCTGACCGGCTTCTGTGGTGGATTCAACCTCGGGAACATATGTAGTCTGTCCGTCGCTCTTTCCCTCTTCATTATTCACAAAGTTGGAAATCTGATCATCTGTAAACTTGTCATCGTCAGTTTCAAGCTTAGGTGTTTCATTTTCTGCAACAGAATTACCGTTAACAGTAATGTCCTGATGGAAAGTGTAAGCCGAAAGCGGTACTATTTCAGGAACATCGCCTGAATTATCCAGAGTATACATCTCGGTTACAAAATAAGTAATATCGCTTTCTCCGCCCTTAAGAACCTCAAAATCAAGGCTAATAATTGTTCCCTTAGAACTGAAATCCATGCCGCTTATATTTGAGCAGGCAATTCTAACCTGTGCATTGCCTTTATCGTCAATATGAGCAGTATTAATAGCATAGCCTGACAAATCAGTCTTATATTTTTCACTGGCCTTTAAATATTCAGGGTTATAGTAAAGATACATCTGAATACCAACCAAAGGTTCAGGGCAATCCCCAAGGCTGAAAGTATAAGTAATTGTGTCGCCTACATTAGCAGTCTTTCCACCATTAAAAGTCAATGTACTTTCATCTGCCGAAACAACCGCTGTAAAGGATGATACAGCAAGTATGAGAACTGCTGCCATAACCGCTAAAATTCTTTTGGTAAATTTCATTGTAATTCTCCTTCAATTAATATTATCGTTTTTAAATTATATCAGATACTTTTATGTTTTTCAACACTTTTATTAAATTTATCCGATATAAAATCTTTTATAATTATTAAATTTGTATAATATCAATGATTGCCGCAGGAATGATTTCCGCAATTATGGCCATCTCCGTGATTATGATGACTGCACATAACGTCAGGGTTAAAACTGAGAATACCGTCTAAAAGATTTTGAACCGCTGTATCAGCATCTCCCGCTGCTCCACCGTACAGAGTAATCCCGGCCTGAGCCAGTGCCATTTTTGCACCGCCGCCAATTCCGCCGCAAATAAGGGTATCTACACCGTTTTTCTGCAAAAAACCGGATAAAGCACCATGGCCGCTTCCGTTTGTAGAAACAACTGCTGAATTAACAACAGCACCGTTTTCAATTGTGTAAATTTTAAAAAACTCCGTGTGACCAAAGTGCTGAAAAATCTGACCGTTGTCATATGTAACCGCAATTTTCTTCATTTTAAACAATTCCTTTCATCAAATAATAGAACGGCACTTTATCTTCTATGATATTGTATAATATTTTTAATGTAATTTCAATAAATTTTACATTATTTCCCCATAAAAAACACACTATTTTCACAATTTTTTTATTTACTTTATAAGCCCTAAGTTAAAAATCAGCAAACAGTAAAAAGACAGATAAACTCTTAAACTAATTATCTATAATTTTCTATGGAGAAACAATGTAAAAGACGGGCCGCAGAGCGACCCGTCCCAATCAGCGAGTAATTTAAAATTATGTAGTTTAAGAAATCTTATTTGCAAAGCTTCTTGAACTCATCAGCAACGAACTGAACCTGTGTTCCGATAATAACCTGAACGCTGGTCTTGCCCGGTCTGATAACGCCTGCAACACCTGCAGACTTAATCTTCTTCTCGTCAACCTTTGTGTAATCCTTAACTTCAAGGCGAAGTCTTGTTATACAGTTGTCGATAGAAGCAACGTTGCCCTTGCCGCCTACGCCTTCGAGAACGATCTTAGCAACTTCTGTGTAGTTGTTGTTTGAAAGTGTAACCTTTGTCTCATCTGTGTCGTCATCTTCACGGCCAGGTGTCTTGAAGTTGAACTTAGCAATCATGAATCTGAATACTACATAGTAGATTACAGCAACAACAACGCCGATGAGGAGAAGCATCCAAACATTCATTGCTCCAGGGGCTTTGAAGCTGAGGAACCAGTCAACGAGACCTGCTGAGAAGTTGAAGCCTGCTCTTGTTGGAAGCATAGCTGTAACAGCAACAGAGATACCTGTGAGAACAGCATGAACAGCGTAGAGAGCCGGAGCAAGGAACATAAATGAGAACTCGAGAGGCTCTGTAACACCTGTGAAGAATGATGCAAGAGCAGCAGAAGCCAAAAGACCCATTGCTACGCCCTTTTTCTCTTTCTTAGCCATGTGGTACATAGCAAGAGCAGCAGCAGGAAGACCGAACATCATAACAGGGAAGAAACCTGACATATAGATACCTGTTATCTGGTCACCTGTGTTCATGAGGAGAGGATTAATGATCTCGCCGTTAACCTCTGACTGTCCAGCCATGAGGAGACCGCCTTCAGCTGTACCCCAGAATCTTCCGATATCGTTGATACCTGCAACGTCAAACCAGAATATGGAGTTGAGAGCGTGGTGGAGACCAAACGGAATAAGAAGTCTGTTAAAGAATGCATAGATACCAGCACCGATAGGTCCAAGTGTAATGATCCACTTACCAAATGTCATAAGGCCGCCGAAAATAAATGGCCATACGAAGAGAAGAATGAAAGACGCTATACAGGAAACAACTGCTGTAACGATAGCAACGCTTCTCTTGCCGCTGAAGAATCCAAGGAAGTCAGGAAGCTTAACCTTGTGGAATTTGTTGTAGCAAGCTGAACCGATAAGTCCGCAGAGGATACCGATAAACTGAGTTTGAATTTTGTTGAATGCATACCAAGAATCATAATTCATCTCTTTAAATGCATCTGCATTGCCGTATCCAAGGAATACGGAAGAAACAGCAGGAGCCAACAATGTGGTGATAACAAGCCATGATACAAGACCTGCAAGACCACCTGTACCGTCGTTGTCTAATGTCATACCAACACCAACACCAACTGCGAACAAAATAGCCATGTTATCTACAAGTGCACCGCCGGCTTTTACAAGGAACATTGCAACTGGATTAGTAGATCCTGTAACCATTATATTTGGATCAATCCAGTAACCGATACCCATGAGGATAGCAGCAACAGGCAAACATGCTACTGGGAGCATCAAAGATTTGCCCAATCTCTGAAGATACTTCATCATAAAAATTTACTCCTTTCATATTTTGATGTATTGTATCTTTTATATCAAAGCACTAAACACAAAATCCACTCTCGCCCAATGAATACGGTTACTGTGCTTTTAATATACCTGATTAAAATAACCACTCAATATTTATTTTTCAGGGTTCATATTACAATCCGCAGAAAGTAATAAAACTAAAGAAAACTGTATTCAGCTCAAGCATTTATGTACTTTCCGGACACAAGGAAAAGCAATGCCTTTCCTTGTGTCATCACAAACAGTTACCTGAGCATTAACGAAATTACAGATTTACTTCCAAGAATTTCTGAATTTCAGCAGCTGCTGCATCTTCATCTTCACCGCTTATTGTAACGGTAAGAACTTCTCCCTGCTTTGCAGCCATCTTCATAACGCCGATAATTCTCTTAGCGTCACCTGATCTATCGCCTACAGCAAGCTTGATATCACTTTTAAAACCGTTAGCAAGCTTAACTATAAGTCCTGCCGGTCTTGCATGAATTCCAAGCTCATCTTTAATAGTATATGTTACAGTTTTCATTGGAAAAACCTCCGTTTATTTTATTTACTCATTTATCCCTTTTATTATCTCTCTTTTATAATAGTACAATAATTTATACTGTAGTCTTTTTTGATAGATCTGTATCTCTTACAGCTTTTCTTACGCTGAGAACAAAAGTAGGAGACACAGAAAGCTCGTCAAAGCCCATTCTGAGGAAAGTTTCAGTAAGAGTTGTATCTGAACCCAGTTCACCGCAAATTCCTGCCCAGGCACCTGCCTTGTGAGCGTTATCTACAATCATCTTCAGCATCTTAAGAATTGCCGGATGATGTGCATCATAAATCTTATCGAGCTTTGCATTCTGCCTGTCAATTGCCAAAGTATACTGGGTAAGATCGTTTGTTCCTACACTGAAGAACTCCACTTCCTTAGCCAGCTCATCGGAAACCATAACGGCAGCCGGTGTTTCAATCATTATACCAAGCTCTACGTGAGGAGCAATTTCGTGTCCTTCTTTTATAAGCTCTTCCTTAACTTCTTCACAAATTTCCTTAATTCTTTTTACCTCAGCCACTGAGATAATCATGGGGAACATAATTGAAATCTGTCCAAAAGCAGAAGCTCTGTAAATGGCACGAAGCTGCGTTTTAAAGAGGTCAACCTGATCAAGACAAATTCTTATAGCTCTGTATCCCAAAGCCGGATTTTCCTCTTCCGCAAAACCAAAATAATCAGCCTTTTTATCAGCACCGATATCAAGGGTTCTGATAATAACCTTTTTGCCGTTCATTTTCTCGGCAACATATTTATAACTTGCAAACTGTTCCTCTTCAGTCGGAGCACTATCTCTTCCCAAATATAAAAATTCACTTCTGAACAGTCCGATGCCGCCTGCGTCGTTGTTTATAACAAGATCAACGTCTTTTGGATTTCCTATATTTGCATAAATATTGATTTTTTTACCGTCAATAGTTACGTTTTCCTTGCCCTTAAGCTGATTTAAAAGCTCTTTCTGTTGGAGCTGAGCCTTACGGCGTCTTTCTTTTTCATCAAGCGTAATATCGTCAGGGTCAATATAGTATTTACCGCTGTTGCCGTCAACTATCATAAGCTTTCCGTTAAGCTCAGGTGTAATTTCAATGTCTGCACCTACAAGAGAAGGAATATTCATAGTTCTTGCAAGAATAGCAGTATGAGAGTTTGAAGAGCCTTTCTGCGTAACAAATGCCAAAATCATATTTTTGTCAAGCTGCAAGGTTTCACTTGGCGTTAAATCCTCAGCAACTATAACCATCGGCTCTTCCATCTTTATTCCGTCGGGATTTATTCCCTGAATATTCATTGCAATACGTTTTGAAACGTCACCAACATCGACGGCTCTGGCTTTCATATAAGGGTCGTCCATAGAAGCAAAGAATTCTGCAAACTCTTCTCCGGTTGCAGTAACCGCATAAGCAGCATTTTCTTTTTCTTCGGTAATTTTTCTTAATACCTCTTCTTCATAGTCAAGGTCGTCAAGCATAAGAAGCTGAACATCAATAATCATCGCTTCTTCCTGACCAACCTCAGCTGCTGTTTTATCAAACAAAACCTTTAACTGTTTTGCCGAAAGTTCTTTAGCCGCTTTATATCTTTCAATTTCTTCTTCAACAGTATTAGCAGTTCCTCTTACAATTACAAGTTCCTGCTTCTTAAACACAAAAATTTTACCTATGGCTATTCCGGCAAAAACACCTTTTCCGTTTCCGGTTTGCATTACCTTTCACCTACCCGATTAAATTTTTAAACAGTAAAAACAAAAATTAACCTTTAACCAGTTGAATTACTTCTTCAAGTGGCTTCATTTCGCCGGTTTTTGTTATAACATCTTTATAATCGTAGGTGTTGCATACAATCATCGGAGAAGTGAGGTCATAGCCCTCCGCTTTTATAGCGTCAACATCAAATTCAATCAGCAAATCACCGGCTTTAACCTTTTGTTCTGCTGTAACGTGTCCTTTAAAGTGTTTGCCTTTAAGCTTTACAGTATCAAAACCAACATGAATAAGAACATCAACACCATCGTCGGTAAGAATACTTACTGCATGAAGTGTATCAAAAATCTGCTGAATAGTTCCGTTAGCCGGAGCAAAAACCTTGCCGACCGCCGGTCTTACAGCGATACCTTTTCCCAGAATTTCCTGGCTGAAAACCTCATCTTTAACCTCAGAAAGAGGAATAACCTCTCCCTCGATAGGATTAAAAAGCTTTATCTCGTTTGATGCCGGAGTTTTTTCAGCACTGTTGTCTCCAAATAATTTTTTAAAAAAGCCTGCCATTTAAAATTCTCCTTCCTGCCTGAACATTTACCTCAGTCAAATAATGTAAAGTATTGTATTTTTAAAGGAAAATAAATCATGTATATTCATTTTACCTTCCAATTACAAAGCACAAAACATCGGAGCAAAAGACAAAACAAACAGTCCGACACAACATTATCAATATTGTCTCATCTCTGTCCCAATAAAAAAACACACCAAGTGTTAAACAAATTATTTTGATTTATATCCGTTACAATAATCATTAAAGATATATTATCAGTTTTTTTGTAAAATGTCAACCCTATACCGGTTTTTTAGGATATAAATTTAGATAATACACACAATTTAGTTTATGAAAATATGTATGTAAAAATTCTAACTTAAATACCTCATATATCATCCACATGATTCCAAACAATAAATAAAAAACACACTAAAAACGCTTAAGCAACATTAATAAATTGTATTGGCACCTAACGCCAAACAATCAATGTTTTTTATTTCTGATAATGACCTTTAAAATTAAATTCTATTTTTGCTTATGCATATTGACATTTTATTGAAAACATTATAGAATAAACAAGCATGAAATAATTATTTATTAATATTAGCCCTCTTAGTTAAATGGATATAATAAACCCCTCCTAAGAATATGTTATAACGACCGCCTTTTGAGGAAAAGTGATTGACATTGAGTTAGAAAAAGCCTAAAATTGAATAGATTTTAAAGATGTTTCCGTAGCTCAGCTGGATAGAGCGACCGCCTCCTAAGAATATGTTATAACGACCGCCTTTCGGGCAAAGGCGATTGACATTGCGGGAGGTTAAGAGTAAAATCGAATGG
>CALWIW010000009.1 GCA_944380855.1 uncultured Clostridia bacterium | reverse complement strand
ATGATTTAACAGTATCAATATAGCATTTTTATACTTTTTATTCAAGAATGTTTTTTACTAAATTATCACATATTGTTTTGAGTATTCTACACAAACATCGATGTTTGTTAAAATAATATTTAACACTATTTACAAATTAACATAAAAAAACAGGCAGAATAAAAACATTTTAAGTTCTGCTTCTGCCTGCTGTATTTAAATATTAATTTGTTGAAAATTAAATTCTTACGGATATTCCTTTTTCCGAAAGATATTTTTTTAATTGCGGAATAGGTATTTCTCCGAAATGGAAAAGCGACGCCGCCAAAACCGCATCTGCCTTTCCTATTGTAAATGCGTCATAAAAATGTTCTAAAGCACCTGCTCCTCCGCTGGCAATAACCGGAATTCCCACGCTTTGTGAAACTGCTCTGGTAAGCTCTATATCGTATCCTTTTTTCTGTCCGTCCTCGTCCATACTTGTAAGAAGTATTTCGCCTGCACCTCTTTTTTCACATTCAATTGCCCATTTTACAGCGTCAAGGCCCACAGGCGTTCTGCCGCCGTTTATATATACTTCCCAGCCTCCGTTTTCACATCGTTTGGCGTCAATAGCTGCCACTACGCATTGGCTTCCGAATTTATATGAAGCTTCGTTTATTATATCAGGATTTTTTACCGCCGCTGAATTTACCGAAACCTTGTCTGCACCGGCTCTCAAAATTGCTTTAAAATCATCTTTTGTTCTTATTCCTCCGCCTACGGTGAACGGAATGAAAATCGAGTCGGCTACCCGTGATACAATGTCCACCATTATATTGCGTGCGTCTGAAGATGCAGTTATGTCGAGAAGAACCAGCTCGTCTGCTCCCTGACGGTCATATTGAATTGCACTTTCCACCGGATCTCCTGCGTCAACAAGATTTACAAAGCTCATTCCTTTTACAACACGTCCGTTTTTAACATCGAGGCAGGGGATTATTCTTTTGGCATACATATTTAATGCTCCTATCTATCGTATTATTTTTACAGTGTCATGTCCGCAAAGTTTTTAAGTATCTTCAGTCCCACATCTCCGCTTTTTTCAGGGTGGAACTGCGTTGCGTGAATATTTTTGTATTGTACAGCCGCATGAATTTCTGTAGAATAAAAAGTTTGTGCACTGACTATGTCTTTATTTTCGGCGGTTAAATAGTAGGAATGAACAAAGTATACAAAAGGATTTCCCTCTATACCTTTGAACAAACCGTCTTTTTTTCTTATATCCAAGCTGTTCCAGCCCATATGAGGTACCTTAATTCCTTTGCCTGAAGGAATTTTAGTGATTGTTCCTTTTAAAAGAGAAAGACCAACGGCGTTGGGACTTTCCTCACTTTTAGGAAAAAGAAGCTGAAGCCCAAGACAAATACCCATAAAGGGTTTTTCTGTTTTTACATAATTTTTTATAACGTCGGTGAGATTTGATTTTTCTATGTTGTCCATACAGTCTCCGAAAGAGCCGACTCCCGGAAGAATTGCTCCCTGTGCTTTGTTTATTATTTGAGGGTCGCTTGTGAGAACACAGTCGCAACCGATGTGTCTGAGTGCCTTCATCACGCTTTGAATATTACCGGCACCATAGTCTATAACAGCTATCATATTGACCTCCGAATTCAATATGTTGAATTATTTAATATATTAGCATATTAAAGCGAAAAAATCAATAGTGTAAAACTATATTCTGTAAAAATCAGGATAATAAATTTTGTTTTAAATCTTGTTGAAAAAAAATTGGGATTGTGCTAAAATATTTCTAAGTGTTTAAATGATATTATGATAAGTATGCGGTTTTGACTTATCACAAAAAAGGCTATGTAAAAAAGAGGTTTGCAAAGGACTATGGATAAGCATTTGTTGACAAGAATAAAATCTAAATATTCTCATCTGTCAAAGGGACAGAAACTTATAGCTGATTTTATAGGAGAACATTATGATGAAGCGGCTTTTATGACTGCTTCAAAGCTGGGAGAAACCGTAGGGGTAAGTGAAAGTACCGTGGTTCGCTTTGCCTGCGAATTGGGTTACGGCGGTTATCCTAAGCTTCAAAAGGCAATGCAGGAAATGATACGTGATAAGCTTACCTCCGTACAGCGTATTGATGTAACCTGTGACAGAATCGGAGGCAGCGATGTTCTTGACAGCGTGCTTAATCAGGATATTGAAAAAATAAGAAAAACTATAGAAGAAACCTCAAGAGAGGATTTTAACAATGCGGTAAAGGCAATTGTTAACGCTGAAAATATCTATATATATGCAGTTCGCTCTACTTCTCCTTTGGCAAATTTTTTGGGTTACTATTTTGAATTGATTTTCGGTAATGTTCGTGTTATCAATACTTCAAGCAAATCCGCAGCATATGAACAGCTTTTCAGAATTACGGAAAAGGATGTAATGATCGGCATTAGCTTTCCTCGTTACAGCACAATGGCGGTAGACGTTATGCATTTCGCAAGAGAGAGGGGAGCAGATGTAATTGCCCTTACCGACAGCATGATATCGCCTTTGGTTTCTCAGGCTGACCATCTTTTAATAGCACGAAGCGATATGGCTTCTGTGGTAGATTCCCTTGTAGCTCCTTTAAGTATGATAAACGCTTTGATTGTGGCTACCGTAATTGAGAAAAAGGAAGAGGTTAAGGAAACATTCCTTGCTTTGGAGCAGGTATGGAAAGAGCAGGGAATATATGCCAGCACTGAAACAGGCAAAAAGGAATTTGTAGAAGAAAACGGAGAGAAATAAAATGAACCATACAAAAATCGCAGTAATAGGAGCGGGAGCCGCAGGCATGATGGCGGCTTACAGAGCGGCTTCCTTAGGCGGTAATGTAACAGTCTTTGAAAAAAACAACATGGTTGGAAAAAAGATAAGAATTACCGGTAAGGGAAGATGCAACATAACTAACGCCTGCGATAATGATGAGTTTATAAGGAATGTGCCTACAAACGGCAGATTTATGTACAGCTCTTTAAACGGTTTTACTCCTTGGGACACTATAGATTTTTTTGAAAGCCACGGCTTGAAAACTAAAATCGAACGGGGAAACAGGGTGTTTCCTGTTTCGGATAAGGCGGCAGATGTTGCAGTTACACTGCAAAGGGCGGCGTCCGATGCGGGAGCTGTTTTTTCAGGTCACAAGATTGCCGATGTGATTTCTGAAAACGGAGAGATTAGGGGAGTTATCCTTGAAAACGGCGAAAAAAGAGATTTTGACAAGGTAATAATAGCTACCGGAGGAAAAAGTTATCCTCTTACCGGTTCAACAGGCGACGGATATGTTTTTGCGGAAAAGCTTGGCCACACAATTATTCCCTTAAAGCCTTCCCTTGTTCCTATTGAAAGTCCCGACAGCTTTTGCAGAGATATGCAGGGGCTTTCCTTAAAAAACACCGGTATGAGAGTTGTAAACATTGACAGCGGAAAAGAGGTTTACCGTGATTTCGGTGAAATGCTTTTTACCCATTTCGGGGTAAGCGGCCCTATGGTTTTAAGTGCGGGAGCAAACATAAAAAATCCTCGTCAAAATAAATATGTTATGTATATCGATTTAAAGCCTGCTCTCAGCGAAGAAAAGTTAAATCAGCGGATATTGAGAGATTTTGAGAAGAACATAAACAAAGCGGTTTCAAATTCATTGGGAGAGCTTTTGCCGAGGAAAATGATACCTGTTGTATTGAAACGTTGGGGAGTTCCCTTTGATACAAAATGCAACAGCATTACAAAAGAACAAAGGGCAGAGCTTACGGCTCTTTTGAAAAGCTTTTCCATAAATATTAAAGGCTTTCGCCCTATAGAAGAGGCTATTGTGACCTCAGGAGGAGTAAGCACCAAGGAATTAAACCCATCTACCATGGAAAGCCGTATTGTAAAAGGTCTTTATTTTGCCGGAGAGGTAATAGATGTAGACGGGTATACCGGAGGATTTAATTTGCAAATTGCCTTTTCTACAGGTTGGACCGCCGGAGAAAGCTGTGTTGGCTGCTGAATTAAACGGTTTATAACAAGTAATTGTTTATTATATATTATTTTGGAATCTATTTTGATTTATTATGAAAGGGATGATAATTATGTGTATAGCTGTGGCAATTGACGGTCCGGCAGGTGCAGGCAAATCATCTGTTGCAAAGGCGGTGGGTAAACAGCTCGGTCTTATGTATGTAGATACAGGTGCTTTGTATAGAACAGTGGCACTTGCGGCACTTAAAAAGGGTATTGATGCGTCATCAAAAGCAGAGGTTGAAATCTTGCTTAAAGAGATATCCGTGGAAATGGACTTTTCAGAAAACGGAGGTCAGGTTGTGCTTTTGAACGGCGAAGATGTCAGTGGTTTAATAAGAACTCAGCAGGTGAGCATGGCTGCGTCTGATATTTCCGCATTGCCTGTTGTCAGAGAATACCTTTTGGATTTGCAGAGAAATATTGCGAAAACCAAAAGCGTAATTATGGACGGCAGGGACATCGGTACTGTTGTGCTTCCAAATGCACAGGTAAAAATTTTTCTTACGGCTTCTCCTGAATCAAGAGCAGAGAGAAGATATAAGGAATTAGCGGAAAAGGGAGAAAAAACAACTGTTAAGGACGTTTTGAGAGAAGTTATTAAGCGTGACTACAACGATACTAACAGAAAAGCTGCACCCTTGCGTCCGGCGGAGGACAGTGTTTTGGTTGACACTACAAATATGAATTTTGATGAATCCGTCGAGGCGGTTGCAAAAATAATAAGGGAGAGAATTTCGTAATGCCAAAGGCAAAGCCTCTTTATGTATTCGGAAGAATTGTACTGACTCCGATATTTAAAGCAATATACAGAACAAAATACCACAATAAAAATAATATTCCGGAAACGGGAAGATTTATTCTTGCCTGTAACCATATAACATATTCCGACCCTGTGGTTTTGGGTCTTGGTCAGAAAAGACAGCTTTATTTTATGGCAAAAGCCGAATTGTTTAAAAATAAAGCTTTTGCAGCACTGATAAAAGCATTGGGAGCTTTTCCTGTTTACCGAGGTGAAGGCGATAAGGAAGCTATAAACCACGGTGAGGAGCTTTTGAAAGACGGCAACGTGATGGCTATTTTTATCGAGGGAACACGCTCAAAAACCGGAGAGCTGTTGAGACCGAGGAGCGGAGCGGCGATGATTGCCTATGCTACCCAAACTCCCGTAATCCCTGCCTGCATAACCATAAAGGGAGGCGGCAGAAAAAAGTTCGGAAAAAGAATAGTTCGTTTCGGAGAGCCGATGTCTTTGGAAGAGTTGGGTCTTAAAACAGGTTCTTCCAAAGAATTCAGAGATGCTTCAAGAAAGATAATGGAAAAAATAACCGAAATGAGAGAGCATGACCTATGGCAACAATAAAGCTTGCAAAAACTGCCGGTTTCTGCTACGGTGTTAACCGTGCGGTTGATATGATATACGGGCTTTTGGAAGAAAATAAAAAAGCCGTTACCCTCGGCCCTATTATCCACAATATGGAGATGGTGAGGGAATTAAAAGAAAAAGGTATAAGACCTGTTGATAAAATTGAGGACGCAGATCTATCGGAAATAATTGTTATAAGATCTCACGGTGTAACAAAAAGTGTGATTGATGAAATAAACGATAGGGGAAATCCGCTGCTTGACGCTACCTGTCCCTTTGTGGCAAAAATTCACAGGATTGTCAGAAAGGCAGGGCTTGAAAATAAGCTTGTGCTTATTGCAGGCGACAGCACACACCCGGAGGTCTGTGGAATTGTGGGTCACTGTACCGGAATGTGTATGACCTTTAAAAATATAGAGGAATTAAGAGAAATAATGGAAAAAATTCCTCAGGAGAAACAAAATTCCCTTGTTTTGGTGGCTCAAACAACTTTTGATACACAAGAATGGAAAAAATGTTTAAAAATTCTCAAAAAGGTATATACAAATGCTGAAATTTTTGATACAATATGTAATGCTACGTCGGAACGTCAAAAAGAGGCAGATGAATTATCAAGCATATCCGATTTTATGGTCGTAATCGGAGACAGACACAGTTCAAATACAAAAAAGCTGTTTGACATATGTTTGCGTAACTGTGAAAATACAGTCCTTATAGAAACAGCGGCAGAATTGAACATAGATATGTTCTCGAAGGCGGAACACATAGGCGTTACAGCGGGTGCATCGACACCAGACAGGATAATAAAGGAGGTACTGGATATAATGAGCGACATTATTAACAAATCCGGTGAAACAATGGAAACTGAAGAAAATTTTGAGGCGATGCTTGAGGAATCCCTCAAAAACTTAAATACAAATGAGAGGGTAATGGGTACTGTTATTCGCATAACTCCCACTGAGGTTTATGTGGATGTTGGCAGAAAGCAGGCAGGCTATATTCCTGTTGACGAGCTTTCTAACGATCCTACAAAGAAGCCTGAGGACATCGTGAAGGTTGGCGATACTGTAGAGCTTCTCATTATGAAGACAAACGATCAGGAAGGCACAATTATGCTTTCAAAACGCAGAGTAGACGCTCAGAAGGGCTGGGAAGAGCTTGAGAGCCTTGTTGATTCCAAGGAAGTACTCAAGGGCGTTGTTTCTGAAGTTGTAAATGGCGGCGTTATCGTTGTATACAACGGCGTAAGAATTTTTATTCCTGCTTCACAGGCAACTGCAAGCAGAGATGAGAGCCTTGACGATCTTCTCAAGAAAGAGGTAGAGTTCAGACTCATCGAGGTTTCTCAGAAGGGCAGAAGAAAGAGAGCCGTAGGTTCTATCCGTTCCGTTCTCAGAGATAAGAGAGCAGAGCAGAAAGAGGCTTTCTGGGCAGAAGCAGAAGTTGGCAAGACATACACAGGCGTTGTTAAGTCTTTGACAAACTACGGTGCATTTGTTGACTTGGGCGGCGTATTCGGTATGATTCACATTTCCGAGCTTTCTTGGAACCGCATTAAGCATCCGAGTGAGGTTGTAAACGTAGGCGATACAGTTGAGGTTTACATTAAGGATATCAATACAGAAACAAACAAGATTTCTCTCGGCTTTAAAAAGGCAGAGGACAATCCTTGGGAAATCCTCAAGAATAATTATCCTGTTGGCACAGTTGTTGACGCAAAGGTTGTAGGAATGACTACTTTCGGTGCTTTTGCTAACATTATCGACGGAATTGACGGTCTTATCCACATTTCTCAGATTGCTAACAAAAGAATTGAGAAGCCACAGGATGAGCTTAAAATCGGTGAAGTTGTAAAGGCTAAAATCACAGCTATCGACTTTGATAAGAAGAGAGTAAGCTTGTCAATTAAAGAATTGCTTCCTGATGCCCCTGTAATTTCAGAGGAGGAAGCATCTGCTGAAGCAGAGTAATTCTGAAACTAACGGCGGACATCCTGTTGGGTGTCCGCTTTTGTGTTTTGCTTTTATAAGTTTTGCAAAAGAATAAGTGGTGAAAAAAATGGAAAACATAAATTATGATGAAATTACAGAGCAGGCAAGGGAGGTCTTTTCTCAGCTCATTGAGAAGGCTGACCTTAAACAAGGCGACTTGCTGGTGCTCGGCTGTTCCACAAGCGAGATTGTGGGAGGAAATATAGGTCATGATTCCAGCTTTGAGGCTGCGAAAGCATTATATAAGGGATTTTATCCAATGCTCAAAGAAAAGGGTATTTACCTTGCAACTCAGTGCTGTGAGCATCTCAACCGAGCTTTGGTTGTAGAAAATGAATATGCACAGCTTCACAATCTTGAAAAAGTGTCTGTTGTTCCTCAGCCTAAGGCAGGGGGAAGCAGTGCAACTGTGGCTTATTCTGTTTTTGAAAATCCATGTATGGTTGAAAAGGTAAAGGCTGACGGAGGAATTGATATAGGCGGAACCTTAATAGGCATGCACCTTAAAGAAACGGCAGTTCCCGTAAGACTTTCCCTTGATAAAATCGGAAATGCAATAATAATATGTGCCAAAACCCGTCCGAAATATATCGGCGGAAACAGGGCAGTTTATGAGTTTGACGAAAAATACAGAGTAAAACTTTGATATATACAGATTTGGGGAGGTACATATGAACTATAAAGATGAGTTTATAAATACTTACACTAAATATATAACAAGAGCCGGCTCAAAGGAGCTTCTTGACTGGATGCAGAAAACTGATTTTTTCACTGCACCTGCCAGTACAAAATATCACTGTGCCTGTGAATCCGGCCTTGTTATGCATTCTTTGAGTGTTTTTAATACCCTTATGGAAAAGCATTTTGACGAGGATAAGGACAACGTGGAAAGTTTTGCCATAGCGGCGTTGCTCCACGACCTGTGCAAGGCACAGTTTTACAAGGTAAGTACAAGAAATGTTAAAAACGAACAGACAGGACAGTGGGAAAAGCAGCCTTTTTATGCCATAGAAGACAGCTTTCCTTACGGTCACGGAGAAAAATCCGTTTTTCTTATAGAAAGATTTATGAGACTGAAAATTGAAGAGGCTATGGCAATCCGCTGGCATATGGGCGGCTTTGAGGACAGCAACGGACACACGGTAAGTCTTGCTTATGAAAAATATCCCCTTGCCGTTAAGCTGCATTTAGCGGACTTGGAGTCCACATATTTGAAAGAAAAGGGTACTTCAGCTGTTAATAAGAGGTAACAGCTTTTAATTTGAAATTTGAGGAAGAGAGAAATATGAATTTTGATGTGTCGGTTATAATACCGATGAAAAATTTGGGAGAGAGCATAAAAAGCGTTCTGAAAAGCTTAAGGGACAGCACAGGAGGAATAAATACGGAGTATATTTTACTTGATATTAATTCTTCTGATAATACAATGCTTCAGGCGTTAAACGGCGTAAAGCTATTGGAGCTTAACGGCAGAGTAATTCAGTGTGGAAACAGCAGTTACGGTGCCGTTTTAAATTCGGGGCTTAGAAATTCACAGGGCGTTTATTCTACATTTATTTTCCCTAAGCATATGTATAAAAATTTTATTAAGACTTATTATGAAGGAGCTTTGCAAAGTTCTGCTGACGTAATATTCGGCAAAAAGCCGGAATCGGACAGCTCGAAAGGAATTAGCCTGTCTTCTGTTAAAATCAGCGGTGAAGAAATGTTCAACGCACTGATATGTGGGTATACAAGCCTTGATTTGGGTGCAATGATGTTTAAAAATTCTTTTATAAATAACAGGAAAGTATTTTTTGACGATGAAAGCTCCGTAGGATATGCAGAGGAATATGTTTATAAATCTCTGCTCCTCGCTGAAAAGATTTTTCAGTGCGATTATGTTATGGAGCGTGACAGTTCCATAGAAGTGCCGAAATCTCTTGCTGCGGCTGATGATTTTTCTTGTTTTGGAAAAATCGAGGGAATGCTTAGAATAAGAGAGCTGCTTGACTACTGCAATGCGAAAGAAGATACAAAGGAAAAATTTGAAAAGGAAAAGCTTCCCGAGGTTGTGCTTGGCTGTGTAGATTCCCTCATAAAAAAGGGGTATGATATTAAAACGGTTAAAAGAGCTTTAAAGATTAAAGGCTATGAAAAGCTTCTTGTGGTTTCTGCAAAATCAAATAAAACTATTAAGCGGGCAGTATTTAATTTTAATTATATGCCCTGGATATATAAACCGAGGTAAAATATGGACAGAACAATTGCTGAAAAAAGAATCAAAGAACTTACAAAATTAATAAACTACCATAATGACCTTTATTATAACGGGGACAGTCCTGAAATAGAGGACTTTGAGTATGATAAGCTTTTAAGAGAATTGGAAGACCTTGAAGCCCTGTTCCCTCAGCTTGCCAAGCCCGATTCTCCTACAAACAGAATAGGAGGCAGTGCAGGGGAAAAGTTTTCTCCCGTTGTGCATACTGTTCCTATGGAAAGTCTGCACGATTCTTTTTCTCACGAAGAGTTAAGGCAGTTTGATAAAAGGGTTAAGGAGATTGCTCCTGACGTACAGTATGTTGTGGAGCCGAAGTTTGACGGCTTGTCTGTTTCCTGTGAATACAGAAACGGTGTTTTTGTAAGAGGTTCAACCCGCGGAGACGGAGTAACAGGAGAGGACGTAACTTCAAATCTTCTTACAATTAAGAATCTGCCCAAAAGAATAGAAAATGCACCGCATTTTTTGGAAGTAAGAGGCGAGGTGTACATGTCTACTGAAAGCTTTCAAAAACTTATTGAACAGCAGGAGGAAAACGAGGAAAAAACCTTTAAAAATCCCAGAAATGCTGCGGCGGGTTCTCTAAGACAAAAGGACAGCAAGATAACTGCCCAAAGGGATTTAAGCATTTTTATTTTTAATATACAGCAGATTGAGGGAAAAACAATGACAAGTCATAAGGAAAGCCTTGATTATTTAAAATCTCTCGGTTTCCCTGTTTCCGATTTTTATACGGTTTCAGATGATATAGAGGTTATTATTAATGAGATAGAACGTATCGGAGACTTGAGAGGAACGCTTCCTTATGGAATAGACGGAGCTGTAGTAAAGGTTGACAGCTATGCGGTAAGAGAAATTCTCGGCAGTACAGCAAAATTCCCCAGATGGGCGGAAGCATATAAATATCCTCCGGAAGAAAAAGCTACAAAGCTTTTATCAATAGAGGTAAATGTGGGAAGAACAGGCGTTTTGACTCCTGTTGCTTTATTTGAGCCTGTAAGCCTTGCGGGAACTACAGTAAGCCGTGCGGTTTTGCACAATGAGGACTTTATAAAAGAAAAAAATATCCGTATAGGGGATACTGTAATTGTCAGAAAAGCAGGGGAAATAATTCCTGAAGTATTGGGTGTTAAGGAACACGCAGAGGACGGACAGGAATTTAACTTTCCTAAAAAATGTCCTTCCTGCGGCAGTGAGGTTATAAGAGAAGAGGGAGAGGCGGCTTACAGATGTACAAACACAGGATGCCCTGCACAGCTTATAAGGCACTTAATCCACTTTGTCAGCCGTGATGCTATGGATATAGAGGGATTGGGTCCGTCATTGCTTCATCGTCTTGCAGATGAGAAAATAATATCTTCACCGGTTGATATTTATAAATTAAAGGCAGAGGATTTGTCATCTATGGAAAGAATGGGGGATAAATCCGCTTCAAACCTGATTGGGGCGATTGAAAAGTCAAAAACAAGAGAAATTCACAGAATTGTATACGCTTTGGGTATACGCCATATAGGACAGAAAGCCGCAAAGCTTTTATGTGAAAAGTTTTTGTCAATTGAAAATATTCTCAATGCTTCTGAAGAAGACATAGCAGGTATAGACGGTTACGGTGATATTATGGCTAAAAGTGTTTCGGAGTATTTTTCTTTGCCGGAAACAAGAAAGCTTTTGCAGGATTTAAAAGACCTGGGCGTTGAGATGGCCCCTATTGAAAAAAAGTCTGAGGGCGGTGTTTTTATGGGAAAAATTTTCGTTTTAACAGGTACTTTACCTACATTGAAAAGAGCCGAGGCAACGGCTATGATAGAAGCACAGGGAGGAAAAACTTCTTCATCTGTTTCCAAGAAAACAGATTATGTACTTGCAGGCGAGGAAGCAGGAAGTAAGCTTGTAAAGGCTCAAAGTTTAGGTATTACCGTGCTGACGGAAGATGAGTTTTTAAATATGATAAATAATTAAGAAAAAATATATATTTTTTAATATTATTGGTTGAAATGTATGTTAAAGTATAATATAATTACTTTAATATTTTTATTGAAGGGAAGGGGAAAAATATGTTTTGCAGAAATTGCGGGTTTAAACTTGAGGAAGGAATGAATGTATGTCCTTCCTGTGGCACAGCAGTGGAAAATACAGCCGGACAGCAAACTGAAAACAACTATAACCAGTCAGAAAACGGCGGTGTTTACGGCTCCAATAACATTAACAATCAAGGCAGTGACGCTGTAAATAATTCGGGTAATTATTACGGTTACAACAACGGAAATAACGTTTATAATAATCAGAGCTATAATAATCCGAATTTAAACGGAAACAACAGTTTTACAACTCCGGGTCAGTATCCATACGGATACTATAACAATCAAATGCAGCCAAACCAGCCAAAGAAGAAAAGCGGCGGTAAAGTCGCTGTGATTATTATAGTCTGTGTTGTTCTTGCTGTAGGATTGGGAGCAGGAGCGTATTTCCTGTTTTTCGGAAACTCTCAGGGTAACCAGCATAAAGAGCCTATCACAAATTCAAAAGGCGGCGGTATTGACAGTGACGTTTATCAGGATTATGAAGATAATCCCTTTTACGAGAATCCTTTTGAGGACGAGGAACTGCCGACAATTGAGAGTACCACAGAAGCTGACCCGCAGTTGGAGGGCAATTTAGACTTTTATAAAGGAACAATAACAGAAAATGTTTATCATAATGAGTTTTTCGGTCTTGTTTACAATGTTCCTTCAGATTATTATGTGTTGACAGAAAGCGAAATACAGACTGCATACGGATTGGATAATACTGACCTTACTGTGGGTGTTATAGGAATAAATGTGTTGGACGAGTCGGATAATGAGCTTGCTGTACACATTCAAAAGCTTGGTATGTCTTTTGAAGATGCGGCATATTATTATATTCAAAGCTTAGTAACTACGTCTACATCGGTTATTGACGAAAACACATTTGTGACTTCTGATATTGAATATATTGATATTTGTGGAGTTGAATTTGCAAAATGTGTTGTTGAACTTACTGAGTATGATGAATCTATACAATACAAATATACAGAGTTTTTGGTTACAGAGAAAGACGGAATGGTTATGATTATAAGAAGTGTTTACGACGAAACTGATCAGGGAGAAGCCATGCTTGATAATTTTTCGGCAGTCAAGTGGTTTAATTAAAAACGATTGTTATATTTTAAACAAGGTTCGGTATAATTGCCGAACCTTGTTTGTGTTTACGGAGCAGTGTAATCGAAGATTTTAAAATACTTGAAAAAACTACTATTTTTATGTATAATTATGAAAATTAAATTTTTTCAAAGGGCGATGAATTGAATGGATTCCTGTAAACAAAGCGTAATTGATAAGAAAATTGAAAAAACTATTGCAAACTTAAAGGCTAACAACATGGAAGCATATTTTTGCAGAACCAAAGAGGATGCGGCTTTATTGGCTGAAAGTCTTATAAACAGCGGCGACACCATTGCAAGCGGCGGTTCTGTATCCCTTGTAGAAACAGGCATAATGGATTTGATAAAAAAGAAAAAATACAACTATCTGGACCGTGCAAAAGAGGGAATTACACCAGAGGAAATTGAACAGGTTTACAGGGGTGCTTTTTCTGCCGATGTATATTTTACAAGTGCGAACGCAATTACCGAAAATGGTGAGCTTTATAACGTGGACGGAAACGGAAACAGAGTTGCCGCCATTGTTTACGGTCCTAAAAGCGTTGTAGTTGTATGCGGCTATAATAAAATCGTCAGAAACATTAAAGAGGCGGAAATGCGTGTAAAGGAAATAGCGGCACCTGCGAATACCGTGAGACTTAATAAGGACACTTATTGTGCAAAATGCGGAGTCTGTCTTTCTGCAAAAGACGGAGAGAGTACAGGACTTGCGGACGGCTGCAAGAGTGAAGGAAGAATTTGCTGCAGTTACCTTATAAGCGGATATCAGCGTCAGAAGAACAGAATTAAAGTAATTCTTGTGGGTGAAGAACTGGGATTTTGATCAAAACATAAAAAGCCAACATCCGTCGGATAACTTATTTTATCCGACGGATGTTGTAAATATACGGTTTTACGTGATTTGTCTATTTGTGCATATAAAATGATGGAAAAAGGGAAAAATATAATCAGCGGCAGTTACTTTCGTTTTTATTTTGAGCGGCGTTGTGCTTCTGATTGTTTTTATTTCTCTTTACAGAAGACTGTCCGTATGACTCATAAACATCGTTCATGGAATCAACAGGATAGTTGTTGTCCGCGTGATTCGTTGACTGGTTGTTTTGTTTGTTGTTGTTCTGATAGCTTCTTTTGTTTTGTCTGCTCAAGTTTAGCACCTCCTTTGATATTATTATAAACTGTTAAGCGGAAGATATACTATGATACAATTATTACCTGATTTTTTAAATGAAATAAAACCTATTTTAAAAAGTGATTTTCAAAAATTTATAGAATGTTATGACAGAGAGCCTTTTAGGGGGCTTAGAGTTAACACCATAAAATCTACGGTTGAAAAAATTAAAGGCTTGCTGGATTTTCCGTGGGAGCAAGTGCCTTTTTCGTCGGAGGGTACTTATATTCCCGAAAATGTTCAGTCTTTGGGAAACAGTCCCTTGCACCACTGCGGTGCGTTTTATATTCAGGAACCTTCAGCCATGAGTGCTGTGACACTTTTAAATCCTCAGCAGGGAGATTGTGTTTTGGATTTATGTGCGGCTCCGGGAGGAAAGTCAACACAAATTGCTTCTAAGCTTAATGGCAAGGGTCTGTTATGGTCTAACGAAATTGTTAAGTCAAGGGCATTGGTGCTTCTTTCAAATATAGAAAGAATGGGTGTTAAAAACGCTGTGGTTTCAAGTGAAAGCCCTGAGAGCCTATGTCAAAAACTTGCAGGCTGTTTTGATAAAATACTTGTTGACGCACCATGCAGCGGAGAGGGAATGTTCAGAAAAGAACCTCAGGCAGCAGAGCATTGGAGCCGTGAACATGTTATCGCCTGTGCGGCTCGTCAGCTTAATATTTTGGAAAGTGCGAAAACCGCACTTAAACCCGGAGGTACAATTGTATACTCAACCTGTACATTTTCTCCCGAAGAAAATGAAGGTGTTGTAGAAAGCTTTTTGAAAAATAACCCTGATTTTGAGATTACAGATGAAAATGAAAGCTTCGGCATGAAAACGGAACAGGGTGCAGTTAGAATTTTTCCTTTTCACGGCGGTGAAGGTCATTTTGCAGTAAAGCTTAGGCACAAAGGTTCCTTTGGAGAGTCAATTGGTTTTGATTGCGTAACAATGAATCAAAAGCAGAGCAAAAGGAAAACCAAACCTCTAAAAAAACCGGCAGAAGAGATTTCAAGGGAACAAATAATGGATTTTTATGACAGTTTATTTTTAAGCAGACCTTTTGGAGAAAATATCTCTGTGATAAACGATAAAATTCTTATTATGCCTGAGGCGATCAAAAATTTTCCTGCTTTGGATAAATGTTCTGTTTTGCGAGCAGGCATTTTGCTGGGAGAAATAAAAAAGGGAAGAATTGAACCTGCACACAGTGCTTTTATGGCGGCTCATAAAAATGACTGTGTAAATGCTGTGGATTTGCCTGTTGATGATGAAAGGATTTTAACCTATTTAAAGGGCGGAGAAATAGAAATTTCTTCAAGCCTTAAAGGATATACTGCTGTTTGCTGTGAGGGCATGGCAACAGGCTTTGGCAAGGCTGTCGGAGGAACACTTAAAAACAAATACCCGAAAGGATTGAGATTGTTATAAATGGAAAAACTTTCTAATATAAATACTGTAAAAGATATTTTACAGCGGCATGGATTTACTTTTTCTAAATCTCTCGGTCAAAATTTTCTTATAAATCCCTCTGTCTGTCCTAAAATGGCTGAGGAATGTGGGGTTGACAGTGACAGCGGCGTAATAGAGGTAGGACCGGGTATCGGCGTTTTAACAAATGAACTGGCAAAGCGTGCAAAAAAAGTTGTGGCTGTAGAGCTTGACAAGAGATTGCTTCCGGTGCTTGACGAAACATTGGGAGAGTATGACAATGTTAAGGTTATAAATGAAGATGTTATGAAACTAGACCTTAACAAGCTCATTGAGGAAGAGTTTAAGGGAATGAAAGTATGTGTTTGTGCTAATTTGCCATACTATATTACATCTCCAATAGTTATGAGGCTCCTTGAAGAAAAACTTAGTGTTACTTCCATTACTGTTATGGTACAAAAGGAAGCAGCTCAAAGAATTTGTGCAGAGGTAGGAACAAGACAATGCGGTGCGGTCACAGCCGCTGTTTGGTACTACAGCCGTCCTGAGTTACTTTTTCATGTATCGTCCGGATCTTTTATGCCTGCACCAAAGGTGGATTCTGCGGTAATCAGACTCAATATACGAAAAGAACCTGCGGTGAGTGTGAAAGACGAAAAATTGTTTTTTAAAACGGTAAGGGCTGCATTTTCACAGCGGCGTAAAAACATAGCTAATTCCCTAAGCACAGGTCTTTCCATGAACAAGCAGGATATAATATCTCTTTTGGAAGATTGCAGCATACCTTCTCTGAAGCGTGCTGAGGAGCTTTCAATGGAGGAATTGGGGAAAATTTCTGACAGATTATCAGATTTGTTTAAAAATTAAATTTTAAAATACAGAAATAATTATATAAAAAAGAATTATTAAACTGCTGATATTTACAAAAGTATTGATTAAAAAATGACGAAAATTCATTTTGTGTAGTTTGATTATTTCCTTTTATGTAATAATTGATTTTAAATCTTGCTTTAAAGGGTGGAATATTGGTATATATAATATAATGATATGACATAATTGTTAATGAAATATCAGCAATAAAACGGTAATAATTTAGTATTATATAAAAATTGTTGAAGTTAACAAAGGATAATCCTTGCAAGGCTTGTCGGATACAAAAAATAGTTGCAATTCTGTAATTATTAGTGATAAAATAGTGACAAAGATGTTAACTGCTTGTAACCGTATTATGGTTGTACATATTTGGTGGTTGATAATCAGTGATATATGAGTTTTGTGAGGTGTTCGAGTGAACAGAAAAAAACGTATAGCGGTAATGCTTGCGGCAATTATGATCTCCGTTATGACTACATTTACATTTTTTGGTACAAGCGGTTTCAGTGCTGCGGCAGAAGGAACTTTTGAACCGAGACTTTCTACTCCGTCATATGATAATGAGTACTATTTCAGTAATAAAAATATCTTTTACAGCAGCGGCTACGGAATGCCGAACTGTACGGCCTATGCTTATGGCAGAGCATATGAGATTTTAGGTTCAAGACCTTCTCTTCCAACCTATGATGCCAGAAGATGGTACGAGCTTACCACAGCCTATGAAAAAGGACAGGAACCGAGATTGGGTGCCATAGCTGTTTGGTGGAGCAGTTCTGCCGGACATGTTGCTGTTGTTGAGAAGATTGAAAACGGTGTCGTTACATTTTCAAACTCTTCTTGGAACGGAAGAATGTTTTATCTGACAACAGGAAAGGCTGACGGTTCGGATAATTTCGGAGGAAACAGCTCTTGGGATTTTCTTGGATTTATTTATCTGTTAGATGAAGACGTTGAGGAATTACCTCCTATTGACGGCGGTGGTTCAGAGAGTAACACTGTACCGCCTATCGGTGAAATCGGAGAAAATCAGGTTATGAGAGTTAGACTTAATGTGAGCAGCTTGGCAGTAAGAAGTGATCATTCTACTAATGCTTCTGCTTTGGATTATATAACAACTCCTCCTCAGGGTGCTTATTACTTTGTTACAGAGTTATATACAGATACCAGATATTGCTGGGGAAAAATTAATTACAACGGTAAAGATGCGTGGATTGCTCTTTCAACTTGGGCTGAAAATACAGGCTGTTTCTATTACGGAGACGTTGACATGGACGGGTCAGTAACTATTATAGATGCAACCAAGATACAGCGTGTGCTCGCCGGAATTGACAATGACAAGATTAATGAGCTTTATGATGTTAACAGAGACGGAAATGTTAATATTACGGACTGTGCAAAAATTCAGCAGATTGTTGCTGGAATATAAAAAAGATTTAAGGCGGTGTCCCAGTGGATACCGCTTTTATTTTTATTTACAAGGTTTTATTAATATGATATAATTAAAAAAATATATAATAAAAACATGAAAAGGCTATGCGATTTGTTTTAGCAACTGATAATTTATATTTGTGAGGTATGGTGTATGACAGAAAATAAAAATGAAAATAAGCCGGTTTCAAGATATGAGTCAAGAGAGCAGGCGTTTTTACTTTGTTTTGAAATGCTGTTTCCCGGTAATGACAATATTTACGAGCTTATAGAAGCGGCAGATGAAAGCTTTGAGGACTTTTCTGTTTCGGATTACGCAAAAAAAACAGTTATTGGTGTTGAAGCCCATAAAGAAGAACTTGACGGTATTATAGAAAAGTACCTTAAATCAGGCTGGAGAATATCAAGAATACCAAAAGTGGATTTAGCTGTTATGAGAATTGCAGTTTATGAAATGAAATATGAAAAAACTGTACCTGTTTCTGTTTCTATCAACGAAGCTGTGGAGCTTACAAAGAAGTATACTATTGATGACAGCGGTTTTGTAAACGGTGTTTTAGGAGCGGTTGCAAGGAACGAAAAATTTGACAGTGAATAATTATGGGATTGTTTTTGGGTATTGATACAAGCAACTATACAACTTCTGTTGCAGTGTATGACAGCGAAAAAAATTTGATTGTTCATAAAAGAAAGCTTCTTCCTGTTAAAAACGGTCAGCTGGGGTTAAGACAGAGCGATGCGGTTTTTCATCATACTCAGCAGTTTTTTGAGGTTTACAGTCAGCTTTCAAGTGAAGTGAATTTAAAAAATGTGTCGGCTATAGGTGTTTCGTCAAGACCAAGGCCTGTGGAAAATTCTTATATGCCCTGTTTTACTGTGGGATTAAACATAGCCAGGGTTTTGGCTGATACTCTGGCTGTTCCTTTGTTTGAATTTTCCCATCAGGAGGGACATATTGTTGCCGCTCTTTACAGCTGTCAAAAGACTCAGCTTCTTGACCACAGTTTTATTGCTTTTCATCTAAGCGGGGGAACAACCGAAGCACTTTTGGTGAACTGTGAAAAGAGTAATATTGATAATATTTCAATTGTTTCTCAGACTCTTGACATTAATGCCGGACAGGTTGTTGACAGGGCAGGTGTTAAAATGGGCCTTGATTTTCCCTGCGGAAAGGAATTGGAAGCTCTTGCCTGTGACTTTTACAGAAATATTGAAAGATTTATTGAAAAAGATAAATACAGAAAATCTTTGGATAAAACGGGGAATATTTCCAAGAAAAAACTGTTTGGTATTAAAACGTCTCTTAAAGACGGCTGCTGCTGTCTAAGCGGAGTGGAAAACAAATGTGCCGAAATGGTGCAAAAAGGAGAACCGAAAGAGAAAACGGCGGCCTATTGTTTGGCATTTATTGAGGAAACATTGTACGATATGACATCCTATTTGCTTAATAAATACGGTTCTATGCCTTTGGTATATGCAGGCGGAGTTATGTCTAATTCTATTATAAGAAACAGAATTGAAAATGAATTTGATTGCAGCTTTGCATCTCCTGAGTTTTCTTCTGACAATGCAGGCGGAATTGCATTTCTTGCAGGTATCGAATTTGAAAAAAGCAGGTGATTGTTGTGATAAACACATCTTTTAACAACAGCAGAAGCGGAATTCTTTCTGTAAGTCAGTTAAATTTCTATATAAAATCACTTATGGACAGCGATATGAAGCTGTCCGGTGTTTTTATATCCGGAGAAATTTCAAATCTAACCGACCACTATAAAAGCGGACATATATACCTTTCTCTTAAAGATGAAAAATCAATAATCAGAGGTGTTATGTTTGCCGGAAACGCCGCACGCTTAAAATTTCGGCCGGAAAACGGCATGAAGGTTATTGCCAGAGGAAGAGTTTCTGTTTATGAGGCAACAGGGCAATACCAGCTTTATATAGACGATATGCAGCCTTACGGTGCAGGTGCTTTGGCTGTAGCTTTTGAACAGCTTAAAGCAAAGCTGGAAAAGGAAGGTCTTTTTCATGTATCCGCAAAAAAAGCCATTCCTATGTATCCGAAAACCGTCGGAATAATTACTTCTCCCACAGGTGCGGCAATTGAGGATATGAAAAGCATACTGGTTAAACGCTGGCCCATTGTTAATATTTTAATTTATCCGTCCTTGGTTCAGGGCGAAGAAGCACCGAAACAGCTTATAAAAGGGATAAATTATTTTTCAAAAAAAAAATGTGCAGATGTGGTTATAATCGGAAGAGGCGGCGGCTCAGCCGAGGATTTATGGGCTTTTAACAGCGAAGAGCTGGCAAGGGCTATATATGCCTGTGAAGTGCCTGTTATTTCTGCTGTAGGTCACGAAACGGACTTTACTATTTGTGACTTTGTTGCAGACATCAGAGAGCACACGCCGTCTGCGGCGGCAAAAAGAGCCGTTCCTGATATATTTGATGAAAGAAACAAGCTTTCGGTTTTGGAAAAGAGCTTAAATGTATACGCAAGAAAAAATCTTGCTCACAGGGAGCTTTATTTTGAAAAATTAAAAGATAACATGGCTGACCGCGGACCTGCAAAGGCGTTAGAGAAAAAGCAGGTAGATTTTGATGATTTAGCCAAACGCTTTTATGACACAGAGAAAAAGCTGATAGAAGAAAAAGAAAACAGTTTAAAAGCACTTGAGGATAAACTGTCTCAGCTTGACCCGGAAAAAACTCTTATGAGAGGATATGCGGCTGTGGAGAAAGACGGAATTACTGTAAGTTCCGTAAAACAGGTTGCTAAAGGAGACAGAATAACGATAACTCTTGCCGACGGTTCCTTTAAAGCGTTGGTTGAGTGAAAAATGCTTCCGACATGGATTATGGCTGTCGGAAGTATTATTATAATTAAATGAATAACAGGAGGGGAGGAAAGAAAATGTCTTTTGTTCATTTACACTTGCATACAGAATACAGTCTTCTTGACGGTGCCTGCAGAATCAATAAGCTTGTGGAAAAGATAAAGTCTATTGGTCAAAATGCTGTGGCTATAACTGACCACGGTGTAATGTACGGAGCGATAGATTTTTACAGAGCCTGCAAAAAAGAAGGTATCAAGCCTATAATCGGCTGTGAAGTGTATGTTGCACCCTCAAGCCGGTTTGACAAGATTAAGACCGCCGGACGAGATTATTATCATATGGTGCTTTTGTGCGAAAATGATGTAGGATACAGAAATTTAATAAAGCTTGTATCAAAAGGATTTACGGAAGGGTTTTATGTAAAACCGAGGATAGATGATTCTTTGCTTAAAGAATACCATGAAGGACTTATATGTCTTTCCGCCTGTCTTGCCGGTGAGCTTCCGTCGCTTATTTTAAACGGTGATTACTCCGGAGCTAAGCAAAAAGCCCTTTACTACAGAGAGTTGTTCGGTGAAAACAACTTTTTTATTGAGCTTCAGAATCACGGAATAAGAGAACAGCAGGAAGTAAATCCAAAGCTTATCTCCATAAGCCGTGAAATCGGAATTCCACTTGTTGTAACCAATGACAGCCATTATATTGACGCAAAGGACAGCAAGCTCCATGAAATTTTACTTTGCATACAAACCAACCACACCATATACGATGACAATAAGATGGAGTTTGCAACTGAGGAGTTTTATGTCAAGTCTGAAGAGGAAATGAGGGAAGCTTTTCCGGATATGGATGAAGCTTTTGAAAATACATCAAAAATTGCAGACCGCTGTAATGTGGATTTTGAGTTCGGAGTCAGAAAACTTCCGAACTTTGATGTGCCTGACGGGGAAGATCATTACGAGTTTTTTAAACGCAGGTGCTACGAGGGACTTTACAGACATTACGGAAGCAACCCGGATAAAACTATTGTTGACCGCCTTGAATATGAGCTTAACACCATAAAGAAAATGGGCTTTGTGGATTATTATTTGATAGTTGATGATTTTGTAAACTTCGCAAAATCAAAAGGGATACCGGTAGGTCCGGGAAGAGGAAGCGGTGCCGGTTCTCTCTGTGCTTACTGCGTGGGAATAACGGGAATTGACCCTATTAAATATAATTTGCTCTTTGAAAGATTTTTGAATCCTGAGAGAGTCAGTATGCCTGATTTCGATATAGACTTTTGCACCGAGCGGCGAGGCGAGGTAATAGATTATGTTATCGAAAAATACGGCAAGGACAGAGTAGCACAGATAGTTGCTTTCGGTACAATGGCGGCAAGAGGTTCTATTCGAGATGTGGGCAGAGTTCTTGCTATGCCGTACGGAACAGTTGATGTTATTGCAAAGCTTGTTCCTCAGGATTTGGGAATGACAATTGAAAAGGCATTAACGGTAAATCCTCAGCTGAAAGATAAATACGATACTGACCCGAATGTAAAAAATTTAATTGATATAGCCATGAGCATAGAGGGAATGCCTCGAAACACTACAACACACGCCGCAGGAGTTGTAATTACTGACAGGCCTGTCAACGATTATGTGCCTCTTGCTAAAAACGACGATACCATTGTCACCCAATTTACCATGACCACATTGGAGGAACTGGGTCTTCTGAAAATGGACTTTTTGGGACTGAGAAACTTGACGGTAATAAACGACGCTGTTGAAATGATTAAAAACAGCGGACAGCAGGTAAACATTGATAGTATAGATATTGAAGATAACGGCGTTTACAAAATGATGGCTCAGGGTTTTACAGAGGGTGTTTTTCAGTTTGAAAGTCAGGGAATGAAAAGCGTATTGACTCAGCTTGGCCCCACCTCTATTGAAGATCTGATAGCTGTTATATCTCTATACCGTCCCGGTCCAATGGACAGTATTCCTGTATATATTGAAAATTCTCACCACCATGAAAAGGTAAGATATAAGCACCCGCTGTTAAAAGATATTCTTGATGTTACTTATGGCTGTATAGTATATCAGGAGCAGGTAATGCAGATTTTCAGAACCCTTGCAGGATATTCCCTGGGACGTGCTGATATTGTCCGCCGTGCTATGAGCAAGAAAAAGCACGACGTAATGGAAAAGGAAAAGGAAATTTTTATAAACGGCTTGGTTGACGAAAATGGAAATATAGAAGTTGAAGGCTGTCTTCGCAGAGGTGTGGACAAAACTACTGCTTTATCTATTTTTGCGGAAATGGAAAGCTTTGCTTCTTATGCTTTTAATAAGTCCCATGCAACCGCATATGCTCTTGTGTCATACCAGACAGCGTGGCTTAAATACCATTATCCCTGCCAGTATATGGCGGCACTTCTTACAAGCGTTCTGGACAGACAGAATAAGCTTGCGGTTTATATAGGTGAATGCAGACGGCTTAAAATAAGAGTTTTGCCCCCTCATATAAATTACAGCAGAAATACATTCACTGTAGTGGGTCAGGACATTAGATTCGGGCTGATGGCAATAAAAAACCTTGGCAAAAGCTTTATTGACTGCATAATAGAGGAAAGAAAAAAAGGAAAGTTTAAATCCCTTTACGATTTCTGCGTGAGAATGTACGGCAAGGGTACAAATTCAAGAGGAATTGAAAGCCTTATAAAATGCGGTGCTTTTGACGGAATGGGTGCCAACAGACGTCAGATGCTCACATCACTAAAAACAATAATGGACGGTGTAGAGTACGACAAGAAAAGAAACTTAGACGGACAGTTATCCATTTTTGATATTTCAAATGATGTTGATGACAATAAAAAATCCGATGAACCTGCTTATCCTCATCTTGAAGAATTTTCTAAAGAAGAGCTTTTATATATGGAGGATGAGATAGCCGGAATGTATCTGAGCGGTCACCCTTTGGACGCTTATGACAGCTATAGCGAAAAAATAAAAGCAGACATTATAGGCGATATCATAGACGACGAAAACAGAGATAAATATAAGGACGGCAAAAAGGTTAGGCTTGTTTGTGTTGTAAAAGGTGTAAAGACTCAGCTTACAAAAACAAATCAAATGATGGCTTTTGTAACTGTTGAGGATAAGTACGGAACCTGCGAACTTCTCGTTTTTCCTAAAATATTTGCAATGTATAACGCATATATAAAAAAGGGTGCGGTAATTGATGTAAGCGGAAGCGTTAACTGTTCTGCCGATGAAGAACCGAAAATAATTTGTGATATGGTAAAGACAGCGGAGATTTCCGGAGAAAGCAAAGGGGAAAGGACTGCCCATGAAGCAGCCGCACATAATACCCATCAAAATAAAACAGAAGATTTTAATTTATATAACGCAAATAAAGCGGGAAATATTTCTCTGTATTTAAAGGTGGATAGTATAGGCGGGAAAAGGTATAAAAAAGCAAAGCAAATTATAGATATTTTTGACGGAAACACACCTTTGTTTTTGTATCTTGATAACGACAAAAAGCTTGTAAAAGCTCCAATAAATATGTGGGTTGACATAAATGATGTTATGCTGTCTGAGCTTTCGGCAAGACTCGGAGAGGAGAATGTCAAAATTAAGAAAAATTAAAGCTCTTTAAAAAATCTCTTGATTATTTGTTCTCAAGGGTATATAATAATATCTAAATAGTGTGTATAACGTTATGTGTGTCAGTTAAAAGATTTTTTCTTTTGTTTTGCAAATAACTGGCAGTCTTATGCACATTTTTACGAAGTATACACCAATGGAGGTTTTATATTATGGCAAAGGAAAAGATTGCGGTATTGACAAGCGGTGGAGACGCTCCCGGTATGAATGCGGCAGTGCGTGCTGTTGTCAGAGCCGGTATTAACAAAGGTCTCGGAGTTGTAGGCGTTCATCGTGGATATAACGGACTTCTTAACGGTGATGTTATAGAGATGAATCTCCGTTCTGTTTCAGACACAATAAATCGCGGCGGCACCGTACTTTATACTGCAAGAAGCAAAGAATACAATACACCTGAGGGTGTAGAAAAAGCAGCAAGGTTCTGCGAACAGTTGGGAGTTAAAGGCGTTGTTGTTATCGGCGGCGATGGTTCTTTCAGAGGTGCCAGAGATTTGACTGCACACGGTGTTCCTTGCGTTTGCATTCCCGGTACAATTGATAACGATATTGCTTGCAGTGAATATACAATCGGTTTTGACACCGCCATGAATACTGCAATGGAAATGGTAGATAAAATCAGAGATACTGCACAGTCTCATGACCGTTGCTCTGTTGTTGAAGTAATGGGCAGACGCTGCGGTGATATTGCTCTCCAGGCAGGTATTGCTGTAGGTGCTACATCAATTCTTGTTCCTGAAATTGAGCATGACCTTGAGAGAGATGTTGTTTCCAGAATCCTTGCTACTCAGGCAACAGGTAAAAAGCACTTTATAATTGTTGTAGCAGAGGGCGTAGGCGGTGTTGAGGAAATCGCAAGATTTGTTCAGGAACGTACAGGTATCGAGTCAAGAGCAACTGTTCTTGGCCATGTACAGAGAGGCGGTTCTCCAACATTGAGAGATAGAGTTGTTGCCAGCATGATGGGACATAAGGCTGTTGAGCTTCTTATTTCAGGAGCTTCAAACAGAGTTGTTGCAATGCGTGACGGCAGAATTACAGATGTGGATATTACAGATGGTCTTAATATGCAGCGTGTATTTGATAAAAATCTTTATCAGATTGCAATGGATATTTCTATCTGATTTAAATTTGATATTTTTATTATATGTAAGAAAAGGCACAGTATTTTATATTGTGCCTTTTCTAAAATATGAAAATTAGTAATGTAACTAAAATCAACTGTTATAAATTGCGGAGTATAATAAAGGATTGTTTCTATGTTAAAAAGTCAGGTCAACGATAATTACAGAATATATGGTGTTTCCTTAAACGGATATGATTGCGACGACATTACCTGCGATGTGTTGTCCAATGTCAGAGGAAGATTTTTTATAACTGAGTATCCTCAAAAGGATACACTTGTAAAAAATGCTGATAATGAAAGTATAAAATATATTTATTCCATGGAGAAAAACAGGCCGTTGTTTTGGAGGGTTTACAATAACAGTGAACTTAGAGAAACCAGCCACAAGAACGGCGACGGTTCTTATTATGTGGAAACATTATCTGATAAAGGTGCGTCGGTTCGCAAGGTGTTTTTTTCTGCTGAACATCAGTGGCTCCGTGCAGAATATTGCAACGTAAACGGCTTTAACGGTGAAAAGATTTTGATTTCATCGGGGTTTAAAGACGGTCAGCGTGTATTTATTAAAAAGAATATGTCGTCACCTACGCCCGATACCCTTTACAAGTGTGATTATGATAACAATCCTGAAATTCTTGAAAAGGTGTTTTTGAGAAATGTTTCCGTAGATGTTTCAGTGTTTTCCAATGAGGGATTGGAATATTACGCAGACTCACAGGGAGTACAGAGATTTAACATGATAGTTGAGGATATAAAAAAGGAAATAGCCGAGGAAAAAGCTGATAAATTTGATATTACACCTGAGCAGGCGGCTTCCGGTTTTAATTTTAAGCCTGAATATTTTCAAAATACAGATACAACTATGGATATAAGAACAGCACAAAACTACGGTGAGCAGAAATTGCCTGATTCTGATGATATGTATGAGGATTCCCAGGCTTATCATACCTTGCCTGCCGGATTTGAAAAGATTAAAATTAACAGTGCACCTGTGGAAACAGAGCGTGAGTTTATAGGCGAAATATCAATTGAAGAAAAAACGAACAGTGATGTGATTTTCTTGAATGAGCCGGTAAAAATTGATGAGAGTGAAGCTGAAAATAATAATTTAAAGACTGCTGACAAAGCCTGTGAAAAGCATTTCGGCATAACCGACAGTTTAGAAGCTGAATCTCAACCGGAAGACACAGTTATCAATCCGTGGAAAGAAAAATGCGATATGACGCTTAATTTAGGCAGTGAGGTTTACAGATATTACGGCGAAACAAACAGCCGAAATGAGCGTAACGGATACGGAAGAACCGAACAGCCTAACGGCAGAACGGCATATGAGGGTGAGTATTTCAAAGACCGCAGAGAGGGCTTTGGAGTGCATTATTATAAAGATGACGGTTTATCTTATGCAGGCACGTGGAAAAATAACAAGCGTGAGGGTATGGGAGTAGGCTTTAAATCTGAGGACGGCTCTGTCCTTGCTGGAAAATGGAGTCAAAATAAACCGCAGGGTGTCTGCGTAAAATTTGATAAAGACGGCAATGTGACTTATTACGGAAAATATACCGACGGTAAAAGAGATGGTTTTTCTGTTGTTTTCCGTGAGGACGGTGTGTTGGAGATAGTTAAGTGGAAAAATGACGAAAAGTCACCGCTTGTAAGAGAAATCGATTTAAAAGACTTGATTTGATTTTTTATTTTAAGTCTGTGAGGTGAATTTTATGTTTTACGGTTTTTTGTCTCAGCTTGCAGCGTCGGCGGCAACTGCCGTGCAGACAGGTACAGAAGAGGTTTCTTCGGCTACAGAGGAAGTTACCAAATCTGTGGAGGAGATTGTAGAACAGGTTAAGACTGACCCTGCGACTTTTTTTGACGGTGTTTTGAAATGGCTTCAGTCTATTGCGGGAAATCTTGTCAGTGCGGCTTTGATTATATGTATAGGCTTTTGGGTTTCAAAGAAGATAGTAAAAATAATTAAAAAAGGAATGGTAAGAGCAAAAAACGACTACACCGTGATAACTTTCATCGGTTCGGTGGTTAATATCATTCTCAAATTTATAATTATTATATCCGCTCTGGCTGTTTTGGGTGTTGATATAACGTCAATATTAACAGCTTTCGGTGCGGCGATGGTAGCCATAGGACTTGCGTTGCAGAATAGCCTGTCAAATATTGCAAGCGGTGTTCTGATTATCCTTAATAAGCCCTTTAAGTCGGGTGATATTTTGGAATTTCAGGGAATGACGGGAACAGTTGTAAAAATAGACCTTTTTAATACACATATGAAGACCTATGATAACAGGGAAATCATTGTTCCCAATTCTATCATGACAGGGGACAGTGTTATAAACTGTACTTCTCAGGATAAACGCCGTGTGGATTTAAAATTTTCTATAAGCTATGATGATGATATTATCAAGGTAAAAGGTTTGCTTTATACCCTTATTGCAAATTATGACTTGGTTATGAAAGACCCTGAACCGGCTGTTTATGTTGGAAGCCATGCCGACAGTGCAATAATTATGGAGGTAAAGCTTTGGACCCAGCCTGAAAATTATTGGAAAGTGTATTATTATATGATGGAGAACGTAAAGCTGCTATTTGATAAAGAGGGTATCACGATACCGTTTAATCAGATTGTGGTGCATAATGCTTCGGAAGAAGAAAAAGATATAAATAATTAATACTGCCTGTAAACACAAGAGTGAAATATTCCTTTGTGTTTACAGGTATTTTACAAAGGAGGAGAGCTGTATGTATCCCTCGGAGCAACAGGTGTATGAAGAACTGAAAGAAGGAGAACGAAGAAATCCGGGTCCTTGGGTTCAGCATTGCATAAATGCAGGAAAAGCCGCAAGGTATATAGCGGAAAAATGTCCCGGTATGAACTGCGAAAAGGCGTTTGCTCTCGGTGCTTTGCATGATATCGGAAGACGCGAGGGCAGATATTATATGAAGCACATAACAGACGGCTACAACTATGCCTTGGAAAAAGGCTGGGACGAGGTGGCAAGGGTTTGCCTTACTCATTCTTTTCCTGTAAAGGATATTAAAGCCGATATTCAGAAAGCTGATATTACATCTGAACAATACAGGTTTTTAAGAGATTATTTAGAGAATACAGAATATGACGACTATGATAAGCTGGTAATATTATGCGATTGCCTTGCAGATGCGAAAGGCTTTTGTATATTGGAAAAAAGATTGGTAGATACGGCAAGGCGTTACGGTGTGTTCGGTCATACGGTTGAAAGATGGAATGTTTATTTTGAGCTTAAAGAGTATTTTGAGAATAAAATGGGCTGCAAAATTTATAGCCTGCTTCCCGGTATAGAGGTTTCAACATTTGAATAATTTTTGAGGTGATACCATGATAAAAAATATTATTTTTGATTTTGGAAATGTAATAGGCAGATTTGACCCTGATTATATTTGCGGTTTTTATTGTGACAAGGAAAATATAGATTTATTTAAAGAGGTGATTTTTGAAAACTGGGCTGATTTAGACGCAGGGTACATAGAGTATGATGATTACAAAAACAGCAGTATAGAAAAGCTTCCGGAAAATCTTAAAAAGTCCGGTGAAGACTTTTTTAAGGATTGGTATACTCATATGCCTTTGTTAGAAGAAACAAAGGAATTGATAAAATTTTTTAAATCAAGAGGATTAAAGCTTTTTCTGCTTTCAAATGCACCGCAGTTTTTTGTGGATAGGATAGATTACTTTAAAGAGGGAGTGGAAAATCTTGATGATATGGTTTTCTCCGGACCTCTTAAAATTGCAAAGCCGGGCAGTGAAATTTATCTTTATGCCTTGAAAAAATTCGGTGCAAAGCCAAATGAAACTCTTTTCCTTGATGATAAGGCTGAAAATGTTACGGCGGCAAGAATGCTTGGTATTAATGCTTTGGTTTATAAAGGAGAGGCACAGCCTGTAAAAGAATGGTACGCAGTTTACGGTTGAGTTTTTTAATGGATATAGGTTGAATTATGACTTTGGAAAGAGAAATAATGAAAGATATTGAGATAATTCGCTCAAAACGAAAAACAATTTCCATTGAAATAAAAGATGATTTGCGGATAATTGTACGGGCTCCGCTGTACATGAAAGAAGCGGATGTTTATCGGTTTGCTGAAAATAAACAGACATGGATAGAAAAGCACCTGAATGCAGCAAAATTACGCTGTGAAGAAAAAAATCCACCTTTTACGGCAGAGGAGATACGAAAGCTTGCAGATGAGGCTATTGCGGATATCCCCGGTCGTGTTAAAAAATTTGCTCCGGCTGCAGGTGTTTCTGTAGGGAGAATAACAATAAGAAACCAAAAAAGCCGCTGGGGTTCATGCTCATCAAAAGGCAATCTCAATTTTAATTGTTTGCTTATGCTTTGTCCTGAAAAAGTCAGAGATTATGTGGTGGTGCATGAACTGTGTCATCGAAAGGAAATGAACCACTCGCCAAAATTTTGGGAGCAGGTTGAAAAAATAATGCCTGATTACAGGGAACATAGGCAGTGGCTTAAAGATGAGGGCGGAAAAATTATTAGGAGGCTTTAAAGTGACGGAGGTTGTAGCCGCACTGATTTGGAATAACGGAAAATTCTTGATTTGCCGCAGGCCCGCAAATAAGTCAAGGGGTATGCTTTGGGAATTTGCCGGAGGAAAAGTGGAAGCAGGAGAAACAAAAGAACAGGCTCTTATTCGTGAGTGCCGGGAGGAATTAGATGTGATTATTGATGTGGGAGAGGTGTTCATGGAAGTAACCCATGAATATCCTGATCTTACAGTTCATTTGACGCTTTTTAATTCTGTTATCAAAAAAGGCGTGCCTAAATTGCTGGAACATATGGATATTCGCTGGATTTCGGCAGATGAAATAGACAGATATGAATTTTGTCCGGCTGGCGAGGTGATTTTGGAAAAGCTTAAAAATGAGGTGTGTTTATGATTGCGTGTACATATATGGAACAGGGGAAATTTGAACTTGTTGAAAAACCGAAGCCCGAGATATCCGACAGCCATGACGCTGTTGTGAAAGTGACTTTGGCAAGTATCTGTTCCAGTGATTTGCATATTAAACACGGCAGTGTTCCAAGGGCAGTGCCGGGAATAACCGTAGGACACGAGATGGTAGGAATTGTTGAACAGGTTGGCAGTGATGTTACCTCTGTAAAACCCGGAGACAGAGTGACGGTAAATGTTGAGACTTTCTGCGGAAAATGCTTTTTCTGCCGTCACGGTTGGGTTAATAACTGTACAGATAAAAACGGCGGCTGGGTATTAGGCTGTCGTATTGACGGCGGACAGGCTGAATATGTAAGAGTTCCATATGCTGACCAGGGCTTGGAAATAATTCCTGATTCCGTCACCGATTTGCAGGCTTTGCTTGTGGGTGATGTGCTGGCAACCGGTTATTGGGCGGCTAAGATTTCGGAAATTAAATATGAGGATACAGTGCTGATAATCGGTGCAGGTCCTACGGGATTGTGTACTCTCCAGTGTGTTCGGCTGCATAAACCAAAGAAAATTATTGTGTGCGATATTGATGAAAACCGTCTTAATTTTGTTAAAAAACATTATCCCGAAGTGCTGACAGCTTATCCTGAAAATCTCAGAGAATTTGTTATTGCAAACAGTGAACACGGCGGAGCTGATGTTGTTTTGGAGGTTGCAGGCAGTAATGATACGTTTAATATGGCATGGCAGTGTGCCCGTCCGAACGCAGTTGTTACAGTGGTGGCACTCTATGACAGACCTCAAATTCTTCCGCTTCCTGATATGTACGGGAAAAATTTAATATTTAAAACAGGCGGAGTTGACGGCTGTGACTGTAAAGAAATTCTCCGTCTTATTGATGAGGGAAAATTGGATACCGTACCGCTTATTACCCATACTGTTACCTTAGCTGATATTGCAAGGGGATATGAATTGTTTGAAAACAGGCGTGACGGTGTGATAAAGGTGGCAGTAAAAATGGTTTGACTATGGAAAACTATTGACAATTTAATGTAAATGTAAAAATATCAGCAATCATTTATGTTTAATAATACATGACGTAAATGGAATTTTGAAAAAAATTATTTTTTGTATTGACAAACCTATTGCTTTGTGATAAACTCTGAAAAAATTCGGTAGGTGAGGCTACTGAAGGGATATGGATCACTGCCGCAGAGTTGTGGAGACACAATGAGAAGGTTTGAACAGGCTGTATCGTAAAGGTATAGCATAATGTGATTTCACCGCCCTTCAGAGTTAAAGCTCAAACGAAGGTATAGTGGTTATTAGACTTCCGTATGTTCGCTGCCGAATATTCGGAAGTTTTTTATTTATCGAGAAAGGGTGGTGTTTGAGCGTGGACAGTTGTCATAGTACAAGATTATTTCTGAAAATGATGATTACTTATTTATTGAGGCGGATATTTACTATTCGTGTCTTGTGTTTCTACGCTCAATTTGCCTGTAACCACCGTTTTCAGAGATGATGACGGTGGTTTTTAATTTGATAATAAAATAACGCTGAAAGGCGATAATATAGATATTTTAAACTAAAAGAGAGGTGACAGATAATGGACGCAGGAAGTAACAGCGGAAATAAACCCAAAGGGCGAAGTATATATACAGACGCATTCTATCTGCGTTTGTTCGTCTGTCAAAAGTTTATATAGTTCATCCTTTAGATTTGTTCCGTACTTCCATTTTTGAAAATTAATGATACGGAGGTACTGACCAATGAAAAAGAATATTGAAATTAAAAAGAAGATAGCTGCTGAATATGTTCACGGCGACAAAGTTATGGAAAGAATCAAATTTTCGGTTTCTGAAAAAGAATCGGAAGTTCTCAGAAATTTATCCACAACTGTGAACGGTCTGACTGACTCAGCAGTTGAAAAGTCAAGAGAAAAATACGGAGAAAATACAGTTACTCACGGAAAAGTAAACCCGTTGTTTAAAAGGATTTTTGACGCTTTTATAAATCCTTTTACAGCAATTTTGTTCCTACTTACCATTGTTTCTGTTTTTACGGATATTATGCTTGCGGCTTCCGATGAAAAAAATTATGTTACTGTAGTTATTATAACCACAATGGTTATGATTTCCGGAATTCTGCGTTTTGTTCAGGAAACAAGAAGCGGAAATGCGGCTTCTCAGCTTCAGAAGATGATTCGTACCACTGCCTGTGTTGAGAGGGTTGAACAGGGTAAAAATGAAATATTGCTGGAGGATATAGTAGTAGGCGATATTGTTTACCTTTCAGCAGGAGATATTATTCCGGCTGACCTGCGTATTCTCTCCGCAAAGGATTTGTTTGTCAGCCAGTCGGCACTTACCGGTGAAAGTGAACCTATAGAAAAAATCGGTGTTTCCTGTGACAATGACGGCACATTAACAGATATTAAAAATCTCGCATTTATGGGAAGCACCGTTATCAGCGGAAGTGCAAAAGCGGTTGTTGTTGCGGTAGGAAACGATACACTTCTGGGAGGCATGGCAAAGTCACTTAATGAAAAGCCACCTAAAACCACTTTTGAAAAAGGCGTAAATGCAGTGTCATGGGTATTGATACGCTTTATGCTGGTTATGATTCCCGTGGTACTGTTTGTTAACGGTTTTACAAAAGGAGACTGGATAGAGGCACTGTTGTTTGCAATATCAGTGGCTGTTGGCCTTACTCCGGAAATGCTGCCTATGATTGTTACCACCAATCTTGCAAAAGGTGCGGTAGCAATGAGTAAAAAGAAGGTTATTATCAAGAATCTGAACGCTATCCAAAATCTCGGTTCTATGGATATTCTGTGTACCGACAAGACAGGCACGTTAACAATGGATAAGGTTGTTTTGGAATATTATTTGGATATTAACGGCAATGAGGATAAACGTATTTTGCGTCACGCTTATCTTAACAGCTACTTCCAAACAGGACTTAAAAATCTGATTGATATTGCCGTTATTAAACGTCAGGACAGCATAGGAAGCGATGAGATAAAAAATAAATACATAAAAGTAGACGAGATTCCTTTTGACTTTACACGCCGCAGAATGTCGGTAGTGGTTGCAGATGATGAAGGCAAAACACAGCTTGTAACAAAAGGTGCAGTTGAAGAAATGATTAAATGCTGTGCTTACGCTGAATATGACGGCAAAGTGGTTGAACTTACAGATGATGTGAAGCAATTTGTACTCTCAAAGAGTGACGAGCTGAACAACAAAGGAATGCGTGTTCTTGCGGTTGCACATAAGACTAATCCGTCGCCGGCAGGACAGTTTTCAGCAGCCGACGAATCAAATATGGTTCTGATAGGATTTCTTGCCTTCCTTGACCCGCCTAAGGACACCGCAAAAAGTGCAATTCGTGTTTTGAAAGAGTACGGTGTTTCCGTAAAAATACTTACAGGCGACAACGAAAAGGTTACCGCAAGTATCGCACGTCAAGTTGGTATGAAAGTAAATGATATTTTGCTGGGTTCTGACCTTTATAATATGAGTGATGAAGAACTTGCGGTTAAAGCGGAAAATGTAACGATTTTTGCAAAGCTTTCCCCGGACCAAAAAGCAAGGATAGTGAGGATTTTAAGAGAAAACGGACATTCGGTTGGATATATGGGCGACGGAATTAATGATGCTGCGGCAATGAAAGCTTCAGACGTTGGGGTTTCTGTGGACACCGCCGTAGATATTGCCAAAGAGAGTGCCGACGTTATTTTGCTTGAAAAAGACTTAAATGTTCTTGAAGACGGAATTATTGAGGGAAGAAAAACATATGCAAATATGATAAAGTATATTAAAATGACAGCGTCATCCAACTTCGGAAATATGTTTTCGGTTTTAGCGGCAAGTGCATTTTTACCGTTTTTACCTATGGCGGCAATACATCTTATTTTGCTGAATTTGATTTATGATCTGTCCTGTACCGCCATTCCATGGGATAATGTAGACGGGGAATTTCTGAAAAAACCACGGAAATGGGACGCTTCTTCGGTAAGCAAATTTATGCTGTGGATAGGACCTACAAGCTCAATTTTTGATATAGCTACCTATTTGCTTATGTATTTTGTAATATGTCCCATGATGTGCGGCGGTCTTACTTTTGACCGGATAACGGACCCGTCAGTACAGATGCTTTATATCTCGGTTTTCCAGGCAGGCTGGTTCGTGGAGTCTATGTGGAGTCAGACCCTTGTTATACATATGATACGTACACCTAAAATTCCTTTTATTCAGAGCCGAGCTTCTTTGCCGGTAACTTTGCTTACCTTTGCAGGAATTGCAGTTGTAACACTGATACCATTTACCCCTCTCGGAGCAGCATTAGGCTTTTCAGCTCTTCCGATGATTTATTTTGCATGGTTAGCTCTTATTATTGTTTGCTATATGCTTTTAGCGACTGTAATGAAAAAGGTCTACGTAAGAAGATATAAGGAATTGCTGTGAGTCTGCTGAATGATATTTTAACCCTTTTATAAATTAATAAAAATAGAATACGTTATAAACGGATATCATAAACACCCTTTATTGCAGATTTTATCTGTGATAAAGGGTGTTGTACTTATTCTGTTATTTCAATGATTTTTGCATATTTTTTCTGTTTGCCTCATAAGTATTTGTAAAGACAAAGGAGGAATGAAAAAATGGACAAATTGACCTTGGATTTTGAAAAATCCTTTGACAACGCCTGCTGTGCAGTTTCTCAAAGACTCAGACGGCGTCTTATTACAATAAAAAGGGATAAAAAGAAAGATATACAGGAGATAAGACTTCGAGCCGGACGACCTTTAATGTTTACTATACGGGGAGAAAACTATTACTTTCTTGATAACGGTGAGTTCTCCGATGATATAAACAGCAACCGTGCAGTAATAGTAACGGCTGAGGATATATCCGAAACATTTAAGAACTTGTGCAATCACTCTGTTTACAGTCACCGTCAGGAGATAAAAAGGGGATACATAACCCTAAACGGAGGACACCGTGCCGGAATAACAGGTTCTGCTGTTTGGGAAAACGACAGTATTTCTAATGTTAAAAATATCAGCGGAATTAACATAAGAGTGGCGTCATCACACAGAGGTTGTTCTGAAAACATAAAAACATTAATAGAAAGCGGAGGGATTTTAATATGCGGAGAGCCCTGCTCCGGTAAAACGACAATGCTGAGAGATCTGGCGTATGAACTTTCTGTTAATAAAAGATTGAGAGTTACCGTTGTGGATTCAAGAGGCGAAATATGTTCGGTGTCTGGAGGAATTCCCAGGGAAGATTCGGGCTGCTGTGATGTGCTGGACGGTTACCCAGTAAAATACGGAGTTGAACAAGCTGTAAGATGTCTGTCTCCTCAGGTGATAATATGTGATGAGCTTGGAGAAGAGGACGTGGATTCATTGCGGCACGGGTTAAATTCAGGGGTGACTTTTATTACAACGGTACATTGCAAAAATCCCACCCAGCTTAAAAAGCGAAGTCAAGGTATAAAACTGCTGGAAACTGGAGCATTTTCCCATATGGTTTTTCTGAAAAGCTGTAAAGAGGCAGGAATTATAGGTGAAGTAATCAAGTTGGGAGAATATCCCCATGGTTAAGTGGATTGGGATAATATTTATTTTTTTCGCCTGTTGTTGTCTTGGAGAAATAAGCGGACGCAGACTTTTTCGCAGGAGAAATTTCCTTGGAGAAATGACCGTTTTTATAAGTACATTAAAGTCTAAAATAAGATTCACAGGAGAGGAAATATATTCGGCGGTTAATGAAAGTGCCTTACAACCAATGGTGCAAAAATACTTTGGTTCTTTCATATCAGAATTTTCTGACGATGGTTTTTGTAATGCTTGGAATAAAGCGTCGGCTGAGGCTGCCGCAGGGTGCAGTCTTACCGTTGATGACCTTAATCTTTTGTACGGTCTCGGAAAAGGTTTGGGAACTACAGACACCGAAGGACAGATTGATCATCTGTCTATGTATGAAGAATTTTTCCGCCAAAGTTATACGGCGGCAAAAGAGGAGGCAAAGATAAAGGGACGCCTTTACAGAATTTGCGGAGTTTGTGCGGGAGCGGCATTTGCACTTCTGCTTTTATAAAAACTTTGGAGTGAAAAATTATGGATGTAGATATGATATTTAAAATTGCAGCCATAGGAATAATTGTGGCTGTGTTAAATCAGCTTTTAGTAAGAAGCGGAAGAGAGGAACAGGCTCTTTTAACTACCTTGGCAGGACTGATAGTGGCTTTAATGATGATTATAGGACAGATTAGCAATTTGTTTGAAACAATAAAATCTGTCTTTGGTCTATAGCTATGAATATCGCTGGAGTGTGCGGTGCGGCAATAATATGTGCAATACTTTCCCTTGTAATAAAGAAACACAACGGTGAAATTGCTTTTGTACTGCAAATATGCGGCTGTGTAATAATCATTCTGTACGCATTAAGTGAAATAACTCAGGTAACGGATAAAATCCGTGATATGGCGGAAAGTTTTTCCATAAACACGGAATACATAAGCGTAGTTTTAAAAGCCTTGGGAATTTGTTTTATTGCGGAATTTGCCGCCGACTGCTGTAAGGATTCCGGCTGTACCGCTCTGGGAAACAATATCCTGCTTTGCGGGAAAATAATGGTGCTTATTGCGGCTATGCCTATGCTTAACGATCTTTTGACTGTTGCGTTAGGTCTTTTGTCGGCAGGTTGATTTAAATTAAAGGACGTCGGGATTATTATGTTAAGTTTGGAATGTAAAAGAAAAATTCTGTACCTTAAAAGGTTTTGTTTTTTTTCCTGTCTGTTTCTTTTAATGCTTTGGTCCGGGATTTATGTAAGCGGAGAAGAGCTTGCCTCTGATTTTCAAAAGGTAACTGAAAGCACTGAAGAGGCGGAAACCAACGGAGGAGATGCTCTTGATTACATAGAAGACTTTCAGCAGGGAGATGAATTGATTAATTCTCTCCCTGACGATACAAAAAGCTTTTTAAAGGGTCTTGATATTTACGGGCCTGATTACTCTTCATTGCTAAATCTTGATTTTTCAAAACTGGCAGGAGAAATAATGAAAATGATTACTGGCCAGGGTAAAACTCCCTTCGGAGTTTTTGCATCTGTCTGCGGTGTTATGATACTTTTTGCTATACTGGACGGCTTTAAGGAGGGGTTAAAAAGCTCTCCCATGACCGAGGTTATGGGGACTGTGTCGGTGCTGGCGGTAACATCAATAATTGTTATACCGGTTACAGGACTGATAGAAAGCTGTGCAGGAGCATTGATGGTTTCTACAAGCTTTTTGTTTTCCTATCTTCCTGTTTTCGCAGGTATAGTTATTTCCTCCGGTAATTCAGTAAGCGGAGCTGCTTATTATTCCATTATGATTGGAGCAGGCAACATAATTTCCTTTTTGTCTTCTCATATTGTGCTGCCGTTTATGAACATATTTCTCGGTATTTCCGTTATGGGAGGAATATCTCCGCAGCTGAAATTGGGAGGCTTATCCGCTGCTATTTCAAAGACTGTTAAATGGGTCTTAGGTTTTTCTATGTCGATATTTTCGGCATTACTCACATTTAACACATTGCTGACATCTTCGGCGGATTCTGTGGCTACAAGGGCCGTCAGGTTTACAGTTTCTTCTTTTGTGCCTGTTGTCGGTTCAGCTTTGTCGGAAGCTTACAGAACAGTGAAATCGGGAATGGGACTTTTAAAATCGGGAATAGGGGTATTCGTAATAATTTCTATTGCTGTGATTTTTCTTCCTGTTTTGATTCAGTGTATGTTGTGGCTCGTATCTTTAAATTTGAGTAAAATTATCGGAGAAATCTTGGGACAGCATACGGCAGTAACCGTGTTAAACGGTGTTTCCTCTGTACTTGGAATTATGGTTGCTTTGATATTATCCGTATTTACGATTTTTGTGATTTCTACAACAATTATTCTTGTGGCAGGAGGAGCATCATGAGTTTTTTTAATCATATAGGCGGAATTATCTGTGTATGCTGTGTTATTTGCGGTGCTTTGGGAATTATATCCCCCTTGGGAAACACAAGAAAGATGATGAATGTAGTTATAGGGATATTTTTCCTTGCGGCGATTTTGACGTCGTTTACAAAAACCTCTTTTGATTTTTCACAGGAGCTTGTTGATTTTCCGAATAGCGAGGAGATCTCCGAAGAGTATGGAGATTTGTACGAAAAAGAGGTTATACGCACTGCACAGGATAAGCTATGTGAATATGCAGACAACATTTTGAAACAAGAGGGTATTGATTCAGAGGATATCAGAATAATTCTTGAAACAGACGGTGCAGGTGGTATATATGTTAAAGAAATAGACATATACATTAATCAGGAACAAAACAGAATGTTTAAAACAAAGATAAACAGTGTTATAAAAAACGATTTTAAAGTTTTTCCGAACATTATAACAGTTGATGAAAGGAAAGAGGAATAAATGGGAAAGACAAAAGAAAATTCGTTGTTTGATATTGCAGGCAAATTTCCTGTTAAAGAAAAAACCTTAAGAATTATTATAGCCATTGGAATTGCCGGGATAGTTCTGATTTTTCTTTCAGCGTTATGGGACGGAGGTGAAAAGGGCAGTGCTTCGGACAATATGCAAACCTCCGTCAGTGCCGAGGACTACGGAGATAATCTTGAAAAAGAACTGAAAAGTATTGTTTCAAAAATCCGGGGAGTGGGAAGATGTGAAATCCTGCTGACCATGGAAAACTCGGTAGAGTATGTTTATCTTTCAAACGGAGATACAAAAACAAAGAGTATCGAGCCTACGGTGCGTGGTGTTGCCGTTGTATGCGACGGCGGCGACAACCCTGTTACAAAGGAGAGAATACTTGATGCGGTTACAAAAGCTCTTAATATCCCGTCTTCAAGGGTGAGCGTTACAAAATTATATGATTATCAGGAGGAATAAAAATGAAAATCCAAAAAAGACATATATTGCTGGGGTCTCTTGTTTTGGCTTTGGGAGCTGCCGTATATCTGAACTGGCAATTTACAGGAAACACAGATATGCTGTCTGTTGACGCTTCAAAGAAATTGGGTGAAGCTCAGTACGTAAACGGTGAAATTACCGACAATACCCAGGAAGCCGGTATTTTTGACAGCATTTTCGGTGACGGTGATAAAGCAGAAAATCAAACTGAGCCAACAGAAGATATGACAGGCAGCGGTGACGGAACACAGGACAATAATGCGGCAAGCACAGAGCTTACAAAAGAACAGTCAGGGTATTTTGCTTCTGTGCGAACAGACCGTGAGCAGACGCAGTCAAAGGTAATGGAGGACGCAAAGGAAATTTTAAGCCTTGCTGAAAACAGCGAAGAGGCAAAAGAAGAAGCGGCTGAATCTGTTTCTCAGCTGGAAAAGCTTATTCTTGCTCAGTCGAATATTGAAAATCTTTTAAAAGCCAAGGGTTTTGCTGACGCAGTATGCTTTATTTCAGATGAGGGTTGTAATGTTGTGGTTGCTTCTCAAAATATGGGGGACAACGGTGCAGTAATTGTAAAAGATGCTGTAATGTCACAGCTTGAGTTTGAAACCGATAAGATAAAAATAATACAAATTTAAATGAATTCCGCCGTAAAAATGAATGTTTGCTTTACAGAAACAGAAATTTTTTCGGCGGAACTAAAAAAGTCTTGAAATCCTATTAAACTTATAGTATTATAGGTATATGGGAGGTGACAGTATGTTTATATCTACAAAGGGACGTTATGCTTTGAGAATAATGATTGAGCTTGCTGTAAGGAACAGTGATTGCTATATCCCTTTGCGTGAACTTACCGAAAGTCAGGGCATTTCCGTGAAATATTTAGAAGCGATTATATCCGTGCTTGTAAAGGCAAACTTTGTTGACGGTTTGCGTGGCAAAGGCGGAGGCTATAGACTTTCAAGAAATCCGGAAGAATATACGGTGGGAAGTATATTAAAACTTACCGAGGGGAGTCTGGCACCTGTTTCGTGTCTTGAATGTGACGTTAATACCTGTGAAAGAGCGGATATCTGTCCAACACTTCCAATGTGGAAAAAACTGTACAATATGATAAACGATTATTTTGAAAGCATAACTCTTAAGGATATACTTGAAGATAAAGATTTAACGGGAATTGATTTTAAATGCGATGATATTTTTATAAAAAGAGAAAAAAATGAAACTATGTGAAAGGAACAGTATGATGAATATTTATAGATCAATAACAGAGCTTATCGGAAAAACACCGATGATTGAAGCTGTAAATACAGAAGTTAAATATAAAACAAAAGCGAATATTTTTGCAAAGCTTGAGTATTTTAATCCTGCCGGAAGCGTAAAGGACAGAGTTGCAAGAGCAATGATAGAAAACGCCGAAAAAGAAGGAATTCTGAAAAAGGGTTCGGTTATTATTGAACCTACAAGCGGCAATACTGGAATAGGTCTTGCTGCTATTGCGGCGTCAAAAGGCTATGAAATTATTATTGTTATGCCGGAAACTATGTCTGTTGAACGCAGGAAGCTTATGAAAGCCTACGGTGCCAAGCTTGTTTTGACTGAAGGAAGCAAGGGTATGGCAGGAGCTATTGCAAAAGCGGAGGAGCTTTCAAGAGAAATAGAGGGAAGTTTTGTAGCCGGACAGTTTGTTAATCCGTCAAATCCACAGGCACATTATCTTAGCACCGGACCGGAAATTTGGAAAGATACAGACGGCAAGGTGGATATTTTCGTTGCAGGCGTAGGAACAGGCGGTACAATAACCGGTGTGGGTAAATATCTCAAAGAGCAGAATCCGCAAATTAAAATTGTTGCTGTAGAACCAAAATCTTCACCTGTTCTTTCCGGAGGAAAGCCCGGACCTCATAAAATACAGGGTATAGGTGCCGGATTTGTGCCTGAAATACTTGATACCTCTTTGTTTGATGAGATTATTACGGTAGACAATGAGGACGCTATGAATATGGGTAAAGAATTCGGAAAAAATGAGGGAATACTTGTGGGAATTTCCTCTGGTGCTGCTTTGTGGGCGGCTGTTGAAATTGGAAAAAGAGAAGAAAATAAAGATAAAAATATTGTTGTTTTACTTCCGGATACAGGTGAGAGATATCTTTCTACTCCTATGTTTGAGGAATAAAACTGCATTTGCTGATACCTTCAAAAAACATGGCAGTTACCAACTTGCGGTGACTGCCATGTTTTTGCTACAATGAAAACAGGGAGACTTATGTCTCCCTGTTTCACATAAATATTATTAAGGATTGAAAGAACAAACTTTGAAAGTATAAAAAATTTCGGAAAATGTATAATAAGGTTTTGTGTATGGCAAAATAAACTCGAAATCCTGTATACTCAGACAAAGTTTATATAACGACAAAATTATACCCTTTTTTACAAGGAATTAAAATAAACAATTCTTGTAATATGATAAAAAAATTATCAGTTGTCAGTTATTGTAAATTTAAAATTCATTGAGCGGATTGATTGTATTTATCAAGTCTTTCCAAATACAGTCTGACATTGCCTTCGGTTGTGATACTTATTCGCCTTACCATTTCCTCGGGCTCTTCTTTCATGCCGTTTTTTATCCATTGGAGCATTATCCCCACAAAAACAAACTTAAAGTAATCGGCAACGTATTTTTTATCTGCGTCTGTAACATTAAGACCTGCCGACTTTTCCTCAACCACATTAAGCAGCATTTTAAATGTTAAGTTGTAAAGATAGCCTTGGACTTTTTCAAGGCTAAGACATGAATATACATTAAGGAAAAAGGATTTGCTTTTTTGTACGGTTTTAAACATCTCCAATAGTCCCTGCTGCCATGTGTCAAAGGTTTTTAGACAGTTCAGTGCCTGATGTGCTTCGTTAAGACACACCCAATCTATGAGATCGAAAATATCCTTGAAATGGTAGTAAAAAGTCATACGGCTTATTCCGCAGTCGTCGGTAATGTCAGATATTGTTATCTTGTCCAGCGGTTTATTCTGCAATAATTTTTTAAACGAGGCTTCCATAGCCATTTTTGTTCTTATCGACATCTTTTCACTTCCTTTTATAATGTTTGTTGTCTTAACGTATTACCGGTAAAACTTGTACCTAATTATAACATTATTTTGAACAACCTTCAATACAATATCTTGATGTTTTTCTGAATTTTATCATTATATTTTGAGTTTTATATTTAAAACAAGCGATTAAAAGCCGGTCATAATAAAGACCGGCTTTTTAACAATATTTGGCTGCATATTTACAGGCTTATACCATCAAGCTGCAAACAAGATCTGTATATTCAGAGGGATTTTCCAAAGGAAGTCCGGCGATGAGCAATGACTGACTATAGAGAAGCTGAACATATTTTTTAGCTTCCTCAATGTTTGTGGTTATCTTATCCTTTAAAGCCTTAACTGCCGGATGACTCATATTGATTTCAAGCACACGCTGTGCTTTCATTCCGCTCTCAGGCTGTACAACACTGAAATATTTTTCCATTTCAAAGGAAATTCCTCCCTGAGCTGTAAGGCATACAGGATGGCTCTTGAGCTTTTTGGAAGCAACAACCTGTGAAACTTTATCGCCCAACGTTTCCTTGATAAAGGTGATGAGAGCGTCCTGACCCTCTTCCTTTTCTTCTTCCTTGTTTTCGCTTTCAATGCCAAGATCGTCATTGAGAACAGAACGGAATTCTTTTTCCTTGTATGTGCGGAGACTGTTTAGTGCAAACTCGTCAATTTCATCTGTACAGCAGAGAAAATCGTATCCCTTATCCTTGAGTATTTCTGTCTGAGGAAGTGTTTCAATAATCTCTTTGTTTTCTCCTGTTGCAAAGTAGATGTATTTTTGATCTTCTTTCATAGCCTCAGCGTACTCATCGAGGGTAATAAGCTTTTTCTGGTTGTAGGAATAGAAAAGAATAAGGTCGGAAAGCTTGTCTTTGTGTGCACCGTAATCGCTTACAAGACCGTATTTAAGCTGTCTGCCGAAAGCTGCAAAGAACTTTTCATAGTTTTCTCTGTCTTTTTTCAGCATAGAAGCAAGCTCGTTTTTGATTTTCTTTTCCAAATGTTCCTCAATAAGCTTTAACTGTCTGTTGTGCTGGAGCATTTCTCTTGAAATATTCAGAGAAAGGTCCTGAGAGTCAACAACGCCTTTTACAAATCTGAAATGCTCGGGAAGCAAATCAGAGCAGTTTTCCATAATCATAACACCGCTTGAATACAGCTGAAGTCCCTTTTCGTATTCCTTTGTGTAGTAATTATACGGAGTTTTCGCAGGAATATAAAGCAGTGCCTTGTATGTAACAACGCCCTCAACAGAAGTGGTGATTGTAAGGAGCGGATCTTCAAAGTCGAAGAATTTTTCTTTGTAGAAATTATTATATTCCTCTTTTGTAACATCTTTTTTGGCTTTCTGCCAGATTGGAACCATGCTGTTAAGAGTCTTTCTTTCTACAACTGTTTCGTACTCAGGCTTTTCCTCTGTGCCTTCCTTAACCTTTGTTGATTCCATATCCATTTCGATTGGATATCTTATGTAATCGGAATACTTTTTGATAAGAGAAGAGAGCTTGTACTGTTCAAGATATTCGCTGTACTTGTCTTCTTCTGTATCGTCTTTAAGCAGCATAATAATTTCAGTGCCTACAGCGTCCTTGTTGTATTCTTCAATTGTGTAACCGTCCGCACCTGAAGACTGCCATTTGTAGCCTGTTTCACTGCCGTATTTTTTTGTGATTACGGTAATTTCCTTTGCTACCATAAATGCCGAATAAAAGCCGACGCCGAACTGTCCGATAATATCAACATTTTCCTTGTCCTCGTCTTTAAGCTGCTGACGGAACTTGTAAGAACCGCTGGAAGCAATTGTGCCGAGATTGTTTTCAAGCTCGTCCTTGTCCATGCCTATACCGTTGTCGGAAACAGTAAGGGTACGATTTTCCTTGTCTGCTTTAATGAGAATTTTAAAATCGCTTCTGCTCATTCCCACCTTATCATCTGTAAGTGAGATAAAGCAAAGCTTGTCGATAGCGTCGCTGGCATTAGAAATAATTTCCCTTAAAAATATTTCTCTGTGAGTGTAGATAGAATTAATCATTAAGTCAAGAAGTCTTTTAGATTCTGACTTAAATTGCATTTTTTCCATATTTATATCTTCTTTCCTTTAAAATTTTAAATTACAAGTGACGGTGCTGAATAAACCCTTGCTTTAAGCTCGTTGTCAAGCATATAAAGGCTTCTGGCATCCTCGCCGAAAAGCTTATACTTTTTAACAAGATTATCTGCATTTTCTTCCTCTTCGCCCTGTTCTTTAATGAACCAGTCAAGGAATTGTGTAGTTCTAAAATCGTTTACATCATGGGCAGCGGCATAGATGTTGTTGATAAGACCTGTTACATACTGCTCGTGGCTGTATCCTGCCTGCAATACCTCAAGATGTGATTTGAGTTCAACAGAGGGTTTATCAATGGCTTCTAAAGTAACCTTCATACCGTTCATCTGCATATATCTCAAAATCAGCATGGCATGGTCTCTTTCTTCCTGAGCCTGAATTTTATACCAGTTGCCGAAACCGTCTAAGCCCTCATCATAAAAGTAATTTGAAAAATCAAGATAAAGATAAGCAGAGTAAAACTCCTTATTTATCTGTTGGTTTAAAAGGTCGGCTATTTTTTCATTAAGCATTTTTTATTCCTCCAAACTTGATTTTTGATATGTTATTTTGCTTACTTTTTATTATAGAACTATGGTCAGTAAAAGTCAATAGCACTTTAAGGTTGAGAGTGCTAATTTCCCGAAAATGAAAAAAATTCAGTATATTTTCACTTTTTAAACACCTGTACGTGATTATTCAAAACGTTTTCCTCGAACATTGCATTGTAAATTTCATTTATTAATGAATAAATCTCGCTGTCGCTTTTTTCTCCGTCTTTTGAGAGATACATAATTGAAAAATCAGCTTCAAATACTTTTGATGTTATACCTGAGAGAAAAGCACCGCTTCTTTTGTAAAATTCTATTCTTCTTCTGCGAATGTTCAGGTCCTCGTCGTTTTTTGCAAATTCGGGATTTTCAGCCTCTAAAAGAATAATTTTATTTTCAAGCTTGTCAGACAGCTCTTTTAAAAATTTTCCGCCTATTCCTTTTCCTCTTAGGGAAGAGTCAACAGCATAGAAATCCAAAAGTATTGTGTTATTGTTTTCAGAAAAAGTAAAGGTGGCATAGGAAAGAAGTTTTTCTTTCTCATAAAGACCATATCCTGTATAAAATCCCAAGGAAAAGATTCTTTCAAACATGCTCCATGGTCTTATTTCCTCCGGCGGAAAATCCTGTTTCATCTGATTAAGGTAAATGTTTTCTATATCATTTTTTGAAAGTTTTCTTATATCCATTTTTTCCTCCTAAATTTCATAATAATGGATATAGTCTATCATTTACATATGATAAAATCAAGATTAAACGTGGCTGATGTTAAAATACATATTAAATTATTTATAATTATTGCATAAAGAGAGCTGAGGAAAGCTGAAATACTTATTGATGTGTTTAAATAAATTTTTAAAATAATAACTGTAAAATTTGGATAAACAGCAGGGTTTCTATTGATTTTTTCGGATTTAAATGGTATACTTCAATCAAGAGCGTACGGCAATATCTTATTGAATATATTGGTATATAATTCCTTAACTGACTAATAGGAAATTTATTATTGTATGGCTAAATAATAGTGTATGAGGTGTAAATTATATGAGAAAAACAAAAATAGTATGCACAATGGGTCCGGCTTGCGACGATAAAGAAACATTGAAAAAAATGATTGCCGCCGGTATGGACGTTGCACGTTTTAATATGTCCCACGGTACCTATGAGGAGCAGAAAAAAAGATTTAACACCGTAAAAACAGCGATTGCAGAAAGCGGCAAAAATGTTGCTATTCTTCTTGATACAAAAGGTCCTGAGGTAAGAGTAGGAATTTTTGAGAACGGATTTGTTGAATTGCAGGAGGGACAGGAGTTTTCACTTCTTAAAGAAGGAGAGAAGGGAAACGATAAGGGGGTTCCTCTTTCATATCCTAAACTTGTAGATTTGTTTGCAGCGGATAAAGAAATTAAGGGAAGAGAAATACTTTTGGACGATGGTAAGCTTATGTTTACTGTTAAAGAGGCTACTCCCGATGCGATTGTTTGCACTGTAGTTAAGGGAGGAAAGCTTTCAAACAGAAAGAGTATAAATATCCCGAATTATCACATAAATATGCCTTATGTTAGTGCCAAAGACCGTGCAGATATTGAATTCGGTCTTGAGCAGGGAGCAAATGTTATTGCAGCATCTTTTGTAAGATCGGCAGATGACGTTATAAAGCTTAGAGACTATATCGACAGCATTGGTTTTGAATACGTTGAAATAATTGCAAAGATTGAAAACCAAAGCGGTGTTGATGATATCGACAGAATTCTGGAGGTTGCCGACGGAATAATGGTTGCCAGAGGCGATATGGGCGTTGAGATTCCTTTTATCAAGCTTCCTGAAATTCAAAAGACACTTATCAGAAAAACAGTTGTTGCAGGTAAATATGTTATCACTGCTACACAGATGCTTGAGAGTATGACAAATTCTCCGAGACCTACAAGAGCAGAGATAAGCGACGTTGCAAATGCTGTTTATGACGGCACAAGTGCTGTTATGCTTTCCGGAGAGTCTGCCGCCGGCAAATATCCTGTAGAAAGCGTACAGGCTCTCAATGATATTTGCTGTGAGGCTGAAAGCAATGGGGAATCAATCGCTCTTCAGGAATATATAAAGAAATATCCTATTGCCGAAAGCTTCAGAGAGACAATTTGCCATGCTGCAAAGGTTGTTGCTGAAAATATCGGAGCCAAGGCTATTATTGTTGAAAGTGCAACAGGTCAGGTGGCAAGAGCTATGGCTCATTACAGACCAAGCTGTCCTATTATTGCGGTTGTTACTTCAGAAAAGGTTTGCAAAAAGCTTTGTCTGAACTGGGGTATAACAGCGGTAATCGGCGAAGAAAAGCTGACAACCGATGCTATTACAAAGCAGGCTATGGTTAAGGCCCTTTCTACAGGCTATGTAAAGAAAGGCGATACGGTTTTGGTTCTTTCTTCAAACAAAACTGTGCCTACTTCCGGTACAGATACACTGAATATCAGAATTATTTAATCGATAAATAAATGTTACCAAGTTACTGACAAATGATATTTTTAGTTGTATAATTGTAGAAATGAAACATTTATATTAAATAAGCTTATTTCCCTTATGGGATAAGATATTATTAAATTCTATTAAGGAGGACGTTACAATGGTATACGTTTGCGAAGTATGTGGATATAGATATGACGAGGCTCTCGGCGATCCGGATAACGGCATTGCACCCGGCACAAAGTGGGAAGACATTCCTGAGGATTTTGAATGTCCACTTTGCGGTGTAGGCAAAGATGAGTTCGTTGCTGAATAATTATCGCATAAGTTATTAATTTGAAAACAACGGTGGATTTTTCTGCCGTTGTTTTTCATTTGTGCATATTTGTGCATATTTATATAAGGAAACTCTTGACTTTAATTTTAAAAAATAATATCCTTTCTAAAGACTTATTTTACTTGTTAAAGGATAATATTTAGATAATAGAAAGAGGCGGTAATATGCTTATTTGTCCTTTATGCGGAAAAAGCCTGATAATAGACGGAAAATCATATATATGTGAGAACAGGCATTGCTTTGATTTGGCTCGGCAGGGATATGTAAATTTGCTTCCGGTTCAGAATAAACATTCTCTTCACCCCGGGGATACAAAGGAAATGCTTACGGCAAGGAGAAGATTTTTGGAAACGGGAAAGTATAGTCCTATTTGCAAAGAGGTAAAAGAAACTGCGAAAATGTTTTGTAAAACAGAAAATCCCAAAATATTAGATGTTGGCTGCGGAGAGGGGTACTATACCCGTGCTTTGGCAGACAGCTTTGAAAACAGCCATACCATAGGAATTGATATTGCCAAGGACGGAGTAAAGATGGCTTGTTCCCGTGGAAAGGATATCTCGTGGATTGTTGCAACAGCCTCGCTTTTGCCTGTTGAAAACAGCAGTGTTGACATAGTTACAGCTATGTTTTCTCTATTTATGGACGGTGAATACAGCAGAGTGCTTAAAAAGGGAGGAGTTGCCATAGAGGTAAATGCCGCAACAGAACATCTTATAGAAATGAAAGAGATTATTTACGATGAGGTTTTTCCTCAGAACAAAAAGCCTGTTGAGCACGATGAAAAGCTTTTTAAAAGGGTGTACAGTGAAAAACACAGCTTTAAGTTTTATGTGAATAATGAAGAGCTTAAGGATCTTCTTTATATGACCCCTCACCTTAACAGAATAAAGGAAGAAAACAAAAGCAGGCTGTTAAAGTTTGAGGAACTTGAACTTACCGCAGCATTTTGGGTTTCAGCCGATATGCGTTTGTAATATTTTGATGGGAGTGATATATTTGCTGAAAAGATTTTTGCCATATTATAAGCCTTATTTGGGAATAGTTGTAATAGACCTGCTTTGTGCGGGACTTTCCACAGTTTGCGAGCTTGTTTTTCCTATGATAGTCCGTCAGATAACAAATACTGCGGCATTGGGAATTACAGATACTTTTTTGCCCATGGCAATAAGGCTTGTTGTTATTTATCTATTTTTGAGAATTGTTGATACCGTGGCAAATTATTACATGGCGTACATAGGCCATGTGATGGGTGTGCGTCTTGAAACGGATATGAGAAGAGATTTGTTTGCTCATTTGGAAAGACTGTCCTTTTCCTTTTATGATAACGCAAAAGTGGGTCAGCTTATGTCCAGAATAACCAACGACCTATTTGATGTTACGGAATTTTCACATCATTGCCCTGAGGAATTTTTTATTGCAGGACTTAAAATAGTGGGTTCCTTTGTAATTCTTGCAGGGGTCAACATTTGGATGACTTTGATTATTTTTGCACTGCTTCCTTTAATGCTAACAGGAATTGTGTTTTTCAGAAGAAATATGAAGCGTGGTTTTAAAGAAACCCGTGTTCAGACAGCGGAACTTAACGCAATGATAGAGGATAGCCTCACCGGAATAAGAGTAGTAAAATCATTTGCCAACGAACCTGTTGAACAGGAAAAGTTTGACAGGGAAAATTTGAAGTTTTTGAAAATAAAAAGATTTGCCTACAGATATATGGCTTTGTTCCAAGGCTCAACAAGGTTTATGGACGGAGTAATGTATGTAGCCGTTATTTTGGTTGGCAGTATTTTCATGTCAAAAGGATTTATAAACGGTGCCGACTTGGTGGCTTATCTTTTGTACATTCAGACTCTTCTTACAACAATAAGAAGAATAGTGGAGTTTGCCGAGCAATTCCAAAAAGGTACAACAGGTATTGAAAGATTTTTCGAGATAATTGACGAGCCTGTCACAATAAAGGATAAGGAAAATCCTGTTGTAATGGATAAGGTTCAGGGTAATATTAAATTTGACGATGTGAGCTTTTCTTATTCCGAAGAGGGAGAAAAGGTGCTTGACCATATAAATATAGATGTTAAAAAGGGTGAGAGTATAGCTCTGGTTGGACCGTCAGGCGGAGGAAAAACCACAATTTGCAGTCTTATTCCGAGATTTTATGACGTTACAGGCGGAAAAGTGACCCTTGATGGTGTTGATGTAAGAGATATAAGCCTTGAATCCCTCAGAAAGAACATAGGTGTTGTTCAGCAGGACGTTTATCTGTTTAACGGAACTGTAAAGGAAAACATCGCTTACGGAAAAGAAGACGCCTCTGATGAGGAAATTATAAACGCCGCCAAGCTTGCCGGTGCCCATGAGTTTATTTTATCTCTTTCCGATGGGTATGACACATTTGTAGGCGAAAGAGGAGTAAAGCTTTCGGGCGGACAGAAACAGAGAATTTCAATTGCAAGACTCTTTCTGAAAAATCCCCCGGTGCTTATTCTTGACGAGGCAACATCTGCTCTTGATAACGAAAGCGAATTGCTTGTTCAGCAGTCATTGGAAAGACTTGCCAAGGACAGAACCACATTTATTATTGCTCACAGACTTACAACCATAAGGAATGCTACAAGAATTTTTGTCCTGACGGAAAACGGAATAGCCGAATCCGGAACACACAAAGAGCTTATGGATAAAAAAGGTGAATATTATAAGCTTTATTCAATGTATTCTGAGAGAAGTTAAAGGGGAGATTGGTGTGAAAAATATAATAATGGTGGGAATGCCGGGTTCCGGAAAAAGCACTGTAGGCGTTATACTTGCAAAGTCTTTGGGCTTTGATTTTATTGATACAGACCTTGTTATTTGTAAAAGAGAAAGCAAAAAGCTACAGGAAATTATTGATAATCAAGGGCTTGATAAGTTTTTGGAGATTGAACAGCAGGTGGGAAAAGAAATTTGCCCGGTAAATTCTGTTGTTGCTACAGGTGGTTCAATGATACTAAGCAGTGAGGCTATGAACAATCTCAGAAATAATGGAATAGTGGTTTATATTGAGGTTCCTTTGAATGTGTTGAAAAAAAGAATTACAAATATAAAAACAAGGGGAATAGCCTTTAAAAAGGGAGAAACCTTGGAGGATATTTTTAAGGTGCGTACTCCGCTTTATGAAAAGTACGCAGATATTACAATTACAGCAGACGAAAACACGGTTCCCGAGGATTGTGTAAATCAGATTGTACAAAAACTTAACAACCTGTAAAATAAAAAGCTTTGCAGTTACCGAAATAAACTGCAAAGCTTTAGCTTTAGCCTTTTACTTTATGTAAATGAGAGCTTTTGTGTTTGTACCATATTCCCGAATAGTAGAAAAACGCACTCATTGCGGTTGATATTATCCAGCCCACAGGCCATGAAAGCCATAGACCCTCGACGCCTATGACAGCATTAAAAATATAACAGAGAATTACTCTTATAAGAAGGTCGGTGAAAGTTGCTGCCATAAAGGGAATCATGCTTTCAGTGCCTCTCAGCACTGCGTCGTACATTAGCTTTAATCCTACCACAACATAGAAAGGTGCTACAATGGTTAGAAAGTTACCGCCTGTATCTGCTGCCATCTTGCTTAAATCCTGGGCAAATATCTTCAGTGCAGGCTGTTGGAAAAGTACATACAGCAGGGAAAAGGGAACCCCGATGGTGAAAACCATAACTATTCCGGATTTCATTCCCTTTTTAATTCGCTCTATTTCTCCGGCTCCCATGTTTTGGGCGGTAAAGCTTGAAAGAGCACCGGCAACGGTGGTAAGTGTCGTTACAACAAAGGTGTTGAGCTTTATCGCAGATGTATAGCCTGCGATAACCTGAGAACCATAGCTGTTAACAAGTCCCTGTATAAAAAGGTTACCGACAGAAACAAAGCTTTGCTGTAATACGCTTGGAATTGCCACAACGCACATTTGAATGAGTAAAGCTTTTGAGAAAAATTTTGCTTTTCCCTCGAATGTCAGTTTTTTTATAGCGTGGAACAGTCTTAGTATACAAAGTACAGCGGCAATTCCCTGTGCTATAAATGTTGCCCATGCAAGACCTGCAACGCCCATGTTTAAGCAGATTACAAAAATAAGGTCAAGGGCTATGTTTCCCAAGCTTGAAGCTATGAGAAAATAAAGGGGTGTTTTTGAATCTCCCAGTGCCGAGAATATACCTGTGCATACATTATAAAGGAGAACAAAAATAAATCCTCCGATGTAAATGTAAAGATAGGCAAGAGCGTCGACGAAAATATTTTTCGGAGTCTGCAAAACGTTCATAATCGGGACGCTTATTATAATTCCCACAATAGTCAGAAAAACTCCTAAAGCGGCAACTGCTGTTAAAATTGTGGTGACGCATTCTCTTACTTCCTTGTAATGCTTTGCACCGAAATGCCTTGAGATAACAACTGAACAGCCTAAGTTACAGCCCAATGCAACAGCCATAAAAATCATTGTTATAGGGTAAGATGACCCTACGGCTGACAAAGCGTCTTCGCTTATAAACTGTCCTGCAATAACAGTATCAGCCATATTATACATCTGCTGGAAAATAACGCTTCCCAGCAAAGGCAAAGCGAAAAGCCACAATATTTTTCCTGTGCTTCCTTTTGTCAAATCCTTGACCATTTCCAAACCTCCATTGACTTTTAATCCGCAGTCTATTATACTACAATTACAGTTATCTGTTATATATGTTTTTTTGAAATTTGTTATAATATAAAGCGATAACAAAAGGAGTTTTAATAATGAATACTGAACATATAAAAAATTTTATGATAATGGCTGACAGTGACAGTATTTCCCACGCTTCAAGAAGACTTTTTATTGCTCAGTCTGCTTTGAGCAATCAGCTAAAGTCCATAGAAAAAGAGGTAGGTGCTGAGCTAATAAAAAGGGATTATCACAGCTATGAGCTTACTGAAAGCGGAAAAACCTTTTTAAAATACGCAAAAAGAATTGTCGAAACACTGGAACAGGCGGAAACAGCTGTTGCGGATTTGCAGGACGGAACAACAGGAACTCTCAGAATTGCATCGACTCCTTCTGTTGCAACCGGCTTTCTAATGGAATTTCTTAAAGAAAATACAAAAAAATACCCCCGTGTAAAGCTTCGCATGAACGAATGTAATACGCCGGAGGTGATAGAGAAAGTCAAAGACGGAGTTTCCGAGGTAGGTTTTATAAGAACCCCTTTTGGAAATCACGGTGAATTTGTTACAAAATTTATTGTTGCCGACCAAATGGCGGCAATTTATAATAAGGACGAATATGAATTCGGTGTAACTTGCAGCATCGGACAGCTTCAAAATATGCCTTTGATCTCAATTTACAGATACAGCGAGCTTTTGGACGCTATCGCAGAGCATAAAAGCTACAGGATTAATTATGCCGCAAAATGTACTGAGGTTTCGACTGCTCTTTCATTGGCACAGCTTAATATAGGAATTGCTCTTGTGCCTTATTCCGCTTATAAAAACAGTATGAAAAATTTTCCCAGTCTTGACGCAAGTATTATAAGTGATGATGAATGCAGTACAAAATGTCTTATGGTTTATATGAAAAACAAAACTCTTTCTGCAACCGCTCAGAATTTTATTAATTTAATTGATAATCTCAGCTGAAGTATGTGTCTATAGACTTGATACATCTCTCAATGGCACAATCTATTTCATCTTTGGTAATTGTTAAAGGCGGATTAAAGTAAAGCACATTTCCTAAGGGGCGTAAAAGAAGACCGTTTTTCAGAGCAATTTTATAAATCTCATATCCTACTCTTTTTTCGCTTTCAAAACTTTCTTTGGTTTCTTTGTTTTTTACAAGTTCAATTGCATTTATCAACCCTATATGTCTTATCTCTCCTACATACGGACGGTGAAGTAAATTCATGCAAAGCTTTTTGTGAAGATATTTTCCGGTTTCAACAGCTTTTTCCAGTATATTGTCTTCTTCTAAAATATTCTGCACAGCTATAGCAGCCGAACATCCCAAAGGATTTCCGCTGTATGTATGACTGTGCATAAAAGCTTTTCCCTTGTTGTAGTCATCATAAAATGCGTCATAAATTTTCTGAGTGGTTATTGTAATTGCCATGGGCATATAGCCTCCGGTCAGGCCTTTAGAAATACACATTATGTCAGGTGAAATTCCTGCATGGTCGCAGGCAAACATTTTACCGGTTCTGCCGAATCCGGTTGCTATTTCGTCAGTGATAAGCAGTACATCATACTGATTGCAAAGATCTCTAAGCTTTTTAAGATATATGGGCGGATAAATTCTCATTCCGGCACTTCCTTGCAGAAGAGGTTCGATAACTATTCCGCAGCATTCTGAGGCGTGTTCTTCAAAGGCTTTTTCTGCATAGCAAATACATTCTCCTGAGCAGGTATCTCTGTCTTTGCTGAAAGGACAGCGGTAGCAATCCGGTGATTCGATACGGACGGTATCCATTAGCATGGGACGATAAATTTTGGCGTACAAGTCCATGCTTCCGATAGATAAAGCTCCTATTGTTTCTCCGTGATATCCATCTGTCAGGCACATGAATTTCGTTTTTTCAGTTTTTCCTGTTTGGTATTGATATTGAAATGCCATTTTTAATGCACACTCAATCGCGGCTGAACCGTTGTCGGAAAAATTGAATTTGCACAAGTCTTTTGGAATTACTTTGATAAGTTTTTCGCAAAGCTCAATTGCAGGTTTATGTGAAAAGTTAGCAAAGATAACGTGCTCCAAGGAGTCCAGCTGTTTTTTTATGGATTGATTGATTTTTTGATTGCAGTGTCCCAAAAGATTACACCACCAAGAGCTTACTATGTCAATATATTCTTTACCATAGATGTCATATAGATGAACCCCTTTTCCATGATCAATAACAATAGGAGGAAGTTCTTCATAATCTTTCATTTGAGAACAAGGATGCCAAATATATTTTAAGTCTCTTTCTTCAAAGGTCATTTTATTTCACCTCTTAAAAGTGTTTTCACCGGGTCGCATAAAAATGTAATATTTTTTGCATTTTTTGGAACAATGGCTATTACCTTTATTCCGGTAAGTTTTTCAATCATGAAAAGGTTGTCCCTGTGCATTAAGCTGTTATTGTCGTAGTTGTTCAGAATAATACCTCTGACATTTATATTTTTATTGTTAAGATATGAAACTGTCAGAACCGCTGCGTTGATTGTTCCCAATCCTGCGTCTGCTACCACTATTGTGTCAAGCTCAAAGGCTTTTATAATATCTTCCAGCATAATAATACTGTTTTCGTCATATCGGATTGGACAGACTATTCCTCCGCTTCCTTCCACAAGTACAAATTCGTGAGAGGTCAAAACATTTTCAAAATCTTTTTTTAACTTTTCAATTTCAACAGGGTTTCCTTCAATTTTGGCAGATAAGTGTGGTGAAAGGGGATTTTTGTAAAGATAAGACAGAATAGTATTAGTATCCTGCTTGATTTCGGATACTTTTTTTACATAACCTGCATCGCTTTCTTCGACGGTTTCTGCTCCGCTGATAGCAGCTTTGTAGTATCCTGCATTTATTCCCGATTCTACAAGGCTTTTAGCTGTAAGTGCCGTAACATAAGTTTTACCTACATCTGTTCCGGTTCCCGTTATAAATATTCCTTTAGTCATTGCAAAGCTCCCTTTTATATCCCATTTTTTTAATTTGTGCAATATCATTCTCTATGGTTATTCCCGCAGTCGTGAGCATATCGCCGGTTATGGCAGCATTGGCACCGGATTTAAAACAGTCGTAACCTTTATTTTCCATAAGTCCTCTTCCTCCTGCAAGTCTTATGGAAGCGGCAGGCAGTATAAAGCGATACACGGCAGCAATTCTCCGCATATCCTGTTCCGTAAGAGTCGGCAGATTTTCATAGGGGGTACCTTTTATTGGGTTAAGCATATTCAGCGGCACAGAATTTATGTTAAGCTCTTTTAATGTAAAAGCCATGTCTATTCTGTCTTCGACACTTTCACCTGTTCCCATAATTCCGCCGCTGCATATGGCAAGTCCTGCTTTCCGGGCAGCTTTTATGGCATTTATCTTATCATTAAAAGTATGAGTTGTGCAGATATTAGGAAAATTTTTTTCTGAAGTTTCCAGATTGTTATGTATTCGTGATACTCCTGCATCTCTAAGCTTAATGAATTGTTCTTCGTCTAAAAGTCCGCCGGAAACACAAATCTGTATATTACATTCTTTTTTTATTTCTGTTACTATCTCACAAACCTTTTTTATTTCGCTGTCGCTTAGCTTTTTTCCTGATGTGACGATAGAAAATCTGAGAACACCTCTGTTATAGTTATTTTTTGCCTGTTTTGCCGCTTCTTTAGGAGAAATCAGAGGATATTCCTCAACACAGGTGTTATAAAAAGAAGATTGGGCACAGTATTTACAGTTTTCTGAACATTTTCCGCTTTTTGCATTTATAATAGTGCATATATCAAACTTATCTGAACAAAAATGTTTTCTGATTTTATCGGCACAATTACAAAGCTCATCTAACGGTGTGTCATAAAGCATAAGTGCTTCTTGTTTTGTTATTTCACCTCCGTGAATAATTTTGTTCAAATACTCATTTGGATTAATCATTATTATCAGACCTTCCTTTTGCTAAAAACAGGAATCAGACGTTTTCCGAGAATTGCGGCGAAAAAACACATAACAATATCACCCGGTACTACCAATAGAAAGCAGTACAAAAACAATGGCCATAATCCGATTCCGTTACCTAAATAAAAATTACTTATTAAGTAATAGTAGGTCATACCGAAAAGATAAACAATGGCAAGACCGGATAAACAAGCAATCAGAAGTTTCACGTATGAGGGATTGTTTTTTTGATGAGCGATTATACCGGTAAGCAATGAGCCGAAAGCAAAGCCGATTATGTATCCGAAGCTTGGCTGAAAAATATATCCGGGTCCCCCTCCTGAAGCAAATATAGGCAAGCCTATCAATCCTAAAATCATGTATACCAAAACACAAATAAATCCTTTTTTACCTCCTAAAAAAAGCCCTGCAAGAGTAGTGAAAAGCGTTTGCAGAGTGAAAGGAATGTATGGTACTGGAACTTTAATGAATGCACCGATTGCTATCAGTGCTACAAACAATCCGCAGATTACAATATCTGCTATTTTAATGTTATTTCTTGACATAAGCCACCTCATAATTTAAATTATATAATGAGTATATCAGATTATTCGTGTATTGTAAACTTTTTTGTTGATTTAGATTGACAATAGCGTTTAGTTGGAGAATTTTTTTCAAAGAGTCAAGGAAAATAATTTAAAATTTTTTATACAACATGAAAGGATTGATGTTTTTAAATCGTATTGTATATGAAAGGACGTTACAAAGTCCTTAAAATACAAGGAGGTTATTGTTATGAAAAAGAAAATTATGGTTATAATCGCATCATTGGTGGTTTTAACAGCAGCGGTGGCAACTGTAGGAGCAGCCGGAAGAGGCAACGGCAACAGCGGAAATGCTTATGATGCAGCAACAGGTGTCTGTGACGGAGTGCCTGCCCAGGACGGAACAGGAATGCAGTACGGCAGAGATGAAAACGCAGGACAGGGAAACGGTACAGGCGAGTGTATCTATAACGGAGAGTGTCCCAATGACGGAGTGCCTGCTCAGGACGGAACAGGAATGCAGTACGGCAGGGATGAAAATGCTGGACAGAGAAATGGAACAGGCGAGTGCATCTATAACGGAGAATGTCCCAATGACGGAGTGCCTGCCCAGGATGGAACAGGAATTCAGTACGGCAAAAATCAAAACGGCGGCAACGGAAAAGGAAACCGCAGCTAATTTTAAAGAGTAAAATAACAAGAAGGTACGGAAATGAGAAGCGAGCATGAGGTAAACCTTGCCATAGAAAAATATGCCGATATGGTAAAAAGGATTTGTTTTCTGCATTTAAAAAATGAATATGATACCGAAGATATATTTCAAAACATCTTTATAAAATATCTTTTGAATGACGGAGAGTTTGAAAGTGCAGAGCATGAAAAGGCATGGTTTGCCCGTGTTACTATAAATCTCTGTAAGGACTTTTTAAAAAGTGCCTTTCGCAAACATACTGTTTCTATTGATTGTCTTTCGGAGAATACTCCGGAGGTACAGGAAGAAGAAAAGCGGGAGATTTTATCGGCTGTGCTTTCTTTGCCTGCTAAATATAAAAACGCAGTTTATCTTCATTATTTTGAAGGTTATACAGCGGCGGAAATAGGGAAGATAATCGGCAAAAAGGAAAATTCGGTGTATACGTTATTGGCAAGAGCAAGAGAAAAACTCAGAAAAATTTTGGGAGGTGATGAAATTGAATAAAATCCAAGGAGCTTTTGAAGCTATAAAAGCGGATGATAAATTAAAAAATGCGGCTATGGAATCCGTGAGAACAAGAATAAAAGCCGAATCGGAGAAAAGAGAAAAGAAAAATCCGTTTTTTGGAAAAAGGCTTGCATATGGTGCTGCGTTTTGCTGTGCTTTAATATTGGCTGTGGGAATATTTGGTTTTTATTCGGTTTACACCTCACCCGTTTCGTATGTGAGTATAGATATTAACCCGTCCATAGAACTTGTTTTGAACAGATTTAATGTGGTTATAGAAACAAATGCCTATAATGATGACGGTTTAAAAATAACCGAAGCTGTAGACGTCAGCAATATGAATTATGAAGACGCTATAGATAAGCTTTTGGGAAGCGAACAGTTCAGCAGTTATGTTGAAGATGATTATGAGCTGGTGTTTACCGTTATTTCCGATAATCAGGAGGAAATTATTAACGGAATAGAAAATACACAATGTTATCAAAAATACGGCTCTGCCTGTGTTGGTGCAGATTATGAAACCAGACAGGAGGCTATGGGATACGGGATGTCTTTCGGAAAATACAAAGCCTATCTCCAGCTTATAGAATATTATCCTGGTATTACGCCTGAAGAATGTAACAAGCTTTCCATGAACGAGATAAAGGACCTTATTACACAAAAGGGAGGAGATTGGAATCTCAATTCCCAAAGTGAAGAATGTACTGGTACTTCAGATGAAAACAAGGGTCAAAAGGAAGAAAACAGAGGCAAAGAAAACGGAAAAGGAACGGGAAACGGTGAGGGAGAACAGCACCGGGGTGAAAATAAAAACAATTCAAGTGTTTAAAAACAGATAATAATGGTTGTATAGCAAATGTTAGGGGAAAATTTTGGGATTCCAAAGGGACCACTGTCCCTTTGGCAGGTGGTTTGGAGGACAGCGTCCTCCAAGGTCTTAAAATG
>CALWIW010000008.1 GCA_944380855.1 uncultured Clostridia bacterium | reverse complement strand
CTTCCTAGGAAATTATTTGATTATCACTCGTCCTCTGAATTATTTGATACTGTCCTATTTGATATTGCAATTTAGACTCTAAAGTCAAATTCATCCTTGTGACGTTCCTTGAATATATCAAAAACTTCCATAATTAAGTCTTCGTCTTCTATGCCCACATAATTTTCGTGTTCATCATCAACGCTTTCAATTTTAAGAATTAAAATTTCCTCAGCCTCGTCATTGTTCTCTATAAGAGCGATATACTCCTCACCTCTAAGCTCTATGCAGTCAAGAAAGAAGAACTCAACATCCTCACCTAAATCGTTTGTAAGGACAATTATTCCGTCCTCTGCATTTTCTTCAGGGGTTTTCTTTTTATTTTCTGCCATTTTGCTCACCTCGATTTTTCCGCATTAAAATATTCTTTGTTAAAAACTTTTTCAAAAAATTAAATGATATATTAAAAAGGAGCGATCTTCTGACCGCTCCTTTATATTTAAAGCTTTCGCTTAGGTGTAAAATTAGTCGTTGATAGCGATAACTGCACCTGAACCAACTGTTCTACCACCCTCACGGATAGCGAAACGAAGACCTACTTCGATAGCGATTGGTGTGATAAGCTCAACATCCATCTCAACGTTATCGCCAGGCATGCACATCTCTGTGCCCTCTGGAAGAGAGATTGTACCTGTAACGTCTGTTGTTCTGAAGTAGAACTGTGGACGATAGTTGTTGAAGAATGGTGTATGACGGCCACCTTCGTCCTTAGTAAGAACGTAAACCTGGCCACGGAACTTTGTGTGTGGGTGAATTGAACCTGGCTTTGCAAGAACCTGTCCTCTTTCGATTTCAGATCTCTGAACACCACGGAGAAGAACACCTACGTTGTCACCAGCCTCAGCATAGTCAAGAGACTTTCTGAACATTTCAAGACCTGTAACAACAACTTTTCTCTTATCCTCTGTAAGACCAACGATTTCAACTTCCTCAGAAACCTTAACTGTACCTCTCTCTACTCTACCTGTAGCAACTGTACCACGGCCTGTGATTGTGAATACGTCTTCAACAGGCATAAGGAAAGGAAGGTCAGACTTTCTTTCAGGTGTAGGAATGAACTCGTCAACAGCAGCCATAAGCTCGTGGATGCACTGATACTCAGGAGCGTTAGGATCCTTAGAATCGCTTGTGAGTGCGAGGTAAGCAGAACCCTTGATGATTGGTGTGTCGTCGCCTGGGAACTCATACTCGTTGAGGAGGTCACGGATCTCCATCTCTACGAGCTCGAGAAGCTCAGGATCGTCAACTTGGTCAGTCTTGTTCATGAATACAACGATGTAAGGAACGCCAACCTGACGGGAAAGAAGAATGTGCTCTCTTGTCTGAGGCATAGGACCGTCAGCAGCAGAAACAACGAGGATAGCGCCGTCCATCTGAGCAGCACCTGTGATCATGTTCTTAACATAGTCGGCGTGTCCTGGGCAGTCAACGTGTGCATAGTGACGATTCTCTGTCTGATACTCAACGTGAGCTGTGTTAATTGTGATACCACGCTCTCTCTCTTCCGGAGCCTTATCGATGTTTGCATAATCAACGAAATCTGAAGAACCAGCAAGGTTGAGAACCTTTGTGATAGCAGCTGTAAGAGTTGTCTTACCGTGGTCAACGTGACCGATTGTACCAATGTTTACATGGGGTTTATTTCTTTCAAACTTTTCTCTTGCCATTGGAAATTTCCTCCTTTGATTAGTAAATATAAATTTACTTTATTGTAGCTATTGTACCAATTATATTTAAAAATTGCAATAGCTTTTTAGAATATTTTCAGAACTTACAACGAAAAATACGTTGTAAGTTCCTGAAAAATTTGTGTTTTAGAACATTAAGAAAGATTAGTCTTTCTTAGAACGGTCGCTCATAACCTTCTCAGCAATGTTCTTCGGAACCTCTGCATAGTGGCTTGGCTCCATTACATACTGACCGCGTCCCTGAGTCTTGGAACGCATATCGGTAGCATATCCAAACATTTCTGAAAGCGGAACCATAGAGTTAATTCTCTGAGCACCGTTTTCTGCCTCCATGCCCTGAATCATACCGCGGCGGGAGTTAAGGTCGCCGATAACGTCGCCCATGTACTCCTCAGGTACGATAACAGTAACCTTCATGATAGGCTCAAGCAATACAGGATCTGCCTTCTTCATAGCCTCTTTGAAAGCCATTGAACCGGCGATCTTAAATGCCATTTCAGATGAGTCAACCTCGTGGTAAGAACCATCGTAAAGCTCTACCTTAACGTCAACTACATTGTAGCCTGCAAGTACACCGGACTGCATAGCACCCTGGATACCTGCGTCAACAGCAGGAATATATTCCTTCGGGATAGCACCGCCCACAACAGAGTTTACGAACTCATAGCCCTTTTCTGGGTTTGGAGAAACTCTGATCTTAACATGACCGTACTGTCCCTTACCGCCTGACTGTCTTGCATACTTCTGGTCAACATCAGCATTCTTGCGGATTGTTTCCTTGTATGCAACCTGTGGCTTACCGATATTAGCCTCAACCTTAAATTCACGGAGAAGTCTGTCTACGATAATTTCAAGGTGAAGCTCACCCATACCGGCGATGATTGTTTGTCCTGTTTCTTCATCTGTATAAGCCTTGAAAGTTGGGTCTTCTTCTGCAAGCTTTGCAAGAGCAATACCCATCTTCTCCTGGCCTGCCTTTGTCTTAGGCTCAATGGCAACACGGATAACAGGCTCCGGGAATTCCATTGATTCAAGGATAACCGGATGCTTCTCGTCGCAGAGTGTGTCACCGGTTGTTGTATTTTTAAGACCAACGGCAGCAGCGATATCACCTGCATAGCAAGTGTCGATATCCTTTCTGTCGTTAGCGTGCATCTGAAGGATACGTCCGATTCTCTCGTTGTTATCCTTAACAGAGTTATAAACTGTTGTACCGGCCTTAATCATACCTGAGTAAACTCTGAAGAAGCAGAGCTTACCAACGTATGGGTCAGTAGCAATCTTAAATGCAAGAGCTGCAAAAGGCTCATCATCGGAAGCATGTCTGCAAGTTTCCTCTTCTGTTTCAGGGTTTATGCCCTTAATAGCAGGAATGTCTGTTGGAGCAGGCATATAGTCGATGATAGCGTCCAAAAGCTTCTGAACGCCCTTGTTACGGTAAGATGTACCGCAAACAACAGGAACCATTGTATTTGCAATAGTTGCTTTACGGATTGTTCTCTTGATTTCTTCAATGGTGAGTTCTTCACCGCTGAAGTATTTCTCCATGAGCTCCTCGTCCTGTTCTGCAACAGCTTCGATAAGCTCGTCGTGATATTTCTGAGCAAGTTCCTTCATATCCTCAGGAATATCCTCTTCTCTCATATCCTTACCGAGGTCGTCATAGTAAACCTCAGCCTTCATTTCTACGAGGTCGATAATTCCCTTGAATGTATCTTCAGCACCGATTGGAAGCTGAATCGGAACAGCATTACATTTAAGTCTGTCTTTCATCATCTGAACAACTCTGTAGAAGTTAGCTCCCATGATGTCCATCTTGTTGACATACACCATTCTCGGAACACCGTAGTTGTCAGCCTGACGCCAAACTGTTTCTGACTGTGGCTCAACGCCGCCCTTTGCACAGAGAACCGTAACAGAACCGTCCAAAACTCTCAAAGAACGCTCAACTTCAACTGTGAAGTCAACGTGTCCGGGAGTGTCGATGATGTTAATTCTGTGCTTGTTCCAGAAACAGGTTGTTGCAGCGGAGGTAATTGTGATACCTCTCTCCTGCTCCTGTACCATCCAGTCCATGGTAGCTCCGCCGTCGTGGGTTTCGCCCATTTTATGGTTGATACCTGTGTAGAACAGGATACGCTCTGTGGTTGTTGTTTTACCGGCATCGATGTGAGCCATGATACCGATATTTCTTGTCATTTCAAGTGAAACCTGTCTAGCCATGAAATCCTCCTGTTAAAAATTATGCTGCCGGTATATAATTACCATCTGTAGTGTGCAAAAGCTCTGTTTGCTTCTGCCATCTTGTGTGTATCGTCACGCTTCTTAGCTGCGCCGCCTGCACCGTTAACAGCATCGAGGATCTCTCCTGCAAGTCTCTCCTTCATTGTTCTCTCTCCACGAAGTCTTGAATACTTGGAGATCCAACGAAGACCAAGCGTCTGTCTTCTCTCAGGACGTACTTCCATCGGAACCTGGTATGTTGCACCGCCGACACGACGAGCCTTAACCTCCAAAACAGGCATTACATTCTCCATTGCCTGCTCGAATACCTCCAATGGATCCTTGCCTGTCTTTTCTGATATGATGTCGAATGCACCATAAACAATCTTCTGAGAAACACCTTTCTTACCATCGTACATAATGTTGTTGATAAGACGTGTTACGAGCTTTGAATTATAAAGCGGATCTGGCAAAACATCACGTTTTGCGATTTGGCCTCTTCTTGGCACTTTACTTCCCTCCTTCACAATATTTGAGATATCATAGGTACTCGAAAGCGACAAACTCCCGTATGCCACACAGAGGCTTACTGTATATGTTAAGCACCTGTGTATTGCATCACAGTTACGAAAATAACTTAATGGGTAGTTTTGTCAATTCCTTATTTCTTACCTGCCTTTGGACGCTTTGCGCCGTACTTTGAGCGAGCCTGCATACGCTTTGCAACGCCCTGTGCATCAAGTGTGCCTCTGATGATATGGTAACGCACACCAGGGAGATCCTTTACACGTCCTCCGCGAATAAGAACAACGCTGTGCTCCTGAAGGTTGTGTCCCACACCTGGGATATAGGAACTGACTTCAATACCGTTTGAAAGCTTAACTCTGGCAATTTTTCTCAAAGCTGAGTTTGGCTTCTTAGGTGTAGCTGTCTTAACAGCTGTGCATACGCCTCTCTTTTGAGGTGAGCTCTGGTTGATAGCACAACGCTTCTTTGAGTTCCAGCCCTTCAAAAGTGCAGGAGCCTTTGCTTTCTTCTCGGAAACTTCTCTTCCCTTGCGAACCAATTGGTTAAAGGTTGGCATGATTTTCCTCCTTTCCTCACTAATGAATAAGAAATTGATTTATGTTAACGGGCAAAATAATTTTTGCCCGGTCAACAGCAAATTATTCATGTGTTCTATGTTTTACACACAAAAAGACGGAATGTTTACATCTTTTGAAGCATATTTACAAGCTTTATCTTTTAAAAACGCACATACCCCGTCAATTTCAAATAATACCATATATATCTTATTTTTGTCAAGTATTTTTTTATAGAATAATCCGTTTGCACCGTACATATACAAAAAACAACCGTGGTTCAAATTTCAAAGAACCACGGTGATTGTATATATTTTTGAATTTAACCTTTATCTGAGCGAGCCATTCCAAAGATTTAGCGGAAGGTTTCGCCCGCCTTGTAATGATGTTTATTTTTAAATCCACCTCATACAGTTCGGATTTAAAATATCACTTATTAAAGATTGACATTATGTTATAAAAATCGTCGTCCTCGTCGATAACCCTTGAAGTTCTCTCCGGCTTCTTCTCTGCTGTCTGCTCCTGAGCAGCTTCCTCTTCAGGTTTTGCTTCTTCCTGAGCTTTTGCACCCATATTGTTGCTGTCAAAGCCTGTAGCGATAACTGTTACGCTGATTTCATCGTCCATGTTATCGTTGATAACAGCACCCCAGATAATGCTTGCGTCCTCGTTTGCCTTTTCTGTAATGCTCTGTGAAGCCTCGTAAATTTCATCAAGAGTTGCAGTTGGTCCTGCTGTAATGTTAACAAGAAGTCCTGAAGCTCCGTCAATTGTGCTTTCAAGCAACGGGCTGGAAACAGCCATTTCTGCGGCAACCTTTGCCTTGTCCTTGCCTGTTGCTCTGCCGATACCCATGTGAGCCTTGCCTGCATCCTTCATGATAGATGTAACGTCTGCGAAGTCAAGGTTAACAAGACCCGGAATAAGGATAAGGTCAGAAATACTCTGAACACCCTGTCTGAGAACATCGTCAGCGATAGAGAAAGCGTTCTGAAGAGTAATGCTCTGGTCGGAAACAAGTCTTAATCTGTCGTTAGGAACGATAATAAGAGAGTCAACAGCCGCACCCAGCTCGGCAATACCCTGTTCTGCCTGAGCCATACGTCTTTTACCCTCAAAACCGAAAGGCTTTGTAACAACTGCAACTGTAAGGATACCCATATCCTTGGCAATCTGAGCGATTACCGGAGCCGCACCAGTACCTGTACCGCCGCCCATACCTGCGGTAACAAAAACCATATCTGTATCTTTCAAGAGAGCTGCAATTTCCTCTCTGCTTTCCTCAGCAGCCTTTTTACCTATTTCAGGCTTTGAACCTGCACCCTTACCTCTGGTGAGCTTTTCACCGATCTGGATTTTCTGGTTAGCCTTGGAAAAACGAAGAACGTGCTCATCTGTATTTATTGCAATAAATTCAACATTCTGAACTTCCATCTTTACCATGCGATTAATTGCGTTTCCGCCGCCGCCGCCGACGCCTATAACTTTTATTACCGGCAAATAATCCATCATTTCTTGTTCAACTGCGAAAGCCATTTTAAAGTCCTCCTTGTTTACGCTTACCTTTTTATAAAGCGATATGTAAATGACATATTAATCCAAATAATATTGACATAATTCATACTTAATAAATTAACATATATCGCTATAAATTTCAACGCTTTTTTTTATTTTTTTTAAAATATTCTTAAATTCTATATTTTTCTGCAAAATACAAACTGTTAAAACATCATAACTGTCATTAATATGAAAGATTGTGAAAAATCCTCTCATATTATTAAAACAGCCTTATATATCAGCCGAAAAACTTATTCTGACGCCAAAATTTCTTCAGAAGCAGTTTCTTCTGACGGTGTTTCTTCTACAGCTTCCTCGGTGGTTTCCTCTGTTGGTTCTGTAGCAGTTTCCTCGGACGCCTGTGTTTCCTCTTCCTGTGTAGGCTGAGGTGAGGTTGTAGGCTGTTCCTTTTGAGGAGGTTCATACACCTCATTCTCGTTAAAGTAGGACTTCTTTGTTTCGTTGCACATGGAAACGTCAAGTCGTCCCTTTATAAGTCCTGTATTATTGGGGTCAAGCTTTTCATTTATTATAGTCTGTGCGGTTTTCACCTTGTATGAAATATCTTCAGGTATTCCGATAACAACAGTAATTCTGTCATCATACACAAATTTTATATCCGCTGTGTTTGACACATCAATAACGGTAATATTCTCAAACTGGTAGGCGTCAAGAACCTTTACAAGCTCCGCCATAATACTTGTTACATTCGCGTTGGTAAAGTCGGCATATACACCTACCGTATTACTTGTAATTTCACTGCCCTGAACTATTGGTAAATTATCGTAATTTTCCGCTGTTTTTTCCAAAATTCTTCCATTTTCGCCCATGATATAGTAGCCGTCCGCATATCCCACAGCATATGAGGGGACCTCTTCTATAATCTCGATTGTTATGGCATTTGGAATTACAAAGTCCACATTTGCCTTTTCTACATAAGGAAGAGCGTCAACAATATTTTTTGAAGCTGCCGTTTTATCGCAAAGGAATATATTTTCTCCTGTTTCTATACCGCTGAGTTTTATTATCTCTTCACGGGAATATCTTGTTTCGCCTGTTACAACTATTTTTTCTGTTTTAAAGAATACTGTCAGCGACAGCACCACGCTGATAAGGGCAATAACCGAGAAAATAATAAAACCTGTCAAAAATCTTTTTATCTTCCTCTTTTGAGGGGTCATGGTTTTGGAAGCTCGTCCGGCATGACGTCTGATTTTCTTTCGTCTTGCCCTTTCGTTCATAATTTCCTTTGAACGCTTCTGTTTGTTATTCCTGTCTGCATTAGGATTTTTATTTCCTATCTTCCGGGAGTTTAACTGAGAATTTCTCTCGGGGGACTGTCCCGATTTGCTCCGATTTTTTTCTCCCATATCCTTATTTGTTCCCTGTTTCGGTTTTTTATTCACCGCTCCTCCTGTCCGGCGATTCTGCGGTATATTATACCCGTTTTCTTCTCCGCCAAAAAGCTCTCTGTTTCTCACAAAATCGTCGTAATTCATCTGGCCTCTTCCGGAGTAACCCTGGGAATAATTATTAAAACCATCGTTAAAGCTGTCTTTTTCTGCTCTCCTGTATTGATTATTCCCTGTTTGGGAACGGGAATACTGATTTTTTCCCGTTCCCTTATTTTTTTTCTGCTGATTTCCGACCGGGTGAGAATTATTTTTTACAGGTGCTTTTTTGCTTTGAGTTTTTTTGTTTATTCCGGAGGAAGCCTTCTTTTTTCCTCCGCCGGTCACACCTTTTTTTTCTGTCGCCAAAACATACACCTGCCTTCTTAATTCCTTTATATTATATCTTCTTTATATCTGCCCCTAAACCGCTTAAAACGGTTTCAAAACTTTCATAGCCTCTTTCGAGAAAGTTTATACCGCTGATTTCCGTTTTTCCTCTGGCACAAAGCCCAGCCGCAACCAACGCTGCCGCTCCTCTTAAATCAGGAGCCACAACCGATGTTCCAAAAAGCTTTGGAACGCCCTCCACAACGGCAACCTTTCCCTCTACTTTTATGTTAGCACCCATTCTGACCAATTCGCCTACGTGTCTGAACCTGTTTTCAAAAATATTTTCTACAATGACCGAGGTTCCCTGAGCAACCGCAGTCATTGCCATAACAGGTGCCTGACAGTCCGTAGGAAAACCGGGATATGGCATTGTCCTTATATGTTTAACTGAGTTTAGCTTTTCCGGTGCTGTTATTCTCATGTTTCCCCGAGAAAAAACCACCTTGCAGCCTGCCTCTTCAAAAACCGGAGTTACGGCTCCCAAATGACTCTGCACCACCCCGTGGAGAACAATATCTCCTGAGGTGACCGCAGCAGCACTCATAAGCGTTGTTGCAACAATCCTGTCGGGAATAACCGTATGACAGCACCCTGTCAGGGACTCTACCCCGTCGATAACAATTGTGCCTTCACCTGCACCGTATATTTTAGCTCCGCAGCGGTTTAAATATTCCGCAAGGTCGCATATTTCCGGTTCTCTTGCCGCATTGGTAATTGTTGTTGTGCCCTTTGCCAAAACTGCGGCTATCATTGCGTTTTCGGTAGCTCCTACACTTGGAAAGGAAAGGGCAATCCTTGCACCCTTTATTCCTTTTTCACAGCTGCATTCCAAAACGCCGTAGCGTTCCTCAATTGAAACGCCCATCTGTCTCAAAGCTTTCAGGTGCAAATCTATGGGTCTCGGACCCAGCTCACAGCCTCCCGGAAAGGAAAGCCTTGCCTTTCCGCCCCTGGAAATTACAGCCCCCAAAAAAACTATGGAGCTTCTCATTTCCCTCATAAGCTCTGTGGGAATATCATATCTGCTTATTCCGTCGGCTTTTACGCAGATAGTTCCGTCTTTATGGGACACTTTACAGCCCAGATAGCGTAGTATTTTTATAGACGCCTCAACATCGGAAAGATGAGGACACCCAAGAAACACGCTTTCCCCTTTGGCAAGAATCGAAGCGGCAAGCAGGGGAAGCACACTGTTTTTTGCTCCCTGTACCTCTGTTTCCCCTGAAAGCCTTCGTTTTCCTCTGATAATCAGCTTTGACACAGCAAACACCCTCTCCGATTATAATATATGAATTACCTGATATATTATGAATTAAGAGAGCTGTTTGTGATTTGAATATATCAATTAATTAAGATTTTACAATGTTTTTTATTACAGCATAAATTCTGCTGTTGGCGTCTGTGATAGCCATTTTTTTTGCGTTATCACCGTATTTTTTCAATGTATCCTTGTCTGCCAGCATTCTTTCGGCAAGCTTTTGAATTACGGTGTCGTCAAGGTCTTTTTCCTCGACCATTTCCGCCGCTCCTGCGTTTACAAGAGCCATGGCGTTGTAATACTGATGATTTTCAGCCACATTGGGAGAAGGTATCAGTATTGCCGGCTTGCCCATAGCCTGAATTTCGCTTAAAGTAATTGCCCCTGCCCTGCAAATAACCAAGTCGCAGGCGGCAAGACACTCGGGCATATTATTGATATATTCCTTTATGTCAAGGTTATGACAATCCTCCGGCTCTATTCCCTTTTCACGGAGCAAATCCGGAAACCATTTTCCGTATTTTCCGTAGGCGTGTATATGCTGGTATTTTCCTGTTTTTCCGCTTTGGGCGATAAATGAAGCCACGCTTTCGTTTATTTTCCTTGCCCCAAGGCTTCCACCGAAGCTAAGCACTACGGGACGCAAATCCAAATTCAGTTTTTTCCTTGAGCTTTCCTTATCAGCCTTCAAAATTTCTTCACGTATAGGATTTCCCGTAACCACAGTTTTGCATTGTGGGTCAAGATGTTTTTTAGCGTCCTCCACCGCAAGCATAACTTTTTTCGCGTGCTTTGACAGCATTTTTGTGGTCATTCCCGGGAATGCATTCTGTTCGTGAATAACTATAGGAATACCCATTTTTGCGGCGGTTCTCAAAACCGGACCGCTCACATATCCTCCTGTTCCCATGCAAATATCAGGTTTAAATTTTTTAATAATCTTTTTGGACTCAGAGGACGCCGTCACCGCACGGACGGCTGTTTTTACGTTTGCGGCTATCGCCGATGGAGAAAAGCTTCTCTTGAAACCGCTTATATGGATTGTTTCCATATTGAAGCCTGCCTGAGGCACAAGAGTTTCCTCCATGCCTCCCTTATTTCCCACAAACAGTATTTCCGTTTCGGGATTTCTGCTTTTGATGTATGACGCCACAGCAATAGCCGGATTTATATGACCTGCTGTGCCGCCTCCGGCAAAAAGAATTTTCATATTGCGTCACCTAACTTTTCTCAAGATTTGAAGTTCGTGAAATAGCAAGAACAATACCCATCTGAACAAGCATCATGATAAGGGAGCTTCCTCCCGAACTAAAGAACGGCAGGCTGATACCGGTATTGGGAAGCCAGTCGGTAATAACGAATATGTTAAGTATAACCTGCAATCCTACCTGAGCGGTAATACCCATTCCCAGAAGCTTTGCAAAAACTCCCGGTGCGCTCATGGATATTTTCATACCTCTCCAAACAAGAAGTGCGAAAACCGCAAGTATCAAAACCGCACCCACAAAACCAAGCTCCTCGCAGACAATCGCAAAAACAAAGTCGTTTTGAGGTTCCGGAAGATACAGATATTTCTGTCTTGATTGGGTAAGTCCCAAGCCGCCGAAACCGCCTGAGCCTATAGCATAAAGGGAATTTCTCGTCTGCCAAATATCCCAAAGCAAATCACCGCTTACATTTGGGTCAAGAGCCTTTCCCCAGCCGTGGAGTCTGTCCATTGCATAAGACAGATTTCCTGTAATCCAAAGACCTGCAACCGCCGCCGCAACAGCACCGCCGGAAATTGCAAACCATTTTGTATTCAGTCCGCCTATAAAAAGCATTATTGCAACCAGCAAAATTGTAATTACTATTCCGGAAAAGTGAGGCTCTTTGTATAAAAGGAAACAGGTGGTTGCCAAAATTATAACCGTAGGTAAAATTCCCTTTTTAACTGAGTTTATATCATCTCCCAGTTTCGTGCAAAAATACGCGAAAAAGAAAACCATAACCAGCTTTGTAATCTCTGAAGCCTGAATTGTAAAAGCTCCCAAAGGTATCCAGCGGTGAATATCAGTTGCAGATGGAACAAAAAGCACAACAATCAAGCCCAAATAAGAAACTGCCAATAGGGATAATGCCACCCATTTTTTGTTAAAAAAGTTTACGTTTATATAGGATACAAAAAACATAAGGACAAGTCCGACTGCTGCAAATATAACCTGCTTTTTAAGGTAATAGTAGCTGTCGCCCTCTTCGTAAAAGCCAATGGGATAGCTTGCTGAAAACATCATAACTATTCCCACTGTCAGCAAAACCAAAACAATTATAAGAAAAGGAATATCTATTCCCTTTCCTTTAGCAAAAGGCTTGTGGTTTATTTTTTTTGCCGGAAGCCGCCGGCCTTTTTCATGACCGTCAGGCCGTCTGTTTCTGACGTTTTTTGCGGACGTTCTTTGTGCTGCCGCATCTCTGAAAGAATTCCCGCCTCTATCGGAGGTTCTTCTTACAGTGCTTGAGGTATTCAGAACGCTTTCAAAGTCGTACAGGTTTCGAGAGACTTTTCTCTCTATGCCGTTAGACCTATTATTTTTCATATTTCTCCTCCAAAACCATACCGAATAAGAATCATACTGCACCGAAAATTACACAAAGGATAGAAATAACACCGAACACAACGGTAACCGCACTGAAAACAACTACTATTTTGGTTTCGCTCCAGCCGCTCATCTCAAAATGGTGATGAATCGGGCTCATTTTAAACAGTCTTTTTCCGTGTGTAAGCTTAAAATATGTAACCTGAAGCATAACCGAGAACATCTCCACAAGGTACATAATTCCCATCGGAATTATCAAAATCGGCATTTTCAGCGAAAAAGCCAAGGCACAAACCATTCCTCCCAAAAACAGAGAACCGGTATCGCCCATGAAAACCTTTGCCGGGTGGAAATTCCAAACAAGGAAGCCCAAACAGCCGCCTGCCAAAGCAGCAGCCTCTATTGATATGCCGCCCAAGTTCATAATGCTTGCTATCATCATAAAGAACAGTGCAACAAAAAATGTTATTGAACCGTCAAGTCCGTCAATACCGTCTGTAAGATTTACCGCATTAACTATGCCCACAATTACTATCGCCGCAATTACATAATACAAAAATCCTATATCAACCATTCCCACAAAAGGTATATAGGTTTCCGTTCCGTATCCGCACAGGGTCAATGTTGCAAGATATGAGATTGCAACGGCAAACTGCAAAACAAGCTTCTGCTTTGCCGTAAGTCCGAGATTTCTCTTTTTTACCACCTTGATATAGTCGTCAATAAAGCCGATTGCACCGTAAAGAACAGCCATTGCAAGACCTGCCGGCAAGAAAAACTTCATTGCGTTTGCATTATCGGTGGATATATATCCGTTTGCCGCAAAACGGTAAACAAGAACAACAATCACCGTGGAAACAATGGTGGAAGCTATAAACATAATGCCGCCCATTGTAGGTGTTCCCTGCTTGTTTTTATGCCATTTAGGACCTATATCCAAAATCGTTTGTCCGTACTTCAGCTTGTGAAGAAAAGGTATAAGCTTTTTTCCCATAAGCGAAGCAATCAAAAAAGACAGCACAACTGCGGCAAAAGTCCACAAAGTAGTATTCTCCATAATTACACCTCATTTATTTATCCGTATATTTAACCGTTCTCGGTTGCAGACACAAGCAAATTCAAATTCAATAATTATATAGTTATAAATGTATATTTTTTATATTTATTAACAAACTCAAATAATCACCAAATTGCGGCAAGGCTTTTTGACGCTTTGCCGCAATTTACAATTTAATTTTTCAATATAGAATTAACAGCAGAAATAACACTTTTCAGAGGAACACCTGCAGCATACATAACGGCAGCCACCACAAGAACATCGGCAGCCGAAATATTTTTGGAATTGTCAATAAAAACTCTTCCCATATGGTCTGCCGACATAAGCTCAAAGCTTATGTAATCTGTGTGTTTCTGTACGTTTATTGCCACAATATCCGCACTGTTATCATCAGCCGAATAGGTCACACGGCCCGCAGGGGAACCTAAAAGCCTCACATCAACGGGGCAAACCACTTTCTTACCTGTCACATCTTTCGTTTTATCCCATGTAATCAAAATATCACAGAGAGGATAATTTTGCAACAATTTATCAGCACAAAGCTGATGTAACTTTTTGGCTTGCTCTATGTTTACTTCTTCGCCATAAAAAACCACGATTTCAGCAGTCATAATCCCCGAGCCTCTTTTCTTCATTATTTCTTAAATCTGCCTATATACAGTTTGTGTGATAAATCAATCTCCTATACCTGCTCCAACAAAAGTCAAGGTAACAACCGTTCCCGGAGGAACTTCCGAATCCTTATCTATACTCTGACTTTGAACAACGCTGTTTGACACATTTATTGCTCCGGCAAGGCTGATGTTTACGCCGCTGCTTGCCGCAAGCTGACTTGCCTGTGTAACCGTAAGTCCTTTAAAGTCCGGAACTTTTACTGTTTCTTCCTTACTTGCATCGTCTGTATAGATGACAACACTTCCTCCCTTAGGGATTTTTGTGCCGGATTCCGGAACCTGAGCAATAACCTTATCTCCGCTTCCCTTAACCACAGCACTGTAGCCGTCCTCTTCAATTTTGGAAACAGCCTCACCTGTAGAAAGACCGATATATGTGTTGGCAGTTGCGTCAATACTTTCAAGCTCTTCCTCAGTGTAATGTCTTTCAACCTCAAGATATGGAAGAACCTCCTCCATTATGCTTGCAAAAACAGGAGCCGCCAATGCACTTCCGTAGTATGTATCTCCTCGAGGTGAGTCAATATACACAAACAGTGCAATCTGGGGGTCGTTATATGGAGCATATCCGCAGAAAGAAGCAATATGGTCAACCTCGGCATTCAGCTTTTCCGAAGTACCTGTTTTACCTGCTACCTGATATCCTGCCACATAACCGTTGGTACCGCCTCCCTCGTTTACGTTTCCGAAGAGGATTTCATTCATTCTTTCGCTTACTTCCTTAGAAATAACCTGACGTTTAACGGTAGGGGTCGTTGTTTTTACTATATTTCCTTCGCTGTCCAAAATTTCTTTAACAACATAAGGCTGCATAAGATATCCGCCGTTTGCTATTGCGGATATAGCCGTTATCATCTGAATAGGCGTAATTGCAAAGCCCTGGCCGAAAGAGGAAACCGCCAGGTCAAGAGAAGTCATTTCGTGATTAAAGAAAATATCCTCGCTCTCTCCGGGCAAATCAATTCCTGTTTTTTCGCTGAATCCGAAAGCCTCGTAATATTCCTGGAAAAGCTCTGTTCCTGCCATCTGTCCCATCTCTACAAGAGCCGGGTTGCAGGAATTCCAAAGTGCGTGAACTATATCCTGATTGCCGTGCTGATTTCCCGAACCCGGCCAATAAACATGGCAGTGAATATCTGTTCCGCTTATTGTTATAGTAGCGTTATTGCAGTGGAATACCGTATTTTCATCAACAACTCCCTCTTCCAAAACCATGGAAGCCACTATGGGCTTAAATACCGAACCCGGATAATAAACATCGCTTATGGCCTTATTACGCCACTGCTGCTGCAAAGCGTCACTGTACGCCTGATTTTGTTCCTCTTCCGGCAAAGCTTCTACCTCGGCTTCTTTATTCTTGTCTACCAAGGTATAGGGGTCGTTAAGGTCAAACCCGTCAACAACAGCCATAGCATATATTTCACCTGTTTGAGGATTCATGGCTATTGCCGCCGCCCTGTTTGCAACTTTGTTATTGATTACAGCTTCCTCAAGATATTTTTCACAGATAGACTGTATTGTTTCGTCCAATGTAGTAACTATGCTGTTTCCGTCCTGAGGGTCAACATTCTGCTCATATTGGAAAGGCATATTTATGCCTATGGCATTTATTGCGGAAACGGTTCTTCCCGGTTTTCCTCTCAGCTCGTCATCGTACTGAATTTCAAGTCCGCTCAACCCCTGGTCGTCGCTTCCCGTAAATCCTATTACCGAGGACGCTAAATCACCGTAGGGATAATATCTTTTGTAATCGTCCTGAAGATAAAGCACGTTGGAATTCAGCTTTTCATTCTGGTATTTTCCCGACTCACTGTCAAATACTTTAAATTCCTTTTCTTTCATCTCGTCGATAAAAGTAAGGAGTTTTTCTCTTACATCTGTTTCTATTTTTGACTCAACGTTAACATAGTATGTTTCTCTGTTTGTTTTATCGAAAAGTGCATTCCTTTCCTCTTCCGTATAGCCGAAAATTTCGGAAAGTCCGTCTGCTACATATTGTCTTTGCTCATCGGTTTTAAAATAAACCGGTGCCATTATAAGCTTCCAAACCGAGGCACTCTGTGCCAGTACTTTTCCGTTTCTGTCGTATATATCGCCTCTTTTGGCACTTACGGTTATATCTCCCAGCTGCTGGTCAACAGCCTTTTGTCTAAGCTCTTCTCCCTGGATAACCTGAAGAAAGAACAGCCTTAAGACTGCTGTTCCGAAACCCAACACAAGAAATATAGCCAACAGTATTGTAGCTCTTTTGTTGAGTTTCTGCTTGTTGAATTTTCCCAAACCTGCCGCTCCTTTCCATATATTTCAATATCAGACAAAATACTTACAACCTTCATAGTGAAATAAGAGTTAAGATATCAATCTCAACTCTTATTTTTGTCATTACATACTTATTAAGACACCGGCACTGTTATGACCAAATGCCTGTAACAGCTTCATAAATAGTGCTGAAAATATTTTGACTTTCCTCTGTCAAAACCTCTGCCTTATCTCCCTCGGAAAGATTTACAAACTCCTTTTGATAGTTTGTAGCCTTGCTCATTCCAAGCTCGTCCTTGGCATAATTTTCCACAATAGAAGTTGAGTATCTTGAACGTACGTTCATATCCAATTGTGTATACTGGCTGTCCTTTTGTTTCAGCTCCTGTGTTTTCTTTTCAATAGATCTGTTCAGCTCCGTGAGCTGTGCCTGCCCCATAATTATAGTCGCCAATGCTCCTACCACAAACAAACCGGCTACCGCAGTACCGAGGACTTTTACGGGACTGTATTTTTTCCTTGCACTCTTTTCCGGTTTTTCATCTGCTGATTTATTATCAGCCGACTTTCTTTTTAAGGAAGTCTCTGTATTTTCATTCTTCTTCTTTTTACTATGGGGTACAGTAGAATACTTTTGCTCGTCGTCATCTTCAAACAACGATAAATCGTATGCCAAATTTCTTTCTTCAAATGCCATTTTATATGCACCTTCAACCCTTTTTTATTTTGGAAAACAACAAAAATGTTTATCCAAAGTCCGCTTTTTACACCGCCTATTCAAAACCTACAAATATCAACAAATAGAAAGTTACTTTGTTAAAAAATTGTAACAATTATAACTATATTCAGCCTGTTAATTACAAATCTGTTACCATTCTACTACATCTGCTCTTATTTGTCCAGCAAATATCAAGATTTTTCTAAGTTTTTTCGCATATCCTGAGTTTTGCACTTCTGCTTCTTTGATTTACGGAAAGCTCGTGCTCAGACGCTTCGATTGGTTTTTTGTTAACTATTTTTACCTTTGGTTTGTTGTTGCACACACACACAGGAAAGTCCCTAGGGCAGGTGCAGCCCTGTGCCCAGCCTGCGAATGTTTGCTTTACAATCCTGTCTTCCAGGGAATGAAAAGTTATAACAGCAAGTCTTCCTCCGCTGTTAAGCATATTCAAAGCTCCCTGCAACCCCTGTTCCAGTCTGTCAAGCTCACCGTTTACGGCAATTCTCAAAGCCTGAAAGCTTTTTCTTGCCGGGTGGCATTCTCTCCTTACCTTTTGAGGAACAGAATTTTTAATAATCTCCGCTAATTGAAGTGTGGTTTCTATAGGACTTACTGTTCTTGCCCTTTCAATGCCCTTGGCAATGCTCATGGCATATTTTTCCTCACCGTAACGTGAAAGTATTTTTGCTATTTCATTTACAGGAAGATTATTCACCAAATCAGCAGCCGTCGCCCCCTGCATACTCATTCTCATATCCAGAGGTGCGTCTTCATGAAAGGAAAAACCCCTTTCCGGCGTATCAAGCTGATGTGAAGACACTCCTATATCAAGCAAAATACCGTCTACGCTTTCCACATTTCTCTCTTTTAAAAGCATCTCCATGTCTCCGAAATTACCTTTGATAACGGTGACATTTTTGTTGTTTTCAAATCTTTTTGTAACAGTTTCAATAGCACTGGGATCCTGGTCAATACAGTAAAGCCTGCCATTATCTGATAGTCTTTGAAGTATTCCAAAGGAATGGCCTCCGCCTCCGGCAGTCCCGTCAACATAAACACCCTCAGGCTTTACGGAAAGACCCTCCATGGTTTCTTCAAACAACACAGGTATATGTGAAAACTCCAATCCTTTCACCGCCTTACAGTTTCAGAAGTTCCAATGCTTCTTTTATTGATTGCTCCTTTTGCTTTTTGATAAAGGCGTCAAGCTTTGTGCTGTCCCATATTTCAATACGGCTGTCCATACCTACAACGGTGACATCCTTTTCAAGACCTGCCTTTTCTCTGAGGCTCTGAGGTATCTGAATTCTTCCCTGGGAATTGGGAGACACCTCAACCGCAGGTGCAATCAAAACATACTGCAAAGCCAAAGCTTTATCTCCGGGAAGCTGAGCAATTTGTTCTCTCAATTTATTAAAATGCTCTGAGGACATAATTTGAAGACAATCCTCAAAACCGCAGGTGAGAAAAAAGCTCTCCCCAAGCTGCTCTCTGAAGTTTGAAGGCAAAATAATTCTGCCTTTAACATCCAGAGAATGATTCGTCATTCCAGAAAACAAATTGTTCACCTCCTGCCACTTTGATAAAACAGCCTTGCAAAGTAAGCTGATATTGCCACTTAATGACACAATACGCCACTTAGTAGATTTATTATAAACCATGTAATCTCAAAATGCAAGTTAATTGCCGTTGATTTTTTATTTATTATTATTTTTTCATTCTTTCAACACATAAATAATTGCTGTCAAAAAAACACAGAGCCGGCAGTTTCCTGCCGGCTCTTGTGGAAATCAAAAGCTTTTTAACCTATTATGTCAACATAATTTTAAACGCTTTTAATGTTTTATCAGTAGAACATTTCATGAATGAAGAATTCAGTTACTGCTTCCCATGAAATTCTTACAACCTGAGCATTCGGATCAAGTTCATATTCACAAATAGACTTGTCCAATGTTCCAAGCTCTGTATATCCTTCTGTTCCGTAAACCTTAACCTCAACCTTTGCGTTGGAAATTGTTTCTGAGTTCTGAATAACAGTAAATGCGAACGGGTCTGTTCCTGAATATTTGTTAATTACAAACTCAATATATCCGCCCTCTGTTCCGGAAGCAAAGTAGCTGTCAAGCTTTCCGTCAACCATCTTAGATGTCTCAAAGCCTTCCTTCTGTACAACATTTGTAAGAATTGTTCTTACGTTGTCTGTTGAGAAGCTCATTCCGCCGTTTATTTCAATTTCATTGATAACGTATGTGCCCTGATTTGCTTCTCTCTCAACTTTAAGGTAATGTGCTGTAACACTCTCCTGACTGTATGCAGCTTCTGCTTTTGCTATTTCTGCTGCAACAAGCTGAACCTGTGTTGCGTCGGATACAGAAACAATTCCATCTTTTGTTGCGTCTGCAACAAACTTCTGATTATCGTTAAAGTCTTCTAATCTGATAAGATATTTTTGAATCATTGTTGCGTCTACAATGCCAACCGCTCCGTCATCATTAACATCGCCGTAATACTTAACAATATTTATATCCTCGTCAATGTAGAAGTAAGGAGCTTCGTGTACATCGTAGGTATCGTCGCTCTCAGAAACAGACTGGTCAACAATGTTAAAGTTTCTTACAGTTACCCAGTTTTCACCGTCGGCAGAAAGCTTAACTGCACCTTTTTTCAAAAGGTTTGCGGACTGGTCTTCAGCAACAAAGAGCTTGATATTTTCAACATCAACGTCTCTTCCCAAGTCGATAACAAGCTCTGTGTTGTCACCGCCCAGTGTTGCGTATGTACCTCTGTTTCCGTCAAAGATATTGCCTGCGGAAGCTGAACCGTTGTTGGAAACTTCAGGCTTTTCGTAAACAACATACTCGATTACAAATTCGCCTGAAACAGTCGCAGAAGCATTTTTTGTCACCGCGGCATTATCCTTTGTTTCCATCTTAACGTATGTGAGACCCTGAAGTCCGCCAAAGTCGCTTACATATTCTTTACCGTCCAAAGACCATTTAATATCCATGGAGTCGGTTATTGAATCGCTTATCATTACCGAGCTTATTTCAACAGCATCTCTAAGTGAAAGGAGCAGATAATTTCCGACCTCACCGGCAGGCATATCTGTAAATGTAACTGTTAATTTGCCGGGTTCCGCTGAAATTTCATACTTACCCTCTGCACCCTCTATATTTGTTTCGGCAACTGCGAAATCCTCTGTTTCGTAGTCAACTTTGAACTCTCTTACGTTGAGCCAATAGTCTGGCTTTCCGTTGTAGCCCTGTTTTGTAAGTCTGAGTCTTACATACTGAGCCATCGTTGTTTCGCTTGCAGTCCAGCTTATTTTCTGAGTTGCGGCTGTTTCTGAGAAATCTGCAAGTGTTACCCACTCTTTTCCGTCCTCTGAAGCTTCAAGAACGCAGTAGTGGAAAATATCATGGTCTCCGTCGTTGCTTCCCTGGAGAATATTTATTCCGGTAACCTCTGTAACCTTTCCAAGGTTTACTCCGTAGTAGTCGCCGGCAATCTGCTTTCCGCTCTGGAGTGACATATATGTGCTTACATCTCCGTCTACATATTTTGCCTTTTCAGCATCGGAAGCACTGAACTGTGAGAAGCTTGTGTACGGTGTAAGCTCTGCATTTTCGCTTACAAAGCCGATAGAATCAGCCACCTTGCTTTGGAGTATAGAATACATCTGTGCAGCATATGGTCTGAGATACTTTGTACCCGGCATAACCTCAAGCTGAGTATATCCGCCCGGCTTATAACATTCCTTCTTATAAGAATTTGACTCTGCAATCTTTGCGGCGGCACGGGAATAGTTGTTCCATATCTCGTCCTTAACGCCGTCCTCAATTGCAAGAACTGCCTTTGTAAGATAAATATCTGCTTCTACAGTTGCTTTAAGAGAATTGAGATAAGGTGTAATCTCTTCTAAAAGAGCCTCGTTTCCGTTTTTAAGAACAACGTCTGATGCCAAAGATATGCCCTGAAGTTTTGTAAGAAAACTGTCGGTATACTCTTTAATGCTTTCGTCTTTCTTTACTTTATCAATAATTGTATTTACGTCATCTGCAAGATTTTCTGACTCTTCCCATGCAAGACCTGTTGTATGGTAAACGCCGTCTCTCGGATATGACATATTTGCAGCAAGAATTGCCAAAGATTTTGAAATACCGCTGTCCACATACTTAAATGAAGCTCTCCAGCTTGACTCAACATCAAAGTCTATTGTATTCCAAATGTAATCGGCAATCTGGAACAAGCCTATCTTTGAAAGCTCTGCTTCCTGCATCGGGTTTGAAACAAGTCCGTTAAGGTTTGTAACGCCTTTCTTGAGCATTTCTGCTTTACCGATGAACAATGTGCTGTCTGTATAGTCGTTTACCGGCCAGTTGAGCCACATATAAGGATAACGTCCGGATACATTGTTAAAGGTTTCGTTTGTAGCAGAATCGACATTACCGATGATTGCAGGACCAGTAAACATTATTTCTACTCTTTCGTCAACTGCGGGCACTTCTTTTGTTTCACCGTTGATAACAATGCTTGTACCGTCTCTGAACTGGTTGAAGTAGTTCTGGTCAGAACGACCTGAGTAAGCCTGAGGACAGAATACCAAAGGATATGTGCCTTCCTTGGTATCAAGCCAATCCTGCAAAGCATTGATTGTCATTACCTGGAGAGGTGTTTCCGACCATGCGTCGTCTGCAAGCAAGGCAAACTGTCTCACGCCAAGGTCATAGAAAACCTGGAACTTGTCGGTTATGTATTTTATCTCTCTGTCGAAATCATTCTTGTTAATACCGTTATTCATAAAGGGGTGGATAGCATAAACAAAGCCAACCTTTGTTTCAACGCCCTTTTGGATAACCTCTTTAAGTCCGTCGATTGTTTCCTGAGGATAAGGCTCTCTCCACTTTGAGTTATGGTACGGGTCGTCCTTAGGAGCATAGATAAATGTGTTCATCTTAAAGTCGGAACCAAATTCCATAAGAGAAATAATATCTTCGTTGGAGTAAGGAATACCGTAGTAACCCTCGATTATACCTCTCCATTTTGCGGTTGCATAATCGTTTATTCTGATTTGCTCAACTGTAGCTTCTCTTTTCTGATCGAAAATTCTCTCAAGGGTTGTAATTCCGTAATAAACAGCGTCGGTATCCTTACCGAGAATTGTAATTCTGTTCGCCTCTATCTTGAGGATATAAGCGTCAACATTATTGAAGAAATCATCGCTTGTAGGTGTAATTCCCGTTGTATTGTTTTCAGCGTCATAAACAGCGGCAACTACTGTGAAATTATCGCCCGCAGCGTCAACCTCTGTACCTGTTGCTCCAACCATTGCCAATGTTGATGCGAGATAATTTTTTGTTGCGTCATCAATATCACCTGTGAAAACAACGTCAACGTTTTCAGGAATTGTGGTTACTTCTTCATAATAAGCGAACTGCTGAACAGTCGGATAAATCTCATAGGTTCTTACAAGACCTTCCTTAGAAACCACGTCAGGATTGTCCGGGTCTACAACCTCTGCCGGAGGAGTCTGAGTCTTTGATGTGTCGTAAAGCTCTATTTCAGCGGCGGTTATAAATTTATTATTCTCAGGCTGCCACTTGACTGTTTGAAGTAGTTTTTGCAACAAGCTTAATTCTCTGAGCTGTTACAGCTTCAAAGACTGCTTCCTTCCACTCCTTGTTGTCGTCCCATGTACCGTTGGCAATAAGCTGGAAATCCTCTTGGTCGGCAGTATTGCTGTAGTAAATCTCATAACCGAGAATTTTACCGTGCTCAGCAGTATCCTGACGGGGCAAGTATCTAAGCTTATCCACCTGAACACTCTCTTTAAGATTGATAACAATCTCATTATCTTCTGTTAATTCCGCAGGAGGATTTGTATTCTCCACACTGTGCCACATTGTACCGGTATTTCCGTCAATGGCGTTTCTGCCGCCGTTGCCGTTATCGTTTGGCACGGTAACCTCTGCGTTTGCCAAAGAAATTTTTCCGTCTTCGTTGTACTCAGCGGCAAAGGTCAGTCCGGAGCTTGACACAATTGAAAGCACCATCATAACGCTGAGAACAATACTCAGAATTTTTTTCTTCATTTTCTTACCTCTTTTCTTAAAAATTTATAAATTACGGCATATTGTTTTTCTGTAACACTACCGTTTTTATATAAATTTATGGTGATTTTAAATAAAAATATTTAATTTCAACCCTGTTTATTGTATTTTATCATCTATTCAGCAAAAAGTAAATAGGTCATCAATTTACTTTGTCAATAAATTTAATAGGTTGTATAGCAAATGTTGTGCAAAAATTTTGGGATTCCAAAGGGACTACTGTCCCTTTGGCAGGCGGTTTGGAGGACAGCGTCCTCCAAGGTCTTAAAATGTTGTAAAAAACGCAAGAGTGAGCAAAAAACAGTCCGGCGAACTGTTTTTTGCTGTGAACCCCCGTCTGTGTTCACGATAACTCTTTATTTTATCTCAATTTTACTTTTTACACAGCTATTGAAAAAGAGTCAAATTTCACAAATTTGCAAAAACAAAAACGGCAGTCAGTGACCGCCGCTTTCATCTATAATATCATTTTATGATTAGTCCCAGTTAAGAGTATCTCTGTAAACATTGATATAGTCATCTGCTGAACGTGACCAGCTGTTGTCGCACTTCATGGCTCTGTCCATAAGCTGCTTCCAGCCCTCATGATCTCTGTAGCCCTGCAAAGCACGTCTTACTGCGTTCTGCATATCTGCTGTATCATAGTTTCTGAATGTAAATCCGTTGCCGAATCCGTCCATACTGTCATGTACAGAATCTCTCAAACCGCCTACCTCACGAACAACAGGAATTGTACCGTAACGCAGTGATATCATCTGAGAAAGTCCGCATGGCTCTGCCTTTGACGGCATAAGGAATATATCAGATCCGGAATAAATCTTTCTTGCAAGCTCAGGAATAAATCCTATGCAGGAGCAAATTCTGCCCGGATACTTATTCTGCATATATCTGAAGTAATCCTCATACTCTGCGTCGCCTGAACCGAGAATAACAAACTGCATATCCTCTGTATTCATAAGATGCTCAAGACCCATTCTTACAAGGTCAAGACCCTTATGTGAAACAAGACGTGTAACCATGGAAACAATCGGAACATCCGCTCTCTGCTCCAAAGAAAGTCTTTCCTGAAGCTTACGCTTACACTCCGCCTTGCCTGCCATATTTGAAACAGAATAGTTGGCATAAACATTGGGGTCTGTTTCCGGATTGTAGCTGTCAACGTCAATACCGTTGAGTATACCGCAAAGCTTATAGTAACGGAGATTAAGCTCAGGGTCAAGGCCGTGGCTGAACCATGGATCTCTTATTTCAGAAACATAGCTCGGAGAAACAGTGGTTACTCTTACCGCAGTTTCAATGGCACCTTTAAGGAAATTTAAGTTGCCGTTCATTTCCAAAAGATACTCGTCGCTCTTTGGAATTCCTACGCACTCTGTATTAACCTCCCAGCCGTACTCTCCCTGATACTGAATATTATGAATTGTGATAATATTTTTGATATTTGCATACCAAGGATTCTTGGAATAGAACAGATAATAATATGTAGGAACAAGAGCTGTCTGCCAGTCATTGGCATTGATGATATCCGGATGGAAATCAATATAAGGAAGCATTTCAAGAATAGCTCTTGAGAAGAAAGCAAATCTCTCGGCGTCATCATAGAAACCGTAAAGAGCATTTCTCTTGAAATAGTATTCGTTATCTATGAAATAATAGGTGCAGTCATTCCAGCGTGCCCAGAAAAGTCCGCAGTACTGGTGACGCCATGCAACGGGAACGGTAAAGTTTGTGATAAAGTTCAAAGTGCTTCTGAGTTCCTGTGAAATTGTACCGTAAAGCGGCATTACTATTCTGCAATCCTCACCTTTTCTGCATAATGCCTGAGGCAAGCTGCCTGCTACGTCGGCAAGACCGCCGCTGCCGGCATAGGGGAGTGCTTCTGAAGAACAATATAAAATTCTCAACTGTAATTCCTCCTTGAAGTGTTAACTGTATAACTTCTTTTAAATATGACAAATCAGCCGGCATTTTTCTTTGATAATCCGACTTTCATTGTGCAATGCGGTATTACCCGCATTGCACCGATTATTAAATTAAACGATTGACTGTTTTGGAATATATGTAGGACAGGTAACAAATCCCATAAGATTTCTGCCCTCTTTAACTTCAACATCTTTATCAATGATAACATAGTTGAGGTTAGTATTTGAACCGATTTTTGAATCCTGCATAATTACACAGTTCTTAATCTTTGCACCCTTAGCAATATAAACGCCCTTGGAAATAATGCAGTTTTCTACTTCACCGTCAATAACACAGCCCTGAGCAACCAAAGAATTTTTCACATGGCTTCCCAAACCGTAACGGCTCGGCATATCGTCTCTTACCTTTGTATAAATAGGACGTTCGCTGTTAAAGAGTTGAGCTCTTACATTTGCGTCCATAAGACTCATGTTTACATCGAAATAGTCTGCTGTTGAGTTTATGAAACGGCAATAGCCCTCTATTTCATATCCGCAAATCTTCAGCTTATCAACATTTGCCTGAAGAACATCTCTGTTGAAGTTCAGTCTGTTGGAGCTTACGCAGTTTTCAATAAGCTGGAGCAGCAAATCTTTCTTTATAATAACTGTTCCTGTAGCCATGTTGCAGTAGCTGCCGTCTGCGGCAGGCTTTATGAGAAGCTCTGTAATTCTCTTGTTTACATCAAAGGAAAGAACAACAGGGTTTGAACGCTTTGCAGGAATCTGCATATATTTATACATAACTGTAATGTCAGCACCTGACTTCATATGCTCGTAGAAAGCTTTTTGATAGTCTACATTTGCGACAAAATCGCTTGCACACATCAAAACATACTCTTCCTGACAATGGTTTATGTATCCTCTGATGCTGTAAATTGTTTCAACCTTATTCAGAGGGCTGTTTGTTCCAACAGGAGGTAAAACAGTCAAGCCTGAGTGACGCTTGGAAAGATCCCATGCGGCACCTGTACCAACGTGATCCATAAGGGAAAGATAGTTGTTTCTTGCAACAATACCGATGTTGTTGATACCTGAGTTTGCCATGTTTGAAAGAGGAAAATCTATCATTCTGTACTTTCCGCCTACGGGAACGCTTCCCATAGTTCTTTTTGCGGTAAGTTCAGGAATTTTATCATCGTTTGCATTTGAAAAGATAAGACCTAAAATATTATTGCTTCTCATGATTCTCATACCTCCATGTCATGATCTATCATAGCCTTAGGAGGAACAACAACGCCTTCGCCGATTTTAAGATTATCGCCGATAACAGCAATTCCCCACTCTGCTCTGTTTTCTACATCTTCGGGATTTGCTCCGACAACAGCATTCTTGCCTATAACTGAGTTTTCGGAAACAATGGCGTACTGAACAACCGCTCCCTCTTCAATAACAGCTCCCGGCATGATAATTGAAGAGTTTACAACTGCACCCTTGCCAACCTTAACGCCGGCAAACAATACAGAAAACTCAAGCTTGCCGTCTACGTTACAGCCGTCTGCTATAAGAGAATTCTGGATTTCAGCTTCTTCACCTATATGATGAGGAGGCATCATCGGATTACGTGAATAGATGTTTTTAAGATCCAATGTGGTATTAGGGTCAAGAAGATCCATGTTTGACTCCCAAAGGCTGTCGATTGTTCCAACGTCCTTCCAATAGCCCTCGAAAGGATAAGCAAACATTCTCTCTCCTGCGTTAAGCATAGCAGGAAGCACGTTTTTACCGAAGTCATTGCTTGAATTCGGATCGGCTTCATCTTCAATAAGATATTTCTTCAATGCACCCCAGCTGAATACATATATACCCATGGAAGCGTTTGTGCTTTTCGGAACAGCCGGCTTCTCGTCAAATTCATAGATAGAACCGTCCGGATTTGTATTGAGAATACCGAAACGTGATGCCTCTTCAAGAGGAACATCAATAACCGCAATTGTGCAAGCTGCTTCTTTTTCCTTGTGATAAGCAATCATCTTGGAATAATCCATTTTATAAATATGGTCGCCGGAAAGGATAACAACATACTCTGGATTATATCTGTCTATGTAGGAAATATTCTGGTAAATAGCGTTTGCTGTACCTGAATACCAGTCCGCACCCTCTACAGCCTGATATGGGCTGAGGCAGGTAACGCCTGAATGCATACCGTCAAGGTCCCATGGAGCACCGCTGCCTATGTATTCATTAAGAACCAAAGGCTGGTACTGAGTCAAAACACCAACCGCCTCAATACCGGAGTTAACGCAGTTAGACAGCGGAAAGTCAATAATTCTGTATTTACCGCCGAAGGGAACAGCGGGCTTTGCCAATTTCTTTGTAAGCACTCCAAGACGTGAGCCTTGACCGCCTGCAAGCAACATTGCTACAACTTCTTGCTTAGGAATCATAATAGCTACCTCCAAACAATATTTATGCTGATTTAATTTTTTTATATTCAACTTGCCGCAAATACATATTCGGCAGGCTACAATATTTAATTTTTATCTGCCTTTGATGTTTTTGCAGATTTTGAGGTTTTTGCCGTTGTTTTCTTTACAACCGCCTTTTTCTTCTCCGGCTTTTTCATTTCCTTAACGCACTTAAAGTACATAACGCTCATCGGCGGAATATCAAGGCTTATGGATTGCTCGTATCCGTGCATAGCCTCGTCAACGGTTTTGATGTTTTTGCCGTTTGTAATACCCATGCCGCCGTACTTTTTGGCGTCGGTGTTAAACACCTCTGCATATACGCCGTATTTCGGAACACCTATACAGTAATTTTGTCTTTCCAAAGGCTGGAAGTTGCACACGGAAATAATTTCGTCACCGCTTTTATCCATTCTTCTGAAAGCTATGATACTCTGTGTATAGTCGTCGTGGTGAATCCAGTTAAAGCCCTCCCATGAGAAGTCTATCTCGTGAAGAGGCTTGTTTTCTATGTAGAATTTGTTAATATCTCTGAAAAAGTCCTGAATCTGCTTATGCTCTTTCTGCTCGAGCAAATTCCACTCAATCTGAGTGTTGAAGTTCCATTCATTGAACTGGCCTATTTCCGAACCCATAAAGGAAAGCTTCTTGCCCGGGTGGCTCATCATATAGCCCATAAAGGTTCTGACATTTGCGTATTTTAAAATTTCATCGCCGGGCATTTTATTTATAAGAGAACCCTTTCCGTAAACAACCTCGTCGTGAGATATAGGAAGAATGAAATTCTCTGAGAACGCATAGAAAAAGCTGAAGGTCAGGTTATCGTGATTAAATGGTCTCCAAAGGGGGTCAAGGGTCATGTAATGAAGCATATCGTTCATCCAGCCCATGTTCCATTTATAGTCAAATCCCAAACCGCCGTCGGCAACAGGACGTGACACCAAAGGCCATGATGTGCTTTCCTCGGCAATCATCATAACGTCCGGATGGTACATATGAACAGCCGTATTCAGCCTTTGCAAAAACTCGATTGCCTCAAGATTTTCCTTGCCGCCGTATTTGTTTGCAACCCATTCTCCGTCTCTTCTGTTGTAATCAAGGTAAAGCATTGAAGCGACAGCGTCAACTCTGATACCGTCTATATGGTATCTGTCAAGCCAGAACATGGCACTTGATACCAAAAAGCTTATAACCTCATATCGTGTATAGTCAAAAACATAGGTTCCCCACTCTTTATGCTCACCTTTTCTTGTGTCGGCATATTCATAACAGCAGGTACCGTCAAATTTTCCGAGGCTGTGGGCGTCTCTTGGGAAGTGGGCAGGAACCCAGTCAAGAATAACTCCTATGCCCTCCTGATGACATCTATCAATAAAATACATAAAATCCTTAGGATTTCCGTATCTTACAGTAGGTGCAAAATAACCTGTTACCTGATAACCCCACGAACCGTCATAGGGATACTCTGTCATAGGCATAAACTCAATATGAGTAAATCCCATTTCCTTTACATAGGGAATGAGCTTGTCGGCAAGCTCTATGTAGCTTAATGAAGTACCGTCTTCATTTTTCATCCATGAGCCTGCGTGTACTTCATAGATATTTAAAGGGCAATCCCTGTGACATTTTTCGGATTTTGATTTTATCCAATCGCCGTCGTTCCAGCTGTAGCCGTCAATATCATAAACAACGGTTGCATTCTCAGGACGCATCTGAAAACAAAAGCCGTACGGGTCAGATTTAAGAACCTTTTCATGGGTGGGAGTTTCTACACAGTATTTATAAATTTCTCCCTGCTGTATACCCTCTATAAAAAGCTCCCAAACACCGGGTTCGCTTATTTTATACATAAAGTTTGCGGTTTTGTCCCATCCGTTAAAATCGCCCACAACGGACACAGAAAGAGCATTAGGTGCCCAAACACGGAAAACCACACCGTCCCGGTCGTCCCAATTTACAAAATGTGAACCCAAAAGTTCATATGCCCTTACGGCGTCGCCGTCATGAAACAAATCAAGCGGAAATCTCGAATCATTTAATGAGTAGTTCATTTCTGACACTCCCTTTCACAGAATATGCCTTTTATCAATATCAAATCAAACCTTATTTATACACATATATAATAACAAATAATACAGTCAATTTCAAGTAAATTAACGAAAAAAATATTAAAATTTCGTGTATATTTTCCAAAAACAATGTCGTATTAAAAAAAACAACACAAAAAACAGTTTTGTATTTTTGGGTTTTTTCACTATTTTTCCAAATGAGAATTATATATGTTTAAAATACCCAATCACGATTGTTTTTTCAGGATAATTTAAGTTAAAATATGCATTTTATAAACAATATTTATGAATATTTTGTAAAATTTTCTTTAAGACTTTTTTAGGTTTCTTTTCGTCAGATTCATTTAACTTTTGACAAATTCCAATGTTAATATATTATTTCAATTTTAAGTGATAATATACCACTGCGGTTTCTTAAATTTTTGTGAATTTTTTTAACTCTTTCAGTAATGATGATATGGTAAAAAAATAAGTTGCATAGCAAATGTTGTGCAAGAATTTCGGGATTCCAAAGGGACTGTGTCCCTTTGGCAGGTGGTTTGGAGGACAGCGTCCTCCAAGGTCTTTAAATGCGGCAAAAAACAGTCCTGTGAACTGTTTTTTTGCCGGAGAACCCACGTCTGTGTTCACGATAACTCTTTATTTATCTAAATTTCACTTTTCACACAACTATTGACAAAAGCAAATAAAAACGGAGAGACTTTCATGTCTCCCCGCGTTAATTATTATTTCTCGTTTTTGCAGTCGCCTATTTTTCTGAAACGGTTATATCTTGCCTCCAAAAGCTCATCAACAGGCATTGAAAGATTTTTCTCAAAAGTTCTTGCTATAAGCATTTTAAGGCTTTCAAAAATCTTCTTGTCCTCAACCTTTGGTTCTCTCAAAATTCTCTCGATTACCCCAAGCTTGAACAAATCCTGTGCGGTAAGCTTTAAGCACTGTGCAGCGTCAGCCGCACGGCTTTCGTCTTTCCACAAAATACTTGCACAGCCTTCGGGAGAAATAACGGAATAAACCGCATTTTCAAGCATCCAAACTTCGTCTGCAACAGCCAAAGCCAAGGCTCCGCCGCTTCCGCCCTCTCCTATGAGGATTGAAAGTATAGGTGTTTTAAGGGTCATCATCTCCATGAGATTTTCGGCAATAGCCTGTCCCTGACCTCTTTCCTCAGCACCTATTCCGCAGAAAGCACCGCTTGTATCAACAAAGCACAAAACAGGTCTGTGGAACTTTTCCGCCTGCTTCATAAGACGGAGAGCCTTTCTGTAGCCCTCAGGGTGAGCTGAACCGAAGTTTCTTTCCATACGTTCCTTTGTGTTTCTGCCCTTTTCAAGTCCGATTACTGTTACAGGCATACCGTTAAGGCTTGCAAGTCCGCCTATAACCGCCTTGTCGTCGCCGAATCTTCTGTCGCCGTGGAGTTCAAAGAAGCTGTCGCCGAACATATTCTCAATAAAATCAACCGTAGTAGGCTTTTTGGCGTCTCTTGCCGCCATTACCTTGTCAAATGCTGACATCAGTTCTCCACCTCCCCTGCTCTTTTTACATTGTGCAGTCCCAAAAGCTTTACCAATGTTACTTTCAGGTCTTTTCTGCTGACAACTGCGTCAATAAAGCCCTTGTCAAGAACAAACTCTGAGGTCTGGAATCCCTTTGGAAGCTTCTGTCTTATTGTCTGCTCGATAACTCTCGGCCCTGCAAAGGCGATAAGTGCGTTTGGCTCGGAAAGAATAATATCTCCCTCCATTGCAAAAGAGGCCGTAACGCCGCCGGTTGTTGGGTCGGTAAGCACTGTTATATACAAAAGTTCTGCGTCGCTGTGACGTTTTACAGCTCCGGAAGTTTTTGCCATCTGCATAAGGGACATAATGCCCTCGTGCATTCTTGCACCGCCGGAAACCGTACATACCACCACCGGAAGCATATTTTCCGTGGCATATTCAAAAGCTCTTGTAATTTTTTCACCGGTGACGATTCCCATACTTCCCATCATAAAGCCCGGCTCCATAACACAAAGAACAACATCATAGCCGCCCATTGTGCATCTTCCCGTTACAACAGACTCGTTTTCTCCGCTTTTAAGCTTAGAGCTTTTAAGCTTTCTGTTATAGTCCGGAAAATCAATAATATTTTTGCTCATAAGGTCTGCGTCAAATTCTGCAAAGCTGTCCTTATCCGCCAAAAGCTTTATTCTCTCCCTTGCGGTAAGGCGGAAATGGTATCCGCACTTTGTACAGATTTTGTCGTTTTCTTCGATGTCCGACATAAGAAGCATGGCTCCGCAGCCTGTGCATTTAACCCACATTGAGTCAGGCACAAAGGGGCGGTTAAGCTCGGTATCGGCAGAAGCACCCTCAAGCTCGTTTTTTGGCTTTAAAAAAGTAAACAAATCCATGCCTTATTTCTTCCTCGCTTTTTTCTTTTCTTCAAAATCTATCATAAAATCAGTGGTGTAGCTTCCGTCCAAAAATTTCGGGTCGCTTAAAATTTCAATCTGCAAATCCCTGTTGTGGTCAATTCCGATTACATTCAATTCGGAAAGAGCCATTTTCATCTTTCTTATAGCGTGCTCTCTTGTTCTGGCCTGAACAATAAGCTTTCCCACCATTGAATCATAGAAAGGCGGAATTGCATAGTCCTGATAAATAGCTGTGTCAAATCTTACGAAAGAACCGCCGGGAACATGAAGTCTTTTAATTGTACCGCAGCTCGGACGGTAATTCTCGTCGGGATTTTCCGCATTTATTCTGCACTCTATGGCGTGACCGTGGATAAACACTTCGCTTTGCTTCTTGTTAAGCTCTGCTCCTGCGGCAATTCTTATCTGCCACTGAACAATATCCATACCGGTAACCATTTCTGTTACTCCATGCTCAACCTGAAGTCTTGTGTTCATCTCCATAAAGTAGAAGTTGTTGTCCTTGTCCAAAAGGAACTCAACTGTTCCGGCGTTTACATAGTCAACAGCCTTTGCCGCCTTTACGGAAGCCTCCATCATTCCCTTACGGATTTCCTCGGTAATTGCAGGGCTTGGGCTTTCCTCAATAAGCTTCTGATTTTTTCTCTGAACGGAACATTCTCTCTCGCCGAGGCAGAGAACATTGCCGTATTTGTCACAGAGAATCTGCATTTCAATATGCTTAACAGGATGCAAAAACTTTTCTATGTATACCGCACCGTCGCCGAAAGCACTTGCGGCTTCGCTCTGAGCAGAATTATAAGCATTGTCAAACTCTTTCATACTGTCAACACGTCTTATACCTCTGCCGCCGCCGCCTGATCGTGCTTTTATAAGGAGCGGGAAGCCTATTCTCTTTGCTTCTTCTCTTGCCTGCTCAAGGCTTTCACATACGTCACAGCCGGGAGTTACCGGAACTCCCGCATTACGCATTGTTTTTCTTGCCATGTCCTTGTCACCCAAAAGAGTAATCATATTTGAGGAAGGACCTATAAACTCAATGTGGCACTGTTCGCACAGGGAAACAAATTTTGCGTTTTCAGACAACAGTCCGTATCCGGGATGGATTGCCTGAGCTCCGGTTTCAATGGCAACAGTAAGAATAGCCGCCATATTCAGGTAGCTGTCGGTAACAAGGGGACCGCCTACGCAATAGCTTTCATCAGCCAATTCAACATGAAGAGCGTTTTTATCTGCTTCGGAATAGATTGCCACGGTACTTATGCCCATCTCACGGCAGGCTCTGATAATTCTAACCGCTATTTCTCCTCGGTTTGCAATAAGTATCTTAGAAAACAATTTTACTCACTTCCATTACTCTTCATTTTTAATAAGTGCAAAGGACAGCTCGGCTTCTACGCAAAGCTTTCCGTCTACATAACCCTTTGCGTTTACAAAATAGAAAGGGCCTCTGCTTTTTACAAGCTCGCATACGCTTTCCAAAGTATCTCCGGGCAAAACCTTGTTTTTAAACTTAACATTATTCATCTTTGTGAAATACGGCGTACAGTTTTCCGCTTTTCCTGCAAGAAGCACACAGCTTGCCTGTGCCATCATCTCACAGAGAATAACTCCCGGAACAACGGGATTTCCCGGAAAATGTCCTCTGAGGAAAAACTCGTCGCCTCTGATTTTAATTTTTCCCTTTGATGTTTTTTCATCTATAACTTCCGCTTCTTCCACAAGAAGCATATCATCTCTGTGGGGTATAATCTTCTTAATTTCTTCCTGATTCATGGCTTTCTGCCCCTTTCTTCTGAATTAAATTCTCTTAAATAATCTTATTTAATCTTGAACAAAGGCTGACCAAACTGAACCAGGTCGCCGTTTTTAACACAGATTTCTGTAATTACTCCGCTTTCCTCTGCGTTTATCTCGTTCATAAGCTTCATAGCTTCGATAATGCAGAGAGTGTCGCCCTTCTTAACTGCCTGACCAACCTGAACATATGGGTCGCTGTCAGGTGAAGCGGCGGCATAGAATACGCCTACCATTGGAGAATTTATCTCCTTGCCCTCTGCAGCAGGTGCAGCCTCAGCAGCAGGAGCCGCCGGAACTGCCGGAGCGGCAGGAGCTGCCGGAATAACCATAGGAGCGGCAGGAACCTCTATAGGCTCTGATGCAACAAGCTTTACTTCGCTTTTCTTTTTAAGCTTTATTTTTTCGCCATTTCCGCAGGTAAGCTCTACCTCTGTTACGGAAGAATTGTCCAAAGCATTTATAATTTCCTTGATTTCTTCAATTGTATACATCATCAGTCCTCCACCTTTCTGAATACGATACAAGCATTGTGACCGCCGAAGCCAAGGCTTGTGGAAGCCGCAACCGTAATATCCTTTTTCTCTGCCTTATTCGGTGTATAGTTCAGGTCACATTCCTCGTCCGCAACTTCATAGCCGATTGTAGGAGGAATAATTCCCTCTTTAATTGCCAAAGCCGCAACAACGCCTTCAACGCCGCCTGCTGCACCAAGCATATGGCCTGTCATGGATTTTGTGGAGCTTATGTTGATTTCTCTTGCTCTCTCCTCGCCCAAAGCAAGCTTTATAGCCTTTGTTTCTGTCTTATCGTTGAGAGGTGTGCTTGTACCGTGAGCATTGATATAAATAACATCTCTGTCGGTAACCTGAGCTTCCTCAAAAGCAATCTTTATAGCTCTTGAAGGACCTTCTGCCTCCGGGTCGGGAGCTGTGATATGGTGAGCGTCACAGGTGTTGCCGTAGCCGCAGATTTCTGCATAAATCTTTGCACCTCTTGCCTTTGCGTGCTCGTATTCCTCCAAAATCATAACGCCTGCACCCTCGCCGATTACAAAGCCGTCTCTTCTCTTGTCAAAAGGAACAGAAGCTGTTTTAGGGTCAGGATTTGTGGTCAAAGCCTTGCAGTTGCTGAAACCTGCGATTGAAAGAGGAGTAACAGCAGCCTCTGCACCGCCTGTGATAATTGCGTCTGCATATCCGTTTTTAATTGCGTGGAAAGCCTCGCCGATAGAGTGAGAACCTGTGGCACAGGCTGTAACTATAGGAACGCAAACGCCCTTTGCCTTAAATCTGATAGCAACTGTACCTGCGGCAATGTTTGCAATCATCATAGGTACAAAGTAAGGTGAAACCTTTCGTGCACCGCCTTTGTCCATTGCAAGCACGTTGTCTGTAAATGCGTGCATACCGCCGATTCCTGCACCTACATACACGCCGAATCTGTCCTCGTCTACTTTTCCCATAATGCCGCTGTCGTCAACAGCCTGCTGAGCCGCCGCAACTGCATACTGGGTATAAAGGTCTGTTTTTCTTATTTCTTTTTTCTCTATGTACTTTGTCGCGTCAAAGTCTTTCACCTGAGCGGCAATCTTTACTTTAAGGTCGGAAGTATCAAAATTTGTGATTGTATCAACTCCGCTGACACCGTTAATCAGGGAATTCCACATGGTTTCTACGTCGTTTCCAACCGGTGTTACTGCACCCACACCGGTGACTACTACTCTTCTCATATGCACACTCCTTACTCTTTTTTACTAAGCTGAATTACATTGCCATACCGCCGTCTACTCTGAGAACCTCGCCGGTGATGTATGAAGCCTCATCGGAAGCCAAAAATGCAACTGCATTTGCAATATCCTCTGGCTTGCCGCGTTTCTTCATAGGAATTGAAGCGGCAACTTGCTCTTTAACCTTGTCGCTCAAAGCGTTTGTCATGTCTGTTTCAATATATCCCGGAGCAATAGCATTGCAGGTAACGCCTCTGCCTGCAAGCTCTCTGGCAACTGACTTAGTCATGCCGATAATTCCTGCCTTAGAAGCGGAATAGTTAGCCTGTCCTGCGTTGCCGTTAAGTCCTACTACGGAAGAAATGCTTATAATTCTTCCCTTTCTCTTTCTCATAAAGTGAGAATATGTGTGCTTTATCATATTGAAAGCACCCTTGAGATTTACGTTTATAACGCTGTCAAAATCTGACTCTTTCATTGAAAGCACAAGGCAGTCTCTTACAATACCTGCATTGTTTACAAGAATGTCAATGCCGCCGAAGTCCTCAATGATTTTCTTTACGGTTTCCTCGCTTGCCGCAAAATCGGAAACGTCGCAGTAGTAAAGCTCAACCTTAACACCCTGCTCCAAAACCTTTGCCTTGGCGTTCTGAGCTTCTTCCTCACTGCCTACATAAACTATAGCTATATCTGCACCAAGACTTGCAAGCTTTACCGCAATAGCCTCGCCGATTCCTCTTGAACCGCCTGTTACAACCGCTGTTTTGCCTTTCATATTAAGCATTTCTCTATTCTCCTTTGTCTTTTAATCCTTAATAATATTTTTTCTGTAATTTAACCGAGACAGCACAAATTAAACTGTCAGATTTTCAAGGTCTTCCTTGTTTTCAACCTTGAACACCTTTACGTCCGGGGTAATCTTGCTTATAAGTCCCACAAGGGTTTTGCCCACACCGACCTCAATAAAGGTGTCAACGCCGTTTGCAATCATGTTTTCAACTATTGAAATCCACTTAACAGGGCTTTCAACCTGAGCCGCTGTAAGCTTCTTATAGTCGCCCTCGTAAGGCTGTGCCGTTACGTTTGCGAAAACCGGAACCTGGGGGTCTGCAAATTCAATATTTTCCATATACTGTGCAAGTCCCACCGCCGCATCGTGCATAAAAGGTGAGTGGAAAGCTCCGCTTACTGCAAGCTTCTTCGCTCTGCCTTTCTGAGCCCTTACCTCGTCGCAGAGAGGGTCTATATCCTCTTCTGATGCGGCAACAACTATCTGTGCCGGGCTGTTGTAGTTTACGGGCCAGGCTTTGTCAAACTTTGCACATATTTCCTCTACCTTTTCAGGAGAAAGCTTCATAACCGCAGCCATCGCTCCCTTGTTTTCCTTTGCCGCCTTATCCATAAGCTCTGCTCTTGTGCATACAAGCTTGAAAGCTTCTTCATAGGAAAGCATTTTTGAATATCCCAATGCGGCAATTTCGCCCAAAGAAAAACCTGCTATGTAATCCGGCTTTATGCCCTTTTCCTCAACTGCACATGCAGCCGCCAAATCACAGGCAAAAACACATGGCTGTGTGTTTGCTGTAACTGAAAGAGTCTGAGCGTCGGCTGTAAAGCACTGCTCTGAGGTTCCCCCTCTTATGGAGTCAGCCATATCAAAAACTGCTTTTGCCGCCGGAGAGCAATCGTAAAGCTCTTTGCCCATTCCGGTGTACTGAGCTCCCTGTCCTGAAAAAACAAATGCTATTTTACCCATTTCATTGCACCGCCCAATACTTTTTCTGCACCTTCAAACAAATCCTCAATGATTTCCTTTGCAGGCTGTTCTTTCTTAACCATTGAAGCAACCTGACCTGCCAATACACAGCCCTTGGAAACTTCGCCTTCTCTTGCAGCCATTCTCAAAACGCCCAAGCCCATCTTTTCAAGCTCTTCATCGGAAACATTGCTGCTGTCGTACTCAGCCTTTGTATATTCTCTTGTAAAGGAGTTTTTAATGGAGCGTACAGGGTGACCGAGTCTTTTGCCTGTAACAACCGTATCTATGTCCTTAGCCTTTAAGATTTTGTTTTTGTATTCCTGAGAAATTGTACATTCCTCTGCAACCAAAAATCTTGTTCCAACCTGAATACCCACGGCACCCAGCATAAATGCAGCCGCTACCTGTCTGCCGTCTGCAATACCGCCTGCTGCGATTACAGGGATTGAAACCGCGTCAACTACCTGAGGAACCAAAGCCATTGTGGTAAGGTCGCCAACGTGGCCGCCGCTTTCACCGCCCTCTGCGATAACCGCAAAAGCACCGTTTCTTTCTGCCATTTTTGCAAGGGCAGTTGAAGGAACAACAGGGATAACCTTGATACCTGCTTCGTTCCATGCTTTCATGTATTTACCGGGATTTCCCGCACCTGTTGTAACAACGGGAACTTTTTCTTCTACAACTACCTGAGCTACTTCCTGTACAAAAGGGCTCATAAGCATGATGTTTACGCCGAAAGGCTTGTCTGTCAGCTCTCTTGCTTTTCTTATTTCAGCTCTGAGCTGTTCTCCGTTTGAGTTCATAGCGGCGATAATTCCAAGACCGCCTGCGTTTGAAACTCCGGCTGCCAAAGAGGCGTCGGCAACCCATGCCATGCCGCCCTGGAAAATCGGATATTTAATTCCCAACTGCTCGTTAATAACTGTTGATATCATTATATACTACTCTCCATTCTCACAAAAACATTTTGTTTTCGCATATTTTAGGACAATATATTTTTCCACCGGATATTTTCCGTAATTGCGGTAAAAATCTTAATTATGTTTATTTTGCAGGATATAAAGAAACATTAGTCCTTTCCCCATCTTATAACGCAGCTTCCCGAGGTAAGTCCGCCGCCGAAAGCACAAAATACGATTATATCTCCTTTTTTGAACTTTCCTTTTCTTCTTGAAACATCCAAAGCTATAGGCATACAGCCGGCAGATGTGTTTCCGTATTCACCGATAGTACATATGTACTTCTCTCTGGGGATACCAAGCTTGTCCGCTGCTGATTCGATAATTCTCATATTAGCCTGATGGGGGATGACGTAATCAACATCGTCCATGGTAAGTCCTGCGTCCTTAACAGCCTTTTTAACACCTCTTACCAAAGCCATAACCGCAAACTTATAAACCTCATGACCGTTCATAAATATGGCCGGTTTACGCTGCTCCTTTGCAAACGGTGAAAGATTTTCTCCTCTTGGTGCATAAAGTACTTCGGGATTTCCCTTTGCGGTAACATGAATTGAAAGCAAATCGTCGCCCTTACCCAAAACAACCGCACCGCCTCCGTCGCCGAAAAGTACACAGGTAGAACGGTCAGTCCAGTCTGTTGTGTTTGAAAGGTTGTCGTAGCCTATTACAAGAACCTTTTCAACACGGTTTCTTGCAAAAAATCCGTCCGCAACGTCAAAGGCATAAATAAATCCCGAACAGGCAGCGTTTATATCAAAGGCAGGACACTTTGCTCCTATCTCTTTTTGAACAACACAGGCCTGTGAGGGCGTTATATATTCGCCTCGCAGAGTCGCACAGATAATAAGGTCAAGGTCATCTGCTGTAATGTTTGCGTCCTCCATAGCCTCTTTTGCGGCCTTAACGCACATATCGGTCATTGTCTCATCTTTACAGATATGCCTTGTTTTTATTCCTGTTCTCTGAACAATCCACTCGTCGCTTGTATCCACCATTGTGGACAGCTCGTCGTTTGTCATGACATACTCCGGAACCCCTCTTCCGGTTCCGAGAATTGTAAAGCTCATTATCTCTACCTCCGTTTTATTTTGGATTTTTGGGAACGCTCAGAATAATACAGCAAATATTTTCCAAGCAATTTTTCTTATTTTCTATCTTCCCATGAGAACCTTCGCTTATCCTGCAAAGGCACAAAAATACTCTTTCCTGTGCCTGTGCTGACATTCAGAATACTTACATTGCGGGCATTTTGTAAAAAACTTCTTCTTGCAACAAATACTGACAAACAACCTTTGCCATAGCAAGGTACAGATACCCACAATAGTACATTCTTACATTGTAATTTTACACCTTGACATTGTCTATGTCAACAAAAATATACTTTTAATGGGAAAGTGAGAGTATCCGGCAACAAACTAACTGCAAAAATCCATAAGCAATTTTTCCAAATTTTCTTTGCCCTCAACGGTTATTCCGGCTTGAAGCTTTTCCACGTCATAATCCGGCAGAGAGTATACAATGGTATCGGTAAGTCTTTGGGGCATATCGCTGTCTTCCGTGAACACCGCAACCAGCCCCTTATATTCTCTTACTATATACACCTGCGGTTTCTCCTGAACAACCGATTTTTCCGCCTCTTTCACAGCGTCTTCTTTCATTTGAGTAAGACTTGAGGCAGATATGGAAATAACGGAACAAATAATAACTGCCACAGCGGAAATTAATATCATTTTTTTCATTTTATACACCTCCGCTCTTATTTTTTCAGATAATATCGTTAATATACATAATTTTTGATATAAAACACAAAATAAAATTTAAAATTTTATCATACAAAAAACATTTATTTCCTTTTCAATAAATGGTATAATACTTATTAGCTGTATGCAAATACAGAAAGAGGAAAATCCTTTATTTTTCCATAACCGAACCTTTAAAATTTCATAATTATAAAACGTTCTCTTTTCAAAACACGGCGTCTGAAAAAACTCGCAACAAAAACAACAATTGTTCTTATATGAAATACGGAGGACATGACATGAAAAAGAACCAAAACAACCGGAAAAAATCCGATAAAATGACCGTCGAAAAATCATCGGGGGTAAAAACATTTTTTACAATGCTGAGGAAAATACTTGTCACGGTGATAATGGTTTGTGTATTTGCCGGTATAATACTTACCGTTTCGGCAGTTTCCTACATTATAAGCATAGCAAACGAGCCATGGGAAATTGACCTTGAGGCAAAATCTTTAACCCTGACAAGCTTTATCTACTGCGAAAATCCGGAAACGGGAGAGTTTGAAGAATATCAAGCCCTGTACGATACTGAAAACCGTGTTTGGGTAGATTTCGACGAAATTCCGAAAGCCATGAAGGACGCAATTATCGCAATCGAGGACAAGCGTTTTAACGAGCATAACGGAGTTGACTGGATAAGAACAGGCGGTGCTGTGTTAAATCTTTTTTCAGGACAGGACAGCTACGGCGGTTCCACAATAACCCAGCAGCTTATCAAAAATGTCACTCAGGACAACGACGTAAGTCTTACGCGTAAGATAAGAGAAATTTTCCGTGCCTTGAAGCTTGAAGAAGATTACTCAAAGGATCAGATTCTCGAGGCATATCTGAACGTTGTAAACTTCGGAAATAACTGTCAGGGAGTTCAGGCGGCTGCAAAGCTTTATTTCGGCAAGGAAATTTCAAAATGCTCTATTGCCGAATGTGCAGCAATTGCCGGCATAACCCAAAACCCGTCCCTGTGGAACCCCTTGGTTTATCCCGAAAACAACAAAATACGCCGTGAGGACGTTTTGTTTGAAATGTATAATCAGGGAAAGATTACACAGTCGGAATATGACGACGCCTTAGAGGAGTCGGAAAACATGGAATTTGTAGGATTTCAGTATCCCGACGAGGACGATGAGGACGAGCACGAAACCCAGGAGTGGAACTGGTACATTGACGCCATGTTCCGCGATTTGAGAAGAGATTTGGCTGAAAAGTACAATATAACCGAAGACGCCGCAGAGGAAAAGATTTATACGGAAGGTCTTAAAATATATTGTGCCATGGACGCTCATATGCAGAGCTTTATGGAAGACAGAGCGTTAGCCGTAAAGGATTCCACCTATGATGAAGAGCTTCAAAGTGCATTTACCCTTATAGAAGCGGACGGAAGAGTAGTTGGCACTGTCGGAAGTGTTGACGCCCGTGAGGGAAGACTTCTCTTTGACAGAGCAAGCACTCCTTTACAGCCCGGTTCTTCAATCAAGCCCCTGCTTGCCTATCCTTCGGCTATTGAGCAGAAAAAAGTAAACTATTCAAGTCTTGTTGAGGACAAGCCTTATGACAAATGGGCTTATTATAACGGCTACTGGCATCAGGGTCCTAACAACGTATACGGCACTTACAACGAACAGATGATTCTTGCCGATGCTATTGAATGGTCATCAAACGCCGCTGCGGTAAGAACTCTTGATATGGCAGGCGTATCCTACTGCTATGAAAAAGCCGTAAACGGTCTTGGCTTTAAAAACCTTGACCAGTCTCAGGACAGCGTCAATTTGGGCGGTCTTTCTTTGGGAGGTCTTGCAGGCGGTGTAACAGTTAAAGAAATGGCTGCTGCTTACAACTACCTCATTACCGGAGGCGTTTACAACGAACCTTATACCTATTATTATGTTACCGACCAAAACGGCAATATTATTTTGGACAACAGAGACAACGAGGGCATACAGGCATACTCTGCTGAAACAGCAGGAATTATGAACAGACTTCTCCATTACAACGTAACAGTATCACAGCATACTCAGGCATGGAGATCAAGAGTAAGCGGCTGGGACATTATCGGTAAAACAGGTACCACCGACGAGGGCAAAGACTCTTGGTTCTGCGGCAGTTCTCCATACGCTTCCCTGGCTGTTTGGACAGGCCACGACGACCCGCAGGCAATCTCAGCCTATGACAACACAAACTCTGTAACCATATTCCACGACGTAATGGCTGAGTATCTGTCGGGTAAAGAGTCAAAATCCTATGAACTTCCCGACACCCTGATTTCCGCAAGGTACTGTAAGGAAACCGGAAAGCTTGCTTCCTCTACCTGCAAGGAAACGGAAATAGGTTATTACTCACGTGATAATATGCCCGGATACTGTAAGGAAGAGGATCACACCACCGAGGAAACCACCGGTGAAACAACGGAGGCTACAACCGAAGAGAAGACTACCGAAGACGCAACGGATCCTACCGAAGCTCCTACTCAACCGACGGTTCCTACCACGGAGCCTACCGAGCCTCCTTCATCTTCGGAAAAACCAACCAATTCAACTTCATCTTCGTCTACACAGCACCATTAATTTACGGTTAGCTTAAACACGGCACGCCGAATATTGCCTGCTGCAAATTCGGCGTGCTGAGTCCGTATTGTTTCCTTTAATAAAACGAGAGAGAGGCAAAAAAATGATTTCCATTGCAATTATGGGACACGGAGTTGTGGGCTCCGGCGTTTCAGAGATAATAACAACACATAAAAACAAGCTTTTCACCGCACTTGGTGAAGAAATTGACATAAAATACATATTGGATTTAAGAGATTTTCCGGACCACCCCTTGGCAGACAGATTTACAAAGGATTTTGAAAAAATTGTAAATGATGTTGACGTAAGGGTTGTGGCTGAGGTTATGGGAGGACTCCACCCCTCTTACGAATTCGTAAAGCGTTGCCTTGAGGCAGGAAAGAGCGTTGTTACCTCTAACAAAGAGCTTGTGGCAGCTTACGGTGCCGAGCTTTTGGCTATTGCCAAAGAAAACAACGCAAACTTCCTTTTTGAAGCCAGCGTAGGCGGCGGTATTCCTATAATCAGACCTATGGATCAGTGCCTCGTTGCAAACAATGTAGACGAGGTTGCAGGTATTCTCAACGGCACTACAAACTATATACTTACAAAGATGATTAGCGACGGTATGCAGTTTGAGGACGCTTTAAAGCTTGCTCAGGAGCTTGGTTATGCAGAAAGAAACCCTGCGGCTGATATTGAGGGGCACGACGCCTGCCGCAAAATCTGTATTTTGGCTTCTCTGGCTTTCGGAAAGCACGTTTATCCTCAGTATGTCCACACAGAAGGAATAACCTCAATCACTTTGGATGACGTAAAGTATGCCGAAAAATGGGGCGGCGTTATAAAGCTTATCGGACAGGTTAAGCTTTTGGAAAACAAAAAGCTTGATATTTTTGTAGCCCCCATGTTTGTACCTAACAAGAGTCAGCTTTCCGATATAGACGACGTATTCAACGGAATAATGGTAAGAGGCGACTGCACCGGAGACGTTGTTTTCTACGGAAGAGGTGCAGGAAAACTTCCTACCGCCAGTGCCGTGGTTGCCGATATTGTGGACTGCTGCAAGCATCTTAAGGCAAGAAAGAGAATTTTCTGGACCGACGGCGGAGAGGACCTTGTAATCCCCTACGAGCAATCGGTAACAGCTATGTATCTGCGTCTTAAATCCCAAACAGGCAACGCTGCATATGATATAGCAAAAGAAATCTTCGACGGAAATGTCCAGCCGCTTTCTTTGGATAACCCCGATGAAAGCGAAATTGCCGTTATCACCAATCCCATGCCTTACGGCATGATTAAAAATAAAATCTCCCAACTTGAAGAAAAGGGCGTTTGCGTTCTTTCGGCTTTGAGAATAGGCGATTTATAATAAGCAAAAAAGGAGTACAATAATATGAGTCTTATTGTCCAGAAATTCGGCGGAAGCTCTGTGGCTAATGCCGAGCGTGTGATGAATGTTGCAGGTATCGTTACAGACACATATAACAAAGGAAACGATGTTATAGTTGTTGTTTCGGCACAGGGCGACACAACAGACGACCTTATCGAAAAGGCCAAGGAAATAAACCCCTATGCCTCTAAAAGAGAAACAGATATGCTTTTGTCCGCAGGCGAGCAAATTTCAATCTCCCTGCTTGCAATGGCAATAGAGAAGCTTGGCTATCCTGTTGTTTCCCTTTTGGGCTGGCAGGCAGGTTTTCAGACCTCTTCTGCCCATACAAGTGCAAGAATAAAAAGAGTTGTTCCCGACAGAATCAAAAAAGAGCTTGACCAAAGACGCATTGTAATCGTTGCAGGCTTCCAGGGTCTTAACAGATACGACGATATAACAACTCTCGGAAGAGGCGGTTCTGATACAAGTGCCGTTGCAATCGCCACAGCCCTTCATGCTGACCTTTGTCAGATTTATACAGACGTTGAGGGCGTTTATACGGCAGACCCGAGAAAAGTTAAAAAGGCTATAAAGCTTAAAGAAATATCCTATGACGAAATGCTTGAGCTTGCAACTTTAGGTGCTCAGGTTCTCAACAACCGTTCGGTTGAAATGGCTAAAAAATATAATATTGAACTCGAGGTTCTCTCCAGTCTTACAAAAGCCCCGGGTACATTGGTAAAGGAGAATGCAAAAATGGAGAAAATGTTAATCAGCGGTGTAGCAAAAGATACAGACGTAGCAAGAATTTCTGTTACAGGTATTCCTGACAGACCTGGCCTTGCTTTCAAGATGTTTGCAAAGCTTTCTGCAAAGGATATTAATGTTGACATTATCCTCCAGTCAATCGGCCGCGACGATACAAAGGATATTTCCTTTACCGTTGCCAAGTCCAAAGGCGAAGAGGCTGTTGCAATCCTTAAGGACTACATCAACGTAATCGGTGCAAAGGAAGTTCTTTACGATGACAATATCGCAAAGGTTTCAATTGTAGGGGCAGGTATGGAAAGCCACGCAGGCGTTGCTTCCAAGATGTTTGAGGCTCTTTACGATTCACACATCAACATTCAGATGATAAGCACAAGCGAAATCAAGGTTTCCGTTCTTATCGACAAGAACGACGCCGATATTGCTGTTGCTGCTATCCACTCAAAATTCTTCGAGTAATTTATTTCCGACTTTTTTGTTTCCGACCTGCCAAAGGTTAGATATTAAAATAAACACCTGCACAGGTCGGGCGAAACCTTTATTTTTTATATCCGACCTGCATAGGGAGGATATAAAAATTGACTTCCGTTTCAGGTCGGTCGAGACCCTTTCCTTAATTTTTGGAATGGTTCGCTTGCATAGAAATTTGCTTTTATAAATTATTTACCCCATGGCTTTAATCTTTAAGTCATGGGGTGTTTTTTATATCCGACCTGCATAGGGAGGATATAAAAATTGACTTCCGTTTCAGGTCGGGCGAGACCTTTTCCTTAATCTTTGGAATGGTTCGCTCTTATAAAAGCTTTATTTACAAACATTTTTCACACATGGCTTATAAAGTGACTTGTAATATTAACCATTAAAAAATCATAGTATTATTACATTAACACGTAAAAAGGGGATAAACAATTTGAGCAAAAAAATACGTTTTTTTAAAAACACCTGTAGAATTTTTTTCCCTGTTTTCGGAATACCTTTATTAACCCTTTATTACAGTATGTTTGACCAAGGTGTATTGGGGATAATTTTTTCAAGGGTCAACTACAGTCCATGGGAATACTCAAAGCCTGTTTTTTGGGTTTGTCTTGTTTGGTGGTCGCTGGAGCTTTTATGCGGCGTTAAAAACTTTAAAATCTATGTTAAGGCAAAAATCATATCCCTCTTTTTCCTTTTCCTTTTCTGCTGTTTTTTTAATCTTCTGCTCATTGAAGTATTTAATACATATCTGTGGTATCAGCTTACAGCCTGTGAAATTTTAGCGTCTTATTTCTTTTATTTTATATCAGAAACAGCAGTAAAAAACATAAACAGCACAAGATATTTTTTATTTTGGGTGTTTTTGCTTGGAACTTTTGTGGGTGTAATGTTTTGCTTTACCCTTTACCCTCCCCGCAATTTCCTCTTTTGGGACAATTTTTTTAACAGTTACGGGGTACTTCTCTAAAAAATCACAGTCTACGGATTTTCTTGACAATTTATACGGAAATAACCTATTAATATCAATAAATTTTTTCGACTTTTTTTCACCGTTTTCTATTCAATCTCGCCCTGATATATGTTATACTAACCATGTATACAGATTTTGTAAATTTGATAAAATCAAGAGAATTATTGAAATGAATTTGAAGACAGGAAGACAAAAATGAAAGAAAGAAAAGAAAAATTTAAAAGAAATGACACTGAAAGAAATTTTGCCGAAAAGCGTGAAGACGTAATCGCAGGAAGAAATCCCGTTACGGAAGCTTTGAGAAGCGGAAGAGCCATAGACACTCTTTTAGTGGCTAAAAACTCTGCCTCCGGCGGCGTTGTGGCTATAATCGCAAAGGCAAAAGAAAAAGGAATAACCATTAAAGAGGTAGACTCCAAAAAGCTTGATTTTCTCTGTGCCGGTGAAAACCACCAGGGTATTGCCGCTCTTGCCGCAATAAAAGACTACGCCTCGGTTGATGATATTTTTGCTTTGGCAGAGGAAAGAGGTGAAAAGCCTTTTGTGGTTGTCTTGGACGAAATAGAAGACCCTCATAATTTGGGGGCTATTATTCGTACTGCGGAATGTGCCGGAGTTCACGGTATAATAATCCCAAAAAGAAGAAGTGCAGGACTAAGCTATGCCGTGGGAAAAGCCTCAGCCGGAGCGGTAGAATACGTTCCCGTGGCAAGAGTTACAAATATACCTGCCGCAATAGATATGCTTAAAGAAAAAGGCTTGTGGATATTCGGAGCCGACATGAACGGAACAGAGTGTTCAAAGTGCAATTTTGAAGGTGCGGTAGCTTTGGTAATAGGCAACGAGGGAAAAGGTATAGGAAAACTTGTAAGACAAAAATGCGATGTTATTGTGTCACTTCCCATGAAAGGAAAGATAAATTCACTTAACGCCTCGGTTGCCGCAGGCATTTTAATGTATGAAATTGCAAAAGACAGATAGTTGAGATAAATTCGTAACGTAAAGGAAAAACAGGAGTGTTGATTGTGGATAAACAGACAAAGGAAATTCTGGACTTTGCAAATAGAGATACCTCCGATGAGGACAAACTTATTGAATCTATTCTCAAAGAAACCAGAGAGCTCAGCGAAGAGGAAAAAAAGCCCCAGCAGAAAAAACGCAGAAAAAAAAGCCGCATAGCTGCGGAAATTTTTAATAACGGAGATAAAGACAAAGCTTCCGTTGAGGAAACATCTTCCAATAACGAAAAAACAGAAGACGACTCCGCAAACGAAGTTATTTTCCATATAAGAGAAATAAAAAAAGAAGAAGATAAACAGTCGGAAAAGTTCAATGATTTTGAAATTTTTGACAGTGCGGCGGAAAAAGCTGTTTCAACAGACGAGCAAAGAAGCTTTATGCCAAAGCACTTTACGGATTATGTATCGGAAGAAGAAAGCGACGATATGTATGCCGACGGAAATTATTATCTGAAAAATCATAACAAGCCGGTAATTCAGGACATAAACACAATTGACGTAGATTTAAGCGATTTTGAGGAAGAGCAGGAAAAGAAAGAGGAACAGGAAAAAAAGCATGAGGACATAGTAGCTCATGACAATGTAAAAAGAAAAAAGGAATTAAAAAAAGAGAACTATTCCTCAGGAAAAAAGAACAAAAGAAACTTGCAAAAAAAGACTGAACCGCAGGAAGCATCTGAAATTTCGGACAAGCCTGTAACTGATAAACCGCAGGAAAAACAGGAAGAACCAAAGAACGAACTTCCTCCAAAAGAAAACAAAACCGAAAAAACAGAAAATATTCTGACGAAAGAAAACGAAAAGCCGGAAAAACTGCCTCAGCCATCTTCTGAAAGAAAGAAAAAGCTTCCGAAAAACAAAAAAAGAAACAGGCAGCAGGAAAGAGCGGACAGCGTCAAAAATAGTAACCGCGAAAAAACAGCAGAGACTTCCACAACCTCCCGGCAGGAGCAATTGAAATCAAATGTTATTACCCCTGATTTTACAAAGGTAAGACCGCCTTCATATGAAAGGGACAAAAATTCCGAAAAGATATATGTTAAGGCAGGAAAGTTTTCAGCCACTGTAAGAGACGCATACAGCTGTTATGCCGTTCCGAAAAGTGCCGCAAAGAGAACCAAAGGAGAAATTCTGCTGGACGAGGACGGAGAAGAAAAAATTAATTTTGATTTTATAAAGCGTCACGGCTTACAGACTTTAAAAAGCATATTTACCGGAAAAAGATATAAAAGCGTTTCCGAAACCCAGCAGATGAAGTCCGAAGAGCTTATTGAGGACATTGAAAGAAAAGAAGATGTCAGAAACGTAAAAAGCGAAATAAACCTAAATTTAAAAAGCCTGTTTTTCCGCTGTGTTATTTTGGGAGTTTTGGCTTTGTTTGCCCTGGGAGTAAGCATTTGGCGTCTTATGGTGCCTGAAATTGCCGATATAACTCATTCCTCGGCACCACTTACCCTGTGCATTATCAATGTAATAATTGTTGCGGCAACCGTTGTAACTGCAAAAACCACAATTCTTAACGGATTTGCAGCACTGACAAGCTTCAGGGGCAACTCGGATACGGCTTTGGCTGTAGCTATTATGGCTACGGTATTGCAAAGCGTTGTGTCACTGTTTGCGTCGGGAAGCTTCTTCAGCCAGCAGTACTCATTCTACACCCTGATAGTTATAATCTGTATTATCGGAAACTATCTGGGAAAAATGCTTATGCTGAAACGCACAAAGGAAAATTTAAGATTTATAACCTCGGAACAGCAGACATATTCTGCTAAAATCTATGAAAATGAGGAAATTGCCTCAAAAATGCTCAGCGGCACCGCTGTGGGCAGACCTATTATAGCTTATCAGCATAAAACCTCATTTTTAAGCAATTATTTAAAGCTTTCATATGCTCCCGACCCCGGAGAGGACAGCTCAGGAGCTTTGGCACCCTTTACCTTGGTTTGCTCCCTTGTAATTTCGATTTTATATGCGGTATTCTACGGTTCCTTTATAGGGGCTGTCACCACCTTGGCGGTAACAACTGCGGTAAGCGTGCCTGTGGGAAATTTACTGCTTGCCAATTTCCCCATTACGAAATTCTGCAAAACTCTCCGCCAAAAGGGTGCCATGATAACAGGTTATCCTTCCGTAAAACAGTTCTGCGACACTTCCGCGGTTATGGTGGACTCATGCCAGCTCTACCCTGAGGGTTATGTGGAGATTGTAAGAGCCAAGGATTTTGAACAGCACAGAATAGAAGAAGCAATTATTGCCGCTTATGCAGTGCTTAAAGAGGCTAAAAATCCCGTGCAGTTTGTTTTCAAGAAGCTTTTGGAAAAGCAGGAAGAAAAGCTTCCGGAGGTTGAAAGCGTTTTGTACGAGGACGGAGCAGGACTTGTAGGCTGGGTAAACAGCGAAAGAATTTTAATAGGAACAAGACTGCTTTTGGAAAAGTACGGAGTAGATGTTCTGGAAGAGGAAGAAGAAGAAAAATTCTCCGACGGCGACCCTGTGGTGTACTTTGCCCACGCAGGACAGCTCTGTGCAGTTTTCTCCCTTAAATACTCTGTAAACACCACAATGTGCGAGGAACTGCAAAGAGCCGAGGAAAACGGACTGAGCATAATAGTAAGCACCACTGACTACAATGTGACTGAAGATAAAATCGCCAAGGACTTCGGCATTTATTACCGCTCGGTTAAGGTTTTACCTACTGGTCTTTCCAATGTTTGCATAGAAGTTACAGAGGCAAAGGAGGAAAAATCCCGTGCCTATCTTGCCACAAACGGAAAAATATCCTCACTTCTCAGGGCAATTTCAGGCTGTGTAAGACTTAAAGCAAATATTGCTTTGGCTGTTCTTTTGCAGACTATCGCCGTTATAGTGGGAATTTTGCTTGTTTCCACTTTGGCTTTGTATTCGGGCGTAAGCTCCGTAAAGACTTTGGAAATGTCACTTTTCGTGGTATTTTGGCTTGCGGCGGTAATTGTTCCGTCATTTATACAGAAGCCGTAGTTTAGGGCATAAACTGTTATATCATTCAATAAAAAATAAAGAAATAAAAGTTAAATGAGAGCGAGCCATTCCTAAAGATTAAGGAAAAGGTTTCGCCCGCCTTGTGATGAGTTTTATTTTAAAAGCTCTTTGTTAATAGTTGGAGTAAAAAGTAAAATTGAAATAAAATAAATAGTTGTCGGGGAACCCCTGACGTGGGTTCCCCGGCAAAAAACAGTTCACCGGACTGTTTTTTGCTCCCCTCCTGCGTATTTTACTGTATTTTAAGACCTTGGAGGACGCTGTCCTCCAAACCACCTGCCAAAGGGACAGTAGTCCCTTTGGAATCCCAAAATTTTTACCACAACATTTACTGTATAAGCTTTTTAAGATAAAGTTTTGCAAGGCGGACAAAAAAGAAAAAGGAGGATGGAAAAAATGCTTATAGCACCTTCAATGCTTTCATGTGATTTCTCTAAAATGGGAGCGGAAACAGAAAAAATGGACAAAGCAGGAGCCGACTGGATACATCTTGACGTTATGGACGGGCATTTTGTGCCGAACTTAACCTTCGGTGCACCGGTGATAAAATGGATAAGACCATTTACAAAGCTTCCCTTTGACGTTCACCTTATGATAAGCGACCCTCTTAAATATGTGGAGGATTTTGCAAATGCCGGAGCCGATTACATTGTTTTCCATGTTGAGTGCGACTCGGATATACAGGAAACAATAGATAAAATTCACTCAAAAAATGTAAAGGCAGGCTTGGCTGTAAAACCTAATACCCCTGCCGAGGCAATTTTCCCTTATCTTAAGGATATAGAGCTGGCTTTGGTTATGACTGTTGAACCTGGCTTCGGCGGTCAGTCCTATATGGCTGAAAATATTGAGAAAATCGGCAAAATAAAGGCCGAGGCTCAAAGACTGGGCAAAGACATTTTGTGCCAGGTTGACGGCGGTATAAACGAAAATACAATTGCACACGCCTATAAAGGCGGTGCCGATGTGTGCGTTGCAGGTACGGCGGTGTTCAAAGCAGAGGACAGCCGTAAGGCGATTGATAATTTAAAAGCACTGTGCAAATAACAAAAACAGACGGCGATATGCCGTCTGTTTTGCTTAATGAAGGGGGAAAATATATTGCTAAGACTTGCACGATATTTAAAACATTACAAATTACAGGTTACAATAGGCCCAGTTTTTAAACTGCTTGAAGCTGTATTCGAGCTTATTGTACCGCTTATAATGGCGAATATAATAGATATCGGCGTTAAAAACGGAGATACGGGTTATATAGGACAGCAGGGTGTGCTGTTGGTTATACTTGGAATTACAGGACTTTTAAGTGCTTTAATCTGCCAGTACAGTGCGTCCTTTGCTTCCCAAGGCGTGGGAACAATACTAAGACGGGATTTGTTCCACCACATAAATACTCTTTCTCATAAGGAGATAGATAAAATCGGTACGCCGTCACTTATAACAAGAATGACCAGCGATATAAACCAAATACAGCTTGCGGTGGCAATGCTTATAAGACTTGTTATACGTGCTCCTTTTTTGGTTGTGGGAGCAATGATAATGGCGTCTACGGTAAGCCTAAAGCTTTCCGTTATATTTTTCGGTGCGGCTGTGCTTATAGGCTTGACCCTTTATCTTATAATGAGCAAAAGCGTTCCCTTTTTTAAAGTAATTCAAAAAAGGCTTGATAAAATATCTCTTCTTTCAAGAGAAAATCTCAGGGGAAACAGGGTAATAAGAGCCTTTGCAAGACAGGAAGAAGAGGAAAAAAGATTTTCCCATGCGGCAGAGGAGCTTACAAACGCCAGCATTTCCGCAGGAAGAATATCTGCCCTTTTAAGTCCTTTGACCTGCATTATCACCAATATAGCTATTGCCCTTATTATCTGGTTCGGCGGACTGAATGTAAATATCGGCGGACTTTCACAGGGTGACATAATCGCCCTTGTAAACTATATGACTCAAATAATGCTTGCCATGGTTGTAGTTGCTGACTTGGTTGTAATATTTACAAGAGCGTCGGCTTCAGCCGCAAGAATAAATGAAATTTTTGACACTCAGACCACTGTAAAAGAGGACAAAAAGGAAGAAAATTCAAAGGCTGAAAATGATTATGCAATTGAATTTCGTAACGTAAGCTTTTCCTACGGCGAGGGCGAAGCCTTAAAGAACATAACCTTTTCCCTTAAAAAGGGAGAAACCTTGGGAATTATCGGCGGTACAGGCTCTGGCAAATCAACTCTTGCAAATCTTATCCCCCGTTTTTACGACGCTTCCAAGGGCGAAGTTTTGGTAAATGGCGTTAATGTTAAAAAATACGACCTTGAAAATCTGAGAAATATAATCGGCGTTGTTGCTCAGAAAACCGTTTTATTTAAGGGAACTCTCAGAAGCAATATGCAGTGGGGCAAGGAAAACGCCTCTGACGAAGAGATTGAAAAGGCTTTAAAAATAGCACAGTCATGGGATTTTGTAAGCAAGCTTCCCGGGAAGCTTGACTTTGACGTTGCACAGGGCGGAAAAAACTTTTCAGGCGGTCAGCGTCAAAGACTTACAATAGCACGAGCCTTGGTAAAACACCCTGACATACTTATTCTGGACGACAGCTTTTCCGCATTGGACTTTGCAACTGACGCAAACCTGAGAAAAGAGCTTAGAGAAAAAACCTCGGATATGACGGTGGTTATTGTTTCTCAGAGAGCTTCCACAATACGAAACGCCGATAAAATTATTGTGCTTGACGAGGGAGAATGTGCAGGAATAGGCACTCACAAAGAGCTTTATAATTCCTGTTCAGAATACAGGGAAATCTGTCTTTCACAGCTCAGTGCAGAGGAGGCGGTATAATGAAAAGAAAAAAATCTTATTCAGCGGTAAAGCGTATTATTTCCGCCTGCGGAAAATACAAAAAATATGCTGTGATAGGTATTGTCTGTGCTTTTATAAGCGTTGGACTTACATTGTTAGGTCCCGTGCTTACAGGTAACGCCATTGACTGCATTATTGACAAGGGACAGGTTGACTTTAACAGTATTTTCAATATTTTAACAGGCTTTTTGCTTGCAACGGCAGGGTCTGCATTTTTCCAGTGGATAATGGGGCTTTGCACCAACAGGCTCAGCTACTGCACCGCAAGGGATTTAAGACAGCAGGTTTATTCAAAATTTAATACCGCTCCACTAAGCTATATAGATAATTCCAGCCACGGAGATTTGATAAACAGAGTTATAAACGATGTTGACGCAGTGGGCGACGGACTTCTACAGACTGTAACAAAGCTTTTTACAGGTGTTGTGACAATAATTGCAACGCTTGTGTTTATGTTCACCATAAATGTGACCATAGCTTTGGCGGTAATGCTTTTGACTCCCGTTTCCCTGTTTGTAGCTGCCTTTATAGGAAAATTTTCCGGAAGCAAATTCAGAAAGCAGCAGCTTTTACAGGGAGAAGTAAGCTCATACATTGAAGAAATGGTGGGAAACCAGCAGGTAGTAAAATCCTTTGCCTTTGAAAAAAGAGCGGAAGCGGAGTTTGAAAGGCGTAATCAGGAATTATATAAGGTGGGACAAAAGGCACAGTTTGCGGGAAGCCTTGCAAATCCCTCAACACGTTTTGTAAACGGTTTGGTTTACGCCGCCGCAGGAATTTTGGGAGCTTTATCGGCAGTAAACGGAGGTCTTACGGTAGGACAAATATCTGTATTTTTGACCTATGCCAACCAATACACAAAGCCTTTTAACGAAATCACCGGAGTTTTGACTCAGCTTCAAACGGCTTTGGCTTCCGCTAAGCGTGTATTTGAGGTTTTAGACGAGCCGAGAGAAGCCGCCGACAACCTTAATTCCACAGAAATTGAAAGAGCCGACGGAAACATGGAATTTAAAAACGTGAATTTTTCATACCGTGAAAATCAAAGGCTTATTGAAAACTTTAATCTTAAAGTAAAAAAGGGACAGCGTATAGCCATAGTGGGACCTACAGGCTGCGGAAAAACCACCCTTATAAATCTTATTATGAGATTTTACGACGTAAAAAGCGGAGAAATACGCCTTGACGGATTGCCCGTTAAAGAAATCAAAAGAAACAGCCTTAGAAAAAACTTTGCCATGGTGCTTCAGGACAGCTGGCTGTTTAACGGTACGGTGAGAGAAAATCTCTGCTACGGAAATCCCGATGCTTCAGAGGAAGAAATGATAAAAGCCGCAAAGTCAGCCTATGCCCACGGATTTATTTCAAGACTTCCCAATGGCTACGACACGGTGATAACAGAGGACGGCTCCAACCTTTCTCAAGGTGAAAAACAGCTTTTGTGTATAGCAAGGGCAATGCTTACAGACTCTCCCCTGCTTATTCTTGACGAAGCAACAAGCTCTATAGATACCCTCACAGAACAGAGAGTTCAAAAGGCATTTGCAAAAATGATGGAAGGAAAAACAAGCTTTGTGGTTGCTCACAGACTTTCAACCATTAAGGAATCGGACGTTATTTTGGTAATGAAAGACGGAAACATAATCGAACAGGGCAGACACGAACAGCTCCTGAAACAGAACGGATTTTATAAAACCCTTTATAACAGTCAGTTCAGTTGATTTTTTATATGTCTCAAAACAAGTAAAAAACCCACTTTGAATTAAAAAATTCAAAGTGGGTTTTGTTATAAGTTATATTATTTTGAAATTAAGAATTTTTTTCAATAGTTGTGGTAAAAAATAAAATCAATATAGAATAAAGATTTTCGGGAAACCCCCACACAGGTTCCCCCGCGTTTTTACTGCACTTTAATACCTTGGAGGACTCTGTCCTCCAAACCGCCTGCCAAAGGGACAGTGGTCCCTTTGGAATCCCAAAATTTTACCCAAGCATTTGATATGCAGCCAAAACTAATCAACTGCACTTATGTCCGCATTTTCCACAGAAGTTTGCTCCCTCTTCCAGCGGTGCATGACAATTCTCGCAGTATTTTGCCTCAGCTGCCTCGGTTACAACTGCCGCATCAGGCTGTGTTTCAATGCTGTTTTCAGCCTCGGAAACAGCACTTACACTGTTGTTCTGATTCTCATATGTATAGCCTGAATAAGGCTGAGGATTGTACTGCCGGTTTTGAACGTTATTATACTGTTGATTTTGACTGTTGCTGTACTGCTGATTTTGTTGGTTCTGAGCGTTGTAATAGGGGTTTTGATATGCATTGTCGGAATTATAACCGTTCTGAGGCTGAACCTTGACATTTTTATATGGAAAAGCAATCCAGAAAGCCACAAAAATCCATGAAAGTATGTAGGGAACCATTTCAATAATATCTCTTACCGACAAACTCCCGATTATAATGTATGCAACAAATCCCCCCACATACAGGGCATAAAATATAAACCAAACAATAAGCATTACCTTTGCCCTGCCCGGATTGTCACCTTTTCTGCATACAAGGGAGAAAATAAAAGTATAGATGACAAAAAGTGCCAAAGCTCCGTAATGCACTGTACCGCCGATAAATGTTCTTAAAGGATAATAATAAACATTCAGCAGTTCATTTATATCGTTAAAAATAAAAAAGAATGTAATATAATCGGTCAGCAGAAACAGCTGTAATAATACAGCTATGGGCAGAAACGCATTTCTTGTCCTTGTAAAAAGCACCACCGCCAATATAATGGGCGGAATAAGCTGAGTTGTCCAATATAAGCCCACAAGCTCAAAAAAATCTACGAAATCGGCATTATATTGAAAATATCTTATAAGGTTATCAACAAAAAAATACAATGTAACCAGCACTGACACCAATACGGCTATTCCCGCCGCGGGAAATCTGAGTTTTTTAGTATTCATAGCTACTTCCCCTTTATAATTTTTTAATATTGTAAAATTAATTACTTCCTTATAAATAAAATTCCCAAGGTATTGGGACCGCAGTGGGTGGTTACGGTACAGCCTGCTGTGGTTTCCAAAACCTCTTTGAAATCGGGACAAATTTCCTTTACCTTATCAACAACCGCCTTTACGACCTCGGGCTGACATTTTGTATGGGTTACAAAAATACGGCTTTTGTCTATGTCTTCTCTTCCGGTAAGTCTTTCTGTTACATAGTCCAAAATAACCTTTTCAAATTTACCTCTGTACTTTTTGCCCACGTCCATTTTTCCGTTTATTACCTCTATACAGGGCTTTAGTCTTAAAAGATTTGCTCCCAATGCGGATACAGCGGAGCATCTTCCCCCTTTATAAAGATAATTAAGGCTGTCAATCACAAAGCTTGCCTCTACCCTGTCCGCAAGCTTTGTGCATTGCTCGAATATTTCCTTGGCATCGTGCCCCTCTTTTGCCATCTGGGCACCGTGCAGAACCAAAAGTCCCTGACCGGTGGAAAGGTTTCTCGAGTCAACCACAAAAACATTGTTAAAGCTCTCTGCGGCAATACAGGCGTTTTGATAGGTGCTTGAAAATTCGCTGCTTATTGTAAAGTGAACAATGCTAAAGCCTTGGTCGTGCCAATATTTAAACACCTCTGAATAATCCGCCACGTTTACCGCACTGGTGGTGGGGAGCTTGCCTGTTTTTGAAACATAATCATAGATGTTTTCAGGGGTTATATCAATTCCGTCCTTGCCGCTTTTTCCGTTCATGGTTACAAAAAGAGGCGTTACTGATATATCGTACTTTTTAAGAAGCTCCGGCGAAAGGTCGCAGGTGCTGTCTGAAATGATTTTTACATTCATTTTGAATTACCTCCCGATTTTAATTAAACTGTCAGCAAATTATATTATACCGACTTTATTATAACTCTTTTGTCAAAAGCATTACAAGGTTTTAGCAATAATTTTTCTTTTTTTATTTTTTAAACGGTAACACAGCAGTCCCGTAATATCTGCCAAAATCCAGCCTATAGGCACCGCCCACCATATACCGTAAACTCCGATTTGTGGAATTGCCGACAATATATATGCAAGAGCCACACGGCTTCCTAAAGATATCACGGTAAGCACCACAGACATTCCCGGCTTGCCGATTGCCCTGAAAAGTCCGTACAACAGGAAAAGCACACCTATTCCTATATAAAAAGCTCCCTCAATCCTGAGATAATCAACACCGCAGAGAATTATCCCGGTTTCCTTTGTATCCACAAATAAAGCCATAAGCTGAGGAGCAAATATAAATATGCAAAGGGAAACCACAACACAGAATATTGAAACAGCTGCAAGAGACACCTTTATTCCCTTTTTTATTCTGTCCTTTTCATTTGCTCCATAATTTTGTGCGATAAAAGTGGAAAATGCGTTTCCAAAATCCTGAACGGGCATATATGCAAAGGCGTCTATTTTTACAGCAGCGGCAAAGGCTGCCATAACCACGCTTCCGAAGCTGTTTACAAGTCCCTGAACCATAAGTATTCCGAAATTCATAACAGACTGCTGTATACAGGTAAGAAAGGAAAAACCGGCAATTTCCTTTATATTTTGAAAACTGAAAGTAATTTTTTCACGCAAAAAAGGATATTTTATCAGTGCGTATATTAAAATCCCTATTCCGGAAACATACTGGGAAATAACCGTCGCCCATGCCGCACCTGCAACTTTAAAATTAAAAACCGCCACAAAAAGCAGATCAAGCCCTATATTAAGAACCGCAGAGATTCCCAAAAATATCAGCGGAACAACAGAGTTTCCCACAGAGCGAAGCAGACAAGAAAAGAAATTATATAAAAAAGTGGCAAAAATCCCCCAAAACACCGCAACCATGTATTCCCTCATGAGAGCCACCGTATCTTTGGGAACCTGCAAAAATAAAAGTATTTCATCGGTAAGGAGAAAAACCGCCGTGTTAAGAACAACGGTAACAGCCATAATCAGAAAAAAAGCTCCGTGCACGCTTTGACGAAAGCCCTTTTCGTCCTTTTGACCGTATTTTATTGAGAACAAAGCACCGCTGCCCATACAAAGGCCTAACAAAACCGATGTTATAAAGGTCATAAGGGTAAAGGAAGAGCCCACCGCTCCCAATGCCTTTGACCCCAGCACACGACCCACAATAAGGGTGTCGGCAATGTTGTAGCACTGCTGTAAAAGATTGCCCAAAATCATAGGCAAAGCGAAAATCAGCATTGTTTTCAGCACAGGTCCTTTTGTAAGATTTCTTTCCATTAAATGTCTCCCAACCACGTAATTTTAAAATTATTATACCAATCACAAATATTCATGTCAATTTGTCATCACATTGAAAGGAAAGTAAAAAGCCGACACTTCACCGATAATTAAGCTATTGACAAAATTTTATGATGTTGTTATCATATCCATAATGGGGATTTTTGTATGGTAAAGCGTTTTAACTCTATAGTGTTAAAACGAAAAACTCCCTTTTATGAATTATTAAATATATTAACCTAAAATAAAATTGAAAGGGTTGTTGTTTATGAAACTTGCGTTTTCAACGGTAGGCTGTCCTGACTATAACTGGGCGGAAATTTACTCAATGGCAAAAGATTTGGGCTTTCAGGGAATAGAGATGAGAGTTACGGGAAGCGAATATTTTTCTCTTCACGCCCGTCCTTTTAAAGCAGAAAATATAGAAAATACTGTAGAAGATTTGAAAAAGCGTCATTTGGAAATACCCTGCCTTTCTTCAAACTGCAGTTTAAAATATAAAGAAAAAACAGAAGAAAACATAACAAGACTTATGGAGTACATAGAAATTGCCTCAAAGCTCGGAACTCCATATATAAGAATACTGGGCGACGAACACGCAAGAGAATACGGCGAAGTGGACGACAATCATGTTATTGACGTACTTAAAAGACTTATGCCCTTTGCAGAAGTAAAAAACGTTACTCTTCTTGTGGAAACAAACGGCGTATATGCCGACACCGCAAGGCTTAAAAATGTTTTGGACAGTGTTCCCAGCGACAACATCGGTGCTCTTTGGGATATTCACCACCCATACCGCTTTAAAAACGAACAGCCCGAGGACACCATAAGAAATCTCGGTGCTTATGTAAAATATGTTCATGTTAAGGATTCCGTAATGAAAGACGGAAACGTATCCTACCGTCTTATGGGCGAGGGCGACATACCATTTGACAATTCATGGAAATCCTTGGAGTCTATAAATTACGAGGGATATATTTCCTTTGAATGGGTAAGAAACTATGCTCCGGATTTGGAAAACGCAGGCGTTGTTTTCCCTCATTTTATCCACTATATGAGCCAGTATATTTCCCAAAGCGAGCTTACCGGCAGACTTTACGACAATGCAAGAAAGACAGGAAAATACGTATGGCCTAAGGAACATCTTATTGACCTTACTTTCCCTCAGGTGCTTGACAGAATGGCTGAGGAATTTCCCGACCAGCAGGCTTTTAAATATTACGAGCTTGACTATGACAGAACCTACAGCCAGTTCCGTGACGATGTTGACACCTTTGCCCGCTCACTTATCGCTTTAGGTGTAAAACCAGGCGACCATGTGGCTATTTGGGCTACAAACATTCCCCAGTGGTACATAACTTTCTGGGCAACAACAAAAATCGGTGCGGTTTTGGTTACCGTAAACACCGCATACAAAATTCACGAGGCGGAATTTTTGCTCCGTCAGTCCGACACCCACACCCTCGTTATGATTGATGGCTACAAGGATTCCAATTATTCGGAAATTATAGGGGAGCTTTGCCCCGAGCTGAAAACCGCCAACAAATACAGACCTCTTTTTATGAAGCGTCTGCCTTTCCTGAGAAATATTATCACCTGCGGTTTTGAAAAAGAGGGCTGTTATACATGGGACGAAGCCATTGAGCTTTCAAGTCAGGTGCCTATTTCCGAGGTTTACCGCCGTGCTTCCGCCGTAGACAAAGACGATGTGTGCAATATGCAGTACACATCGGGAACAACAGGTTTCCCAAAAGGCGTAATGCTTACACACTACAATGTTGTAAACAACGGTAAAGCCATAGGCGACTGCATGGACTTATCCACCGCCGACCGACTGATGATTCAGGTTCCCATGTTCCACTGCTTCGGAATGGTTTTGGCTATGACCGCTTCCATGACCCACGGAACAACCATGTGTCCCATAACCGCTTTTTCTCCAAGAAAGGGACTTGCCTGTATAACTCAGGAGAAAATCACCGCATTCCACGGTGTTCCTACAATGTTCATAGCTATGCTCGGTCACCCTGACTTTGAAAAAACCGACTTTTCACATATGCGTACGGGTATCATGGCAGGAAGTCCATGCCCCATTAAGGTTATGGAAGACGTTATAAACAAAATGCATATGGACGAGATATGCATAACCTACGGTCAGACGGAGGCGTCCCCTGCCTGCACCATGAGCAAAACCACAGATACTATTGAAACCAGAGTTGCAACCGTAGGCGGAAATATTTTCGGTGTTGAATGTAAAATAGTTGACCCTGAAACAGGCGAGGACTTGCCGGTAAATGTGGACGGAGAGTTTGTTGCCCGCGGCTACAACATAATGAAAGGCTACTACAAAATGCCCGAGGCTACAGCGGCAGCAATTGACAAGGACGGCTGGCTCCATACCGGCGACATGGCACGAATGGACGAAAACGGCAACTACAAAATTACCGGACGAATTAAGGACATGATTATCCGCGGAGGAGAAAACATCTATCCAAAAGAAATTGAGGACTTCATTTACACCCACCCAAAGGTAAAGGACGTACAGGTTATCGGCGTTCCCGATAAGGATTACGGCGAAGAAATTATGGCTTGCGTTATCCTCAAAGAGGGTGAAACCTCCACTGAAGAGGAAATAAAGGAATATGTTGCAACTCACATGGCAAAGCATAAAACTCCCCGTTATGTGGACTTTGTTGACTCCTTTATGATGAACGCCGCAGGAAAAATTCTCAAGTACAAAATGAGAGAGGAAGCTGTTAAAAAGCTTGGACTTCAGCAAGCCGCTTCCATCGAAACCGCGTAATTTATATCCGCCTTGCAAGACTTCCTTTTAAAAACAAGCGTCATTTCAAGGCGGGCGAGACTTTTTGTTAAGCGACTTAAAATGGTTCGCTCTCATTTGGGTTTTATATCCGCCTTGTATTTTTTATATTTGTCTTGTGTGACTTCTTTATAAAAATAAATGTCATTACAAGTTGGGAAAAACCTTTTACTTACTCCTTGTAAATTTTATTATATGACACAAAAATAACCGTGGCTCAAATTTAAGAGTCACGGTTTTTACATCTTTGAATATTAAACTGCTGTTTTCTCACTTTGCTATATCATTGCACAATTCCTGTAATTTATTTATAAAACGGCACAGGTGAAAACCGTCGCATACTCCGTGGTGAACTGTAACCGAAAGAGGAAGCAGATATTTTCCCTCTGCTAATTCATATTTACCCATTGTAAATATTGGCAGAAGATAGTCAAACCCCTTTTGAAGATTAAGGTTAAAGCTTTCAAATGTTGTCCACGGTATCATTGAAACAGGAAATATATTTTCCGGCACATTAGGTTTTGCTTCAAATTCTTTTATTTCACCGAATAACGACAAATCATTCTCATAGTTTTCGCAAAATTCAGCATAGCTTTCTGAATATTCACTCCATATATTAGAGAAAGTTTCTGTATCTTTGTGAAAAATTGTAAAAGACGGATTCATGCTTTCAAAGACAACTATATCTCCCTTTGAATTTACCGCAGTGCGAAATTCCTCATACATATTTACTGTTTTTGTCAATAAATACAGCATTGTGGGATATAATTTCAATTTTTTATCCAGTATTGCCGTTATGTCCAGCTTAACGGTAACAGAGTAAGTACAAGGAACATTGGAAAAATAATGCTCAAAGTATTTTTTTCTTTCCCATTTATCTATATCAATAATCCTATAGTTCAATGCGGATAACCTCTTTTATAATAGCATTAAAATTATTTCAAAAACATTTTTTCTGCGTTTTCTTTTGTAATATCCAAAAGCTTCTGAGTAGGCAAACCCCTAAGCTCTGCAATTTTTTTTGCACAGTAAATAATCATTGAACTGTCGCATCTTTTTCCTCTGAAAGGAACAGGAGCCATATAAGGAGCGTCCGTTTCCAGCATAAGGCGGTCTAGGGGAATTACACTTGACACATTTACACTGTGTTTGGCGTTTTTAAATGTGACAACACCTCCTAAGCTTATACTCATTCCCAGCTTTACAACCTCTCTCATCATTTCAACGCTTCCGGAAAAACAGTGGAGAATACCTTTTGGCTTGTATTTTCTGAGCATTTCCATGGTATCCCCGTGAGCCTCTCTGTCGTGAACAATAACGGGAATATCAAGTTCTTTTGCCAAAACAAGCTGTTCTTCAAAAACCTTTTTCTGCTTATCCTTTGGAATGTCCCAGTAATAGTCAAGTCCTATTTCTCCCAGAGCCACGCACTTTTTATGGGAAAGATAAGGCTTTAATCTTTCAAGATAATCCTCGGGCAGGTTTTCAAGATTTTCCGGGTGAAAGCCTGCTGCAAAATAAAAATAGTCCGCCTTTTCGCTGTAGTTTTTGATTGTTTCAGCGGTTTCCAAATCAACGGCGGCATTTATAACATTGCAAACGCCCTTTTGAGGCAAAAGCTCGAAAAGGCTTTCTCTGTCCTCGTCAAACCATTCGTCATAATAATGGGCATGAACGTCAAATATATTGTGAAAATTAGGTTCCATTCTGCACCTCACTTTTATTTTATCTCCGCCTTGCAGGACTTCCTTTTAAAAATAAACGTCATTTCAAGGCGGACGAAACTTTTATTTTTTATTTCCGACATGCAAAAGGTTGTTTTTTTAATAAAGTTCATCACATGTCGGGCGAGACTTTTTATTAAGCGACTTAAAATAGCTCTCTCTCGGTTTGTTTGATTATTTTTTATTATTTAAAATATGGGGCGGATATTTTAATCCGCCCCTATTATTGATTAACAAAAGTTAAAAAAGAGAATAGGAATTCTCCCCTCCAAACAGAAGTTTTGCCCGCCGCATGTACAGCGGTAATCTCCAGATGAAACTCTTCCAAGGCGGAA